>NZ_JAGWDA010000008.1:0-206179 GCF_020657875.1 Clostridioides sp. ZZV14-6150 | reverse complement strand
ATGATTAAGAATCATAAATTAGCAGGTGCAATAAGTGAAGTTAGTTGGTATGAATTTAGAAGGTTACTTGAGTATAAAGCTACTTGGTATGGGAGATTAATTTCTGTAATAGGAAATACATATCCATCAAGTCAGTTATGTAGTGTATGTGCTCATAGAAATAAAGATGTAAAAAACTTATCACTTAGAAAGTGGGTTTGTTCAGAGTGCCATACACAGCATGACAGAGATATAAATGCCAGCATAAATATACTAAAAGAAGGATTAAGATTAGTGGGGATGGAACAGCCCTTAGAGCCTATGAATGCTTAGTGCAAAAGTGCTATCGAATAGGAATATCCACCTTCAAACATTACCGAAGGTAATTAAGGTGGAGTAGTTCAAGCTGAAGATTCTGATAGAAAACTAATATATGATATGGCATTTGAGGAAGATGAGATATGGAAGTCAATGTTTGATAATAAAGAGGATTTTGACTGGTCTGACATTCATGATGAAGAATCTTACTTTTTTAGTAGTACTCCTGGTCTTAATAAATACTTGCTTATAGAATATGATAATCAAATTGTGGGGACCATTTCTCATGCATACAATGATGGGAAGATACCTAATATGGAGCTAGATATGTGGTTGCGTTCAATGAAATATACTGGTAAGGGGATTGGTTCAAAAGCTATGAAGTTGTTAATTGACAGCTTGACTAGAGACTATGAGATAGGCACATTTATTATTCGACCATGGATTAAAAATCCTCGTGCTATAAAGGCCTATGAAAAATGTGGTTTTGTGGTAAGTGATTGTTTTAATCCTAAAGATTATTATGGGAAACATTTCGGTAAATGGGGTCAAGGTAATTATCCAGAAGGTGAGAATGTGAATATGGTACTTTCAATAGAGTAGTTAACAATGCTATGAAAAAATACACTTTTGCTATTAGTAGTTCGATGTTTGGAAAATAAGATATTAGAATAAAAATAAATATTATTCGCTAGTTTGTAAGTTTAACAAAGGATATTTATACTCAGTGAAGAAATAAAATGTGAGGTCTAACAAGTTCCTATTAGTTAGGAAGCTTGTCAGACATTCTAGCAAAGTTTGAAAAAACGAAAGAATCTAAAGCCGATTGTAATTGATGGTTATAGCAATTTCTTAGTCATTAATTGGGATGTTTATTCAAAAGTAGTACTTAAAGTATGAATCTATGTTTAAAAGACTTATAAAGAAGTACAACAAGAGCTAGAATACAAATATTACATAAATAAAACATCATTGAAACTTATTTTTTTCTAACTGGAAAGCATACTTCTGTTACCCAATTATCAGAATTACTGTCTTGACCAGGTCCTATATGATAAATATTAAACATAGGGCCATCTACATCATAGTTATTGTCAGATATCCAATTACCAATAGCCTCACAAGCATCTGTAAGTTGATTGAAGTTTCCTTTTACAATAGCAGTTGCAGCAGTTACACTTGGAACAGTTCTAAACTTAACATTTTCAGTATCTTTATAATTTCCAGATACAGCAAGTTGTATCTCAACATCAACATAATTTTCTTTATACCCAACATCATAAAAGACTGCTTTAGAATAGTTAGGAACATCAACTTGTACATTATGCCCTTTTGTTTCTGAGCATAATTGATGCCATAGCATTCCTTCATCTTGATAAGTAGGTATAGTTCTTCTTAAAGTCATCATATATTTTGGAGCAAAGTCTTTTATAGTTACATCATAATTTTTCATAATATCAATCCTTTCAATTCTCTCAATAGTAGTTTCTATTTTTAATAGTTTTTTTTGCGTGTCTTCTAGATGTTCTCTTACTTGAGAATGGTGGATATTTAAATACCTTATCAAGCTTTCTCTATCATTGTATTCCGTCAAAATTTCTTTGATAGAAGATAAGCTAAATCCCATATCTTTTAAGGCATGGATTCTATTTGTAGTGGAAAGTTGATTTGCACTGTAGTATCTATAACCATTAATTTTATTTATATGAGTTGGTATTAAAAGTCCAATTTCATCATAGTGACGTAGCATGCGAATACTAATTTTACTAAGTTTTGAAAAATCGCCTATCTTAAACATATTTATATCTCCTTTATAAAGGTATTATTTTTGAGCTCAATCTCAATATAAACCATATCATAGTGGTAGAGTCAACTAAAAATTATATATTGACATATAATAAAAAAACCATTATACTGAACGTGTTCAGAACAAAAAATGTAAATGTTTTGGAGGTATGTTATGATAAATAAAGAAAAAGATAAAGATGCGAGAGAGCGTATAATTGAAATTACATTAAGGATTTTAGAAGAAGTAGAGGATGTTGATAAGATTACAGTTCGTCAAATTGCTGAACGTGCAGGGGTTGGAGTTGGATTAATAAATTATCATTTTAAGACTAAAGATAATTTATTGAGTATAGCAATAGGAGATACAATGTCAAATATAATAACAGAGTTATCGTATGATAGTGTATATACTCTAGATTCTGTTGAGAACTTAAAGGATTTATTGAAGAGACTGTGTGATATTGGTATACATTATGATAAGGTACTACCTTTTATATTGAATCAATGTATAATCAATGGAAATATGCAGGCACAACTTGCTATCATTCCTATACTTCGTAATATATTTGGGGACGAAAAAGACGAAATGAGTTTAAGAACTATTGCCTTACAAATTATTTTACCTATACAAATGGTGGCTTTATCACCAGAATCATTTCAATTATATAGTGGTACAAATATAAAAGTTAAACATCAGAGAGATAATTTTATTGATATTTTAATAGAAAATATTATCAAAGGGGATGATGTAAAATGAAACTTATAACTATTGGTGCAAGTATTATTACTGCTTTATTTTTTATTTCAACTATGATTTGTGGTTTTTGGATTAGAAATAACAAGGTAACAGATACAAGTTCTATTAAATTTCACATGAATAGTGCTATTTTTACAGGTGTGTTTTTATTGATTACTATAATTCTTTTAATTATGTACATAAAAAAATATTAATCTAACGGGGCAAATATACAAAACGTCAGAAGTAATAAAAGCAAAGGCTTATAAAATTTCTGACGTTTTTATTATTAAATGTTAAGAAGCATTTTCTAATTCAAGAGGGTTCTCTAGACCAAAATAATCGTATAAAGCTGAGCTTATTTCCTCCAAGTTTCCGCTTTCAAAAGGAGATTGTAGATTAACTTTTTCTACTACATCTTTAAATCCTGCATCTGTATTTTGATTTAAAAAATCCATGTATACATCAACAGCTTTTCTATAGTCATCCTGTGATAACTCCCATATTTGAAGAGATACATCAGATGCAAGGCCATAACTTAAATAGTAAAAAGGAACTTGGAAGTTATGAGATACAAGTATCCAAAATGGAGCATTTTTGTCTTTAAGTATCTTATTAGATACTCCATATTCTTCTTCTAAGTCAAAAAATAGTTTATTGATATCATTTAAGCTCATATATGGGTTTTTATATATAATTTCTTGAAACTCATCGTAAAGACAAGCATCAATAATAGTATTTAAAACAATCGATAAGTGTTCCTTTTTTATGGCTTCAGATTGTTTCCCAAAGAATTCATCAAAATACTTGTAAAATAAAATTTCTAAAGATGTAGAATGAACTTCGCATATATCAATACTTGGCTGTATCGTATTATTTAAGTTAATACTGTTGTAGTAATTATAAAAATGACCAAACTCATGGGCAAAGCTAGTAACACCTAAAAAAGAATTGTCCCATGTATTAAATAAAAAGGGTGCTTTGTACTTGTTTATATAAGTAGTATAACCTCCAGGTGATTTGTTCTTTCCAGAAGAATAATCGTATAAGTCATATTTTTTCATGTAATTAAAACACTCTTTTAATTTTGGAGATATATCTTCAAGTACTTTATCAAATTTTCTAAATGAACGATTCTTATATGCCTTAATATAAATAGAAGAGTCAGAAGGTTGTGATGTAACTTTCATATATAATGGAACTATATACTCTTTTACCTCACTTCTAAATTTTCTTGCATCCTCTTGGGAGTAATCTTTATTTAAATTTAAATAAGCATAATCGGTATAATTCTTAAAACCTAGTTTAGTTGCTATCTCAGTTCTCGTCTGCACAAGCTCTAAAAAAATATTACCAAATATAGGGTTGTATTTTTTTAAGTAATCTGAATAAATTTTTACATATTCTTCATAACTAAGATTGGGTTTTGACATAGCTTCTTCAAAATCTATTTCCATTCCATCTACTGATACAGTAGACTTAGATAATAAGTCTTCATATCTAACAACTAAGTCTTGCTCTTTTTTAAGTAGGTTTTCGACTTCTTCTGAATTAAGCTTTCCAATGTTTTTTAAATAATTAAATCCATCTTTTCCAATTTCTTTTTTTAGTTCTTTAGAAAACTTAGAATTTACAAATGTATCCTGAAAATCTTTGTATGCCATGTCAACATCCACAGATTTACTCATAAGGTACTTGTATTCCTTAGAGTAAAATTCATCTGATGAATCTATATTGTTTCTAAGTTTTGCTATAGTAAGTGTACTATAGAAGTCTTGGTAAATCTTATCGACATTATTAAATACGTTCAATTGCTCTTTGGCATTTTTACATGTTAAAAGTTTGTCGTTATATGTGTTAATATTTTCGCATACTGACTTTATATCAGGACGCTTATATTCCATTTTTTCAAAAGGAATAGTTCCTCTAACTGAATCTTTTTTTGAATCATTAGTATAATTTTTTATGTATAATGCAAATATAATAAAAATTACAATTAAAATTAGAGAAATAAATAATCTTTTCTTGGATTTAATCATAGAAATCCTCCAATCATGGATATAGTTATTAGTTATTTTACTATATTAAATATAAAAAATGCATATTAAGAAAATTTAATACAAAAATATGGACAAGATTATAAATAATATAAAAACTTAACTTCAAAAAAGTATATGAAAATTGTATTGGTAAAATGATAAATAAATTTTAAGTACAAAATGCGAAAAACTATTCTAATATTATACTTATTATATGCAAAAAATATAGGAATTTTTGATGTAATTGAAATTAAAAGACATATATAAAAATTTGCAATATTCCAAACAAAAATTATAAAAATTCATATCATTGTCTTTATACAATATTTATACTATAATAGAATAATAATTTAGAGGAAAGCTCTAAAAATAAACAAATTAAAGGTCTTAACAGTAATGATTTTATGTTAAGGAGGTATAAAGAAAGTTGAAAACAATAGTTAGAAGACTTATTCTCTACGCAGATGGAATGCGACCTACTCAAATAATGGTATCTGGGTTTGCAGCAATTATTTTAATTGGAGCCATATTGTTAACACTCCCGATATCGTCACAGAGTAGAGAGAGTATAGGCTTATTAAATGCTCTATTTACAGCTACTTCAGCGGTTTGTGTTACTGGTCTCGTTATGGTAGATACAGCAACTTATTGGAGTTTATTTGGACAGATAGTAATAATAACATTGATACAAATTGGTGGTCTTGGATTTATGACCGTAGCTACAATGTTTTCACTTATGGCACGAAAAAAAATACAACTAAGAGAAAGATTATTGATACAAGAATCATTAAACCAAGCAGATTTATCAGGGCTAGTAAGACTTACAAGATTTGTATTAATAATAACTATAACAATAGAGGGAATAGGTGCACTAGTTTTATCAACTGTCTTTATTCCACAATTTGGTTTATCTAGAGGAATATGGTATAGCATATTTCATGCAATATCAGCGTTTTGTAATGCCGGATTTGATTTAATGGGTAGTGTAAGTGGGCCATTTACATCGCTAAATTCTTATGTAAACAATGTTACAGTATCAATGACTATTTGCGCACTTATAGTGTTAGGTGGATTAGGATTTCCAGTTGTCCTTGATATTGTAAGAAAAAAAAGATTTTCAAAATTAAATGTGCATTCTAAAGTTGTTTTATTTTCAACTGTAATACTTATTTTAGTAGGTGCAATATTTATTTTTCTTATAGAGTTTAACCAAAAGGCCACTATGGCAGAATTACCTGTAAAAGGGAAAATATTATCAGCGATATTTCAATCAGTAACAGCAAGAACGGCTGGTTTTAATACACTTGATTTAGCTACTTTACGAGAAAGTAGTATATTTATAATGATAATTTTGATGTTTATTGGAGCATCACCTGCATCTACTGGTGGAGGTATCAAAACAACAACATTAGCAGTATTAATAATTACAGTTAGAAGTTTTTTATCAGGAAAATCTGATATAGAAGCTTTTGAGAGAAGACTAGCTCCAGCAACTATAAAAAAATCTCTAGGGATATTTGTAATTAGTATATCCGCAGTTATTTTTGGAACTTTGATTATTTCAATAACTCAACCTAAGTTTACGCTAGTTCAATCAGCATTTGAGGTTACTTCAGCACTAGCTACAGTTGGTTCAAGTTTAGCTGGAAGTTCAAACCTAAATGCTTTAGGTAAGGTTATAATAATAATCTTTATGTTTATGGGGAGAGTTGGTTCTCTTACTTTATTTATGGCTATACTTTCTGGAGGGAAAAGAAAGAGTCAGCCAGTTAGATACGCAGAAGGGAAGATTATGGTTGGATAGAGTACCATTTATGAGATAAATTGATTAATAATGATATATAATATAGGAAAATAAACTTAGATGTGATTAATTAAATAAATTAACTAATGATAGTAATAATCTAGGAAATAAATTTAGATATGATTAATCAAATAAAACAAAAATATTAAATATAAAAATTAAATTAATTTATCTATATAAAAGTTAATTTAATAGATATTATACAAATTGTGTGTTAGGGAGGAAGTTTCGAGATGAAGCAATATATAGTCATTGGGTGTGGGAGATTTGGAAGTTCAGTTGCATCTACTATGCATCTTTTAGGACATCAAGTAATGGCAATAGATAAAAATGAAGATTCAGTCCAAAGTATATCTGATAAAGTAACGCATTCACTTATAGTGGATGTTACTGAGGAACAAGCATTAAGATCATTGGGTCTAGGTAACTTTGATGTAGCAGTAGTTGCAATAGGTTCTGATATAAGAGCATCTATAATGGCGACTCTTATAGCCAAAGAAATGGGCGTAGAGTTGATAATATGTAAGGCAAAAGATGAATTACAAGCCAAAGTTCTTTATAAGATTGGTGCAGATAGAGTTGTATTCCCAGAAAGAGATATGGGAGTAAGAGTTGCACATAATTTAGTTTCTGACAATATATTAGACCATATTGAACTTGACCCAGAATATTCAATTGTTGAAATCGTAACTCCAAATGATTGGGTTGGTAAAACACTTGTAGAACTTGAGCTTAGAGCTAGATATGAGATAACTGTGCTTGCCATCAAGACTGGTAAAAATATAAATGTGACACCTTCTCCTGATGAGGAACTTACAGCTGGAAGTATATTGGTTATAATTGGTCAAAATACTAGCATAACAGCTATTACATCTGGAAATAAGGGTATAATTAGAAGAAGATAGTTTATTATTTAAGATATATTTGATTGCAATGAAAGTAGATAGTATCATATAATTATGAATAGTTATATGATACTATTTTTATTTTAATTGAGAATAGAGTTTTAATCGAAATCAAGATTTTAAAAGTAGGATAAAGAATGATAAGGAGGTTGTGCTAATATTAAGTTAGCATTTAGATAAAATGATTACAACTATAAGCAGTAAGGATAATGAAAAATTAAAATATACTAAAGCACTGTTAAAGTCAAAAAATAGAACAAAAGAGTCAAATTTCATAATAGAAGGGTACAGAATAGTAGTGCTTGCACTTGAATGTAATGCAAATCTTGATTATGTATTTATCAATGAGGACTTTGAAAATAAAAAGGAACACGTGGAACTATTAGAAAACTTAGATAAAAAAAACAAAAATGTATATAAGACTACTAATAAAAACTTTAAAGAACTTGTAGACACAGAAAATACTCAAGGTATAATAGGTGTAGTTTCATTTAAGGAAAAAAATTTAAAAGAAAGTATAAATGAAAAAGATAAGTTTGTATTGATTTTAGACAGAATACAAGACCCAGGAAATATGGGGACCATAATAAGGACTGCTGACTCTGCTGGAGTAGATGCAATAATAGCACTAAAGGGATGTGTCGATATATACAATCCAAAGGTAATTAGGTCAACTATGGGTTCTATTTTTGATATGAATATAGTTAATTCCCTACAAGATGAGACTGTAGATGTACTTAAATCACAAGGGTTTAATATAGTTTCAAGTTATTTAAATACAGATAATTTTTATGACAAAATAGACTATGGCTCAAAAGTAGCTTTGGTGATAGGAAACGAAGCAAATGGGATAAATGAAGAGCTTGTATCAAAATCTGATATTTTGGTTAAAATACCTATATATGGCAAAGCTGAGTCGTTAAATGCCGCAATAAGTTCTGCTATACTGATGTATGAAATAAAAAAATACTTAATTTAATGTATTGTAATAAATATAATGTCGTGTTATAATCTTGAATTAAATAGTAGAGTATCAAAAATAGTCAATATATTTTAAAAATGATTGATAAAAATATTATGTGATTGTACTTTAAAATAGTCACAATAAGATAATCACAAAATGTAGATATAAATGATATAATACTAAAATAAACAATATAATATTGTAAATGCAATGAAAGAGGAAAGTATTTTGATTAAACTTAGTAAAGAGATAAACACCGAGGCTGGGAGTGTTTTCTAAGAGGTCAGGAGAAGTTCCCTCTGGAGTAACAAAGCTGAAATTTGATAGTAGGCTTTGACGTGAAAAACGCGTTAAGTTTGTTAGAGGTGGTTTGATGATTTTTAGATTGTTAAACTACTAGGGTGGTACCGCGAAACTATAGCCTTTCGTCCCTAGACAGGGATTGAGGGGCTTTTTTTATACAAAAAAACGAAAGGGTGATATGTGTGCAAGAAAAATTACTTGCTTTACGTGAAGCAGCTTTAGCTGAAATAAAAGAGGCACAAAGCATAGAAAGTGTAGAAAGTTTAAGAGTTAAGTATTTAGGAAAAAAAGGTGAGATAACTGCCATACTTAAAGAGATGGGTAAATTATCTGCTGAAGAAAGACCAGTAGTTGGAAAAGTTGCCAATGATGTAAGAGAGAATATTGAACTTAGCATAAATTCTAAAAAAGAAGAAATAAATGCTATTGAAAAAGAAAGAAAATTAAGAGAAGAAGTAATAGATGTTACTCAACCTGGAAAAGTATTAAAAGTTGGAAAGAAACATCCAATAACTCAAATTATAGATGAAGTAACAGATATATTTATCGGAATGGGATTCTCTATAGCAGAAGGTCCAGAAGTTGAAACAGTAGAAAATAACTTTGATGCATTAAACGCTCCTAAAGACCATCCATCAAGAGATATGAGTGATACATTCTATATCAATGATGGTGTATTACTTAGAACTCAAACGTCTCCAGTTCAAGTAAGATCTATGAGAAGTCAAGAGTTACCAATTAAAGTAATAGCACCAGGTAGATGCTTTAGATTTGATTCACCAGATGCGACACATTCACCAATGTTCCATCAAATAGAAGGGCTTGTTGTTGGAAAAGATGTTACTATGGCAGAATTTAAAGGAACTATGGATATCTTCGTTGAAAAATTGTTTGGTTCTGATATCAAAACTAAGTTTAGACCTCATAACTTCCCATTTACAGAACCAAGTGCAGAGGTTGATGTTACTTGTTTCAAATGTGGTGGTAAAGGTTGTCCAATGTGTAAGTATGAAGGTTGGATAGAAATATTAGGTTCAGGTATGGTTCATCCAAATGTACTTAGAAATTGTGGAATAGACCCAGAAGTTTACAGTGGATTTGCATTTGGAGTTGGGGTTGAAAGACTTGCAATGCTTAAATATGAAATAGATGATATTAGATTATTATTCGAAAATGATATGAGATTCTTAAATCAATTTTAATTAGGAGGGTGTGTAGATGTTAGTATCTTTAAAATGGCTTAGAGACTATGTTGATATAGACATGGATGTAAAAGAGTTCGCTGATAAAATGACAATGACAGGAACTAAAGTTGAAACAATAGATTATTATGGTGAAGAAGTAGAAAATATATTAGTTGGAAAGATTTTAGAAATAAAACAACATCCAAATGCTGATAAGTTAGTTGTAACTAAAGTAGATGTTGGAGATAAAGTTGTTCAAATAGTTACAGGAGCTACAAATATATCAGAAGGAGATTATATTCCAGTAGCTGTAAATGGTTCTAAATTACCTGGAGGAGTTGAAATTACACAAACTGACTTCAGAGGGGAATTATCAGATGGTATGATGTGTTCAGCAGCTGAATTAGGTATAGATGAACATTATATTGAAGAATACAAAAGAGGTGGTATATATATTTTAGACCACGAAGACTCTTATGAATTAGGAAAAGATGTAAAAGATGTTTTAGGATTAAATGATGCTTTAATAGATTTTGAATTAACTTCAAACAGACCTGACTGCAAATGTATGATGGGTATAGCTAGAGAAGCAGCTGCAACTATAGGAACAAAAGTAAAATATCCTGAAATAGAAGTAAAAGAAAGTGATGAAGAAATAGACTTCAAAGTTGAGATAGATAATCCAGATTTATGTAGAAGATATGTTGCCAGAATGGTAACTGATGTAAAAATAGAACCTTCTCCATACTGGATGCAAAGAAGACTTACAGAAGCAGGTGTAAGACCTATAAGCAACATAGTTGATATAACGAACTTTGTAATGTTAGAGCTTGGTCAACCACTTCATGCTTTTGATATAAACCAAGTAGAAACAGGAAGAATAGTAGTAAGAACTGCTAAAGACGGAGAAAAGCTTGTAACACTAGATGATGTTGAAAGAACATTAGACAAAGATATGTTAGTTATAACAAATGGAGAAAAGTCACTTGGTCTAGCTGGTGTAATGGGTGGTGCAAACTCAGAAATAACTGATAAGACAAAGACTGTACTTTTCGAAAGTGCCAATTTCAAACCAGAAAACATAAGAATGACAGCTAAAAAAGTGGGAATTAGGTCAGAAGCATCTTCAAGAAATGAAAAAGCCTTAGACCCTAATCTTGCAGAAATAGCAGCAAATAGAGCTGTACAACTTGTTGAGATGTTAGGAGCAGGAAAAGTATTAAAAGGAACTGTTGATGTATATCCAAATAAACCAGAACCTAAAAAATTGGTGGTAAATCCTCAAAGAATCAACCATCTTTTAGGTGTAGATGTTCCAATGGAACAGTTTGTAGGAATTTTAGAATCATTAGAATTTAAATGTAATTTAATTGCTGATGATAAGCTAGAAGTAGATGTACCAAGTTTCAGAACAGATATGGAACAAGAAGCTGATGTATGGGAAGAAATAGCTAGAATTTATGGATTTGAAAATATACCTTCTGTACAATTAGAAGGAAATACAACAGCAGGAGTTAAAACTTCAAAACAAAAATTCATGGAAGCACTAAAAAATAATTCAACTGCTGTAGGATTAAACGAAATATTAACATATTCATTTGTAAGCCCTAAGGGAGTTGACAAGATAAGAGTACCAGAAGGTAATATAAAGAGAAATTTTGTTAAGTTGATGAACCCATTAGGAGAAGAAACTTCTGTAATGAGAACTACTTTAATACCAAATATGTTAGATGTTTTATCAACTAATGTATCTCATAAAATAGAAGAAGTATCAGCATTTGAGTGTGGACATATATTCATACCACAAGATTCAGAACTTCCTATGGAAGTAAATAGAATGTGTGTAGGTATGTATGGCAAGGACGTAGATTTCTTTGCATTAAAAGGAACTATAGAAACTGTACTTATTAATGTAGGATTCAAAGATTATGAAATTGAACCTCAAGATAATAATACTACCTTCCACCCTGGTAGATGTGCTAAAATAGTGTATAATAATAAATATGTAGGTACATTAGGTGAATTGCATCCAGATGTTATAGAAAACTACAATCTAGGTCAAAGAGTTTATGTTGCTGAAATAGATATTGATTTTGTATTTGATAATTCTGATAGAACAAAGAATTATGTGCCATTACCAAAATATCCATCTACATCAAGAGATATAGCTCTTATTGTTAAGGATGATGTATTTGTAAAGCAAATAGAAGATATAATAAAGGAAAATGGTCAAGGATTAGTAGAAAGCTACAAATTATTTGATGTTTACAAAGGTTCTCAAATAGAAGCTGGATATAAATCAATTGCATATTCAATAACTTATAGAAGCAAAGATAAGACTCTAACAGATGAAGAAGTAGCTAAGGTGCATGATAAGATATTAAGTGAATTAAGCGAAAAATTGAATGCTAACTTAAGATCAAATTAACAACTAATGTCGTGGGAGGTTAGGATGAACAAAGTAATGGTGAAAATCCATGGCGTTGAGTATCCAATGGTTGGAGACAAGTCAGAGAAGTTTATGATTAGTATTGCTGATTTTGTTGATAAAGAAATGGATAAGATAACACGTCAAAACCCGAAACTAAGCTTATCAGTTGCTGCAATATTAACTGCATTAAATATATCAGACCTTTTATTTGAATGTTCAGATGAAAATGAGAGGTTGATTAAAGCTAATGAAGAATTGAGCAAGAAGGTTGGTTCATCTAACGAAGAGCTTCAATTAGAAATCAAATCTTTAAAACTTACAATAGCAGAGAAAGAAGCAGAAAATCGTGAAACTGAAGCTAAAATGAAAGAGTTAATTGAGATTATAGAGAATAAAAAGCAAGAAATATTTGAACTTAGTAATACAACAGAAGGCTCTAAAGCCGAGTTAGATGCTTATAAAAACAAGATAGAAGAGTTAACTGCTCAGCTTGAAGAATCAAATGAAAGAGCTACTATAGCTGAAAATTTAGCTTCTGAGTTTCAAAACAAGGCTTATGATTTACAGCTAAAATGTACAGGGTTAAATAATGATGTAAAAAACGTGGAATAAATTAAAAGATTTGCTGTCTCTTGTTTTTTGAGACAGCTTCTTTTAATTTATAAATAATAAATATAAATAACATATAATGTATATATAACTAGTGTATACATTGTATGCAAATATAAAATTTTATTTTAATATTAAAATAAAAAATGATATCTAAAAGAATTTTGATTTGGTATCTATCAGTAGAAAGTGAGATGTTTATATATGACAAAACAGAGCCAGATGTCTGAATCATTCTTCTTATGTGCCTTATTGGCGATAATAGGAGGATTTTTAGATATTTATACTTATGTAGTAAGAGGAAAAGTATTTGCTAATGCACAGACTGGAAACATAGTCTTACTAGGACTTAATATAGCAGAAGGTAATATAAAAAAATCTTTTTATTACTTGATTCCTATTTTGGCATTTATGTTAGGTGTATTTATAGCAGAGAAAATAAGAAAGTACTTTAAAAAGAATTCTAAGATTCATTGGCGTCAAGTTATCGTTATAATTGAAATGATTACAATACTTGTGGTTTCTTTTGTACCTAGAGGGCAATTTAATATGTTTGTAAATATTGCTATTTCTTTTATTTCTTCAATGCAAGTAGAGAGTTTTAGAAAGGTAAATGGAAATAGTTTTGCAACTACAATGTGTACTGGAAATTTAAGAAGTGCGACAGAAACATTATTTCATTATATACAGACTAAGAATATTTTTATGATAAAAAAGAGTTTGCAGTATTATTCTATTATTATATTCTTTATATTTGGAGCTATTTTAGGTACTTTTTTTACAAGAATTTTTGTAGAAAAATCAATCCTAATATGTTTCTTTATTTTGGCAGTAGTCTTTGGAATTATGTTTATCAATAAAGATGATTCATTTAATGAAAATTAACTTAATGTAAATTGATAAAAAAATGGAGTCATTATTTGATATACTTTATATAGTAAATAGTGTATAAATTTAATGTAAATATTTATGTTATAGATATAATTATATTAACCTAATAAGTATAAATAGAGGAGAAAAATATGAAAAAAATAGAATTACTTGCACCAGTTGGCTCTTTTGATTCACTGAAAGCAGCAGTACAAAATGGAGCAAATGCTGTGTACTTAGGTGGAAAAGACTTTAGTGCTAGAGCATCTGCAAATAACTTTGATAGAAATGAACTGATTGAAGCTGTTAAATATTGTCATATAAGAGGAGTACAAGTATTTGTCACTGTAAATACATTGATAAAACAGTATGAGATAGATGATTTTGTCGAGTATGTAAAATTTTTATATGATATAGATATTGATGCATTAATAGTTCAAGATATAGGTATGGCAAGGCTTATAAAAAAATTACTACCTGATTTTGAATTACATGCAAGTACTCAGATGGTAGCTCATTCATTAGAGGATGTAAAATACCTTCAAAGTGTAGGATTTGATAGAGTGGTCTTGGCAAGAGAATTAAATGTTGATGAGATAAAATGGATTTGTGAAAATACAACTGTAGATATAGAAGTATTTGTGCATGGGGCTTTATGTGTATGTTATTCAGGTCAATGTCTTATGAGTAGTATGATAGGAAACAGGTCTGGAAACAGAGGTAGATGTGCACAACCATGTAGACAAAAATATGAGTTAATAGATATAAATACAGGTGAAGTAGTAAATAGTAATGGAGAGTATTTATTAAGTCCTAGAGATTTAAGTACTATAGAAGATTTAGATAAAATAATCGAAGCAGGAGTATTATCTCTAAAAATTGAAGGAAGAATGAAAAAGCCAGAATATGTAGCTACTGTAGTTTCAGGGTATAGAGAAGCGATTAATGAGTTTATAAGTAGGAATAAAATAAATATTTCTGAGGAAATAATAAATAATTTGTATACTATCTTCAATAGAAAGTTTACTAAAGGATATATATTAGGTGAAGTTGGTAAGGATATAATGAATTCTGATAGACCTAACAATCAAGGTCTATATGTTGGAAAAGTTTTAGACCATAATAGAAAAACAAAGAGACTTAGAGTGATACTAGAGAATACCCTTAAAAAAGGGGATGGAATCAACTTAGGTGGAGGGACTATTGGAAGAATTATAAAAGATGGAGAGATAACTACAATAGCACACAAAGGAGATTTAATCGAATTAGACTTTATTGGGGAAGCAAAGAGAAATCAACTTATATTCAAGACTTCAGACAGTGAATTAATGGACAAAGTACAGTCTACATTCCAGCAAGATAAAGAACTTATAAAAACTAACATAAGTGCAAAAGTAAGTATTAAATTGGGTGAAAAACCAGTACTTTCTATAAGTGATTTTTGTGGTAATAAAGCAGTTGTAGAGGGTGAAAAGGTAGCTGAAAAAGCTATAAAGGTTGCTTTAAGTGAAGAAAAAATCGAAACACAGATTCAAAAACTTGGAAATACGCCTTATAAATTAAAAAATATAGAAATTGATTTAGATGAAGGTGTAAGTATGCCTATAAGTATATTAAATCAAATGAGAAGAGATTGTATTGAGCTTTTGGATGAAGAAAGAATAAAGATAAAAGATAGAAAATTTAAGGAAAGCAAATTAAAATACAGACCAATTAAAATAAATCGACATAAAGAATTTAATACAACTCCTAAACTTAGAGTTAAAGTTAAGAATTTAGAGCAATTAGAAGCAGTACTAAAATATAATGTAGATTTAATTTATTATGAAGATATAAACACGTTATCTGAAGCTTTGGAAATGGCTTCAAGTGAAGAAACACCTAGTCTTGAAGATAGATTAATCTATTCAGCACCAAGAATTATTAGAAATAGAGAATACAAACAGTTTGAAGTATTAGATAACATAAAAGGGCTTAATAAAATTCAAGTTGGCAATTGGGGTTCTATGGATTATTTTAAAGATAAAAATCTAAATATAGATTGCTATTTGAACTCTTTTAATAGTGAAAGTATAAATCACTTTAGGGATGTAGGAGCAAGTACGGTTTGTTTATCACAAGAGTTAAATTTAAGTGAGATTGAACAAACGTTAAAATATACAGATGCAGAAATTGAAGCAGTGATATATGGATATACGCCTATGATGGTCACAGAATACTGTCCTATGGGGGTTGTTGTTAGAGATTGTAAAAAAGATAAGAGAGTAGCTAAATGTAAGGAGAGCAGTTATGCTCTGAGAGATTTTACAGATGCAAGTTATAGGATAACACAAGATATATTCTGTAGAAGCACTATTTACAATTCAAAGGTCACTTGTATGTTGGACAATCTTTATGAATTAGATGAAATTGGAGTAGATATATTTAGAATAGATTTTACAGTGGAAAATAGTGAAATGGTAAAAAAAGTTATTGAAGCCCATATTGAGGTTTTAAACAATAATTATAAACTTGGAGAAAAAGCTACTAATTTATATAAGCAATTGGACGAAATTGGAACAGTTGCAGGACACTACTATAAAGGTGTAGAATAGATATAACATGAAAAATATACATAAATATATAAAAAAACTTGAATTTATGTATATTAATATAAAAAAATATCATATATATGAAAAAACAGGGGGATTTCTGAAAATGAGAGAAGAAGCTTTAGAGATTTTATTTAAGTATTTAGAAACTGATAGAATGAGAAAACATTGCTATGCAGTTGAAGCAGTTATGAAAGATTTAGCCAAAAGACTAGAGCCAGAAAAAGAAGAAAAATGGGCAGTTGCAGGTCTTTTACATGATTTGGATTCAGATATAGTTGGAAGAAAGCCAGGAGAAATCTGTGAAGGTCATGCAACAACGACTGTAGAACTTCTTAAAAAAGAAAATTTTGGTGATGAAGAAATGTATAGAGCAATACTTGGTCATCATGATGGTATGGGAGTTACAAGAACTAGCCTAATGGAAAAAGCTATATATGCAGCAGACCCTATAACTGGATTTATAACTGCAATAGCTTTAGTTTATCCAGATAAAAAACTTACAAGTGTAAAGACAAAATCTGTAATTAAAAGAATGAAAGAAACAAGATTTGCTTCAAATGTAAATAGAGATGCGATGAGAAGTATAGAAGATATAGGTATTCCATTTGATGAATTTGCTGAGCTTTCTCTTAATGCAATGAAGAATATTAGTGATGTACTTGAAAACAATGAAAATGAGTAAATGAAAAATAGAAAAGAGAAAGTAAGGCGAATTATATGAAACTTACGACTATTTGTTATATAGAAAAAGATGGTAAGACTTTAATGTTGTATAGAAATAAGAAGAAAGATGATGTACATGAAGGTAAATATGTAGGTGTTGGTGGAAAGTTTGAGCAGGGAGAAACACCTGAAGAATGTATAATCAGAGAAGTTAAAGAAGAAACAGGTCTTACTATTAAGTCATTAACATATAAAGGATTGATAACTTTTCCAAAATTTAAAGATGAAGAAGATTGGTATATGTTTTTGTATTTTTCAGATGAATTTGAAGGAACTTTATCTAGCAAAGATTTAGATGATTGTAAAGAAGGCAAATTACTTTGGGTTGATAATGATAAAATATTTGACTTAAATATGTGGGAAGGTGACAGGTTATTTTTAGATTGGGCTAAAACAGGCAAAATTTTTAGTGCAAAGATAATATATGATAATGGCAAATTGAAAGATTACAGTGTAAATTTCTTAGATTAATTAAAAAATTAAAGCTTGTATATTGTTAAAAAAATAAAAATTGACTTAGACAACTATTTGATTTATACTAGAGTGAAAATTTTAAAATGGAGGAATAAGCTGGAATGATAGACATAAATTTAGACAAATGTGTAGGATGTGGCATGTGTGAGTCAGACTGCCTTGTAAATGCAATAAGAGTTAAAGAAGATAAAGCAAAGGTGAAAAATATTCTCTGTATTAACTGTGGTCACTGTATGGCGATATGTCCAACAGATGCAATAGAAATGCAGGGATTTGATAAAAATGAAGTATTAGAATTCAATCATGAAAAATTTGATTTAGAGCCTGAAAAATTACTAAACTTCATCAAATTTAGAAGAAGTATAAGAAGCTATAAAGACATAGAGGTAGAAGAAGAAAAAATAAAAAATATAGTAGAAGCAGGAAGATACACACCAACAGGTGGAAATAGACAACCTATAAGATACATATTAGTAAAAGAAAAACTAAAAGAAGTAAAAGAATTAGCAATAGAAGGGCTTTATAACTTGGCATTAAACACTGATGATGAAGACCCTGTACGTTCTATGTATAAAAATACATTTAAGAGAATGTACAAAAGATATAAAGAAGAAGGATATGATTCTCTATTTTATGATGCACCATTACTTATGGTAGTTGTTGGTGACACTTCTTTAGGAGGAAGTGTATATGTAGATGGTGGATTAGCTGCATCTAATATGGAGCTTATGGCTTATTCTCAAGGATTAGGAATGTGTTACAATGGATTTTTTGTTATGGCATCAAATATAGAGCCAAAGTTAAAGGAGTTATTGGGAATGAATGATAATGAAGCAGTTATAACTTCATTTATATTGGGATACCCAAGTGTAAAATATAAGAGAACTGTAAATAGAAATAGTGCTAAATTTGAAATAAGATAGAACTTAAAATGTATTATATACTAGCGATTAATACGAGAGAATGTATATATTTAATATAGCAAATTTATTGTAATAATCAAATAAATCAGTTATAATTTAGATATATTGTATATAAAAGGATATTTAAATTTTTAAGTAAATTTTTATATCCTTTTATATGCTAATCTATTTTTTCATATCTAAAAATTTATATAGTAATTTGCACTGTAAATCTTAATTATATGGAGGAGTGTATAGTGAATTCAAAAAAATTACTTTTATTAATTATTGTAATTGCGTCTATATTCACTTCTGGCATATTTCCTTTTAATGTTAATGCTTTAGGTAGTGATAGTCGTACTATTCGGGTTGCTTATCCTATTCAAAAAGGTCTAACTGAACTAGATAAGCAAGGTAAATACTCTGGATATACATATGAATATTTGTTGGAAATTGCGCAATATACTGGATGGAATTATGAATTTGTTCAAGTATCTGGAGATGAAAATGAAATTCTTACAAAACTAATGAAAATGCTAGAAAAAGGTGAGATTGATATAATGGGAGGCATGTTATACAATGAGCAGATGGAAAAATTGTATAATTATGCAGGTAATAGTTATGGAGTAGTAAATACAGTATTGCAAGTATTATATGAAAATACAGCTATTGATAGTATAAGTTTAGAATCTATGAAAGAAATTCGTATTGCTGTAATAGAGAATTCTAATACTAGGCTTAAAGAATTAAATGAATATTGCAAGATGAATTTAATATCACCTAAATTAGTATATTGTAAGTCACAAGAAGAACAGTTACAAGCACTAAAGAATGGTAAGGCAGATGCACTGCTTAATGTGAGTATGAGTCCAATAGAAGGTGTGCGTACTATAGCTAAATTCTCACCAAAACCATTCTATTTTATTACACCTAAAGGTAATACAGACCTAACTCAAAGGCTCAACTCAGCAATTAACAATATTGAACAGACAGACCCATATTTTTCAACTACTCTATATGAAAAATATTTTACACCAGAAAATAATAAGATGCTTTTGTCTGATGATGAAACTACATATATTAAAGATATAGATACATTAAAAGTTGGGGTACTTTTAAATAAGCCACCATTTCAAAACATAGATGAAAAAACAGGCGAATTAAAAGGGATATCAATAGATTTATTGAATCATATATCTGACAAAACTGGACTGAAATTTGAACTGGTACCTGCAAAGTCCCAAAAAGATTTGGACAAAATGACTGAAAATCATGAAATTGATATTGTAGCAGGAATGATTTATGATTATGAAAATTCTCGTAAACACAATGTAACTATGTCTCGGTCATTCGTTTCTACTCAATACATTATGATGATTAACAATAAATTAAATGAGAATAGTTTGGATGGAAAGCGTCTAGCTCTACCTAAAGGTATCATTTATGATAATTATTTTAAGGGAGATGTTGTATGGTATGATACTTTGGAAGAGTGTATAGAAGCCGTCAACAAGGGAGATGTAGATTATACTTATGGAGAAGGCTATTCTATACAGTACTATATGAATCAACCTAAGTACAAAAATGTACGTTTAGTTCCACAGACTTATGAGCCACAGAGTATTTGCTTTGGTATAGTTAAACCAAGTAAGCAGGAATTATTGGGTATATTTAATAAAGCTATTATAAGTATTCCATCAGAAAAGATGCAATCAATTATTTATCAAAATACTACATATAGACAAGATTTTTCACTGCTTTATATTATGCAACAAAATCCAATTGAAACTGTTTTAATAGTTGCTAGTTTATTACTTTGTATTATTGGAGGTATGGCATGGAGCTTGCATACACGTAAAAGTATGAATCAGAAAATCTCTTTGGAACTTAAAAAGCACTCTGAAGTGTATGAAATGGCAAGTGAATACTTTTTTGAATATGATTATAGACAAGATAAATTGATAGTTTCTATGAAAGGGAAAGGAATTAGTACTTATTATGGTATAAGTAAGAGTGATAATAGTACTATGAGTGAAATTGAAATAGAATATAATAAAAAGTTTTCTGATGTAATCAAATCACAGGAAAATGGGACTACTGAAATGTATTCTCTCTGCTCTGATGGTAATTGTCACTGGATTAGGATTACTTCAAAAATAATTTATAATGAAAAAAATGTACCAGTGTATGTAATTGGAAAAATATCTAATATTGATTCTGAAAAAGAGGAAAAGGATAGGTTACTGGATAAGGCTCAAAAAGATGGTTTAACAAATATTTTTAATGCAGCATATATTAGAAAGTTAACAGCAGAAAGTTTATCGACTTTATCTCCTAACAAAAACGGAGCTTTGCTAATTTTAGATATCGATTATTTTAAGTCTATTAATGACAATTATGGACATTTAGTTGGAGATGAAGTATTAATTGATGTTGCAAAAATGCTTGAAAGAAGTTTTGAAAAAGATGATATTGTAGGTCGCTTGGGTGGAGACGAATTTAGTATCTACATTAGAGATATAATAAATAAGGAAGAACTTGTCGCTAAATGTAATTATGTATATGAACAGATTCACCTTATAAAGTTACCAAATGGAAAAAGTGTATCTATAAGTATGGGTGTAGCGATAACAAAATATGGACAGAAATATGATGAATTATACAAAATGGCAGACGATGCTCTTTATGATTCTAAGAAGCAAGGAAGAAATAAATTTAAAATAGTAGAAGTATAATTTTTAGAAAGATTTACTATAGAAATTAGAAATAAGATATAATTGAACGAGTTTTGTATAATTGTAAATAAAATAGAAGTGTTAATTTATATAAGATGAAGTATAAAAATATAATAAATTTCTAAATAGAAAGTATATAATAAATCTTTTTAAAGTGAAAATAATAAAGCCTAATGATGTATGTTATTATCATCATTAGGCTTTATTTCTATAAATTAATGCTAAAATTAAACTTGATGCTAACATTAGTCTTAATTTACAGGGTTAATTTTATATAGATTTACTTAGAATTAAAATCTCTTAAAACTTAGTCTTAATATTGGTTCATAGATTTTAATATTTCAATAACATAATCCCAAACATTAGCAATAGAAGGTATACTAACGTGTTCTTTTGGAGTATGAACATCAAACATATCTGGTCCTATAGAGATAGCTTCAGCATGAGGAAGTTTATCAAGTAATAATCCACACTCAAGACCAGCATGTAGAGCCATAACAGTAGGAACTTTACCAGTTAATTTCTCGTAAGTTTCACTACATATTTTTTCTAATTTAGAACCTTTTTTAAATTCCCAAGCTGGATATTGAGATGTAAGACCATAGTTAGCACCTAAAGCTTGAGCTAAAAGTCTTATTCTATCAGCTATCTCATCTCTAATAGACATAACAGAACTTCTAACAGAAGTTAAGAATTCAATAGTAGATTCTTTAGTTTCAATTATAGCGAAGTTAGTAGAACTTTCAACTAGCCCTTCTATATCAAGACTTACAGATTGAACACCGTGAGGAGTTAAGCTTGACATTTGAATAACTTTTTCTTTGCAGTCTTTAGTAAGAGCTTTAGTTGCAGAAGTTTCAACTACTGAATAAGCCATATCAGGGTCAGAAGTAGTAAACTCATGTTTAAATGCAGTTAAAATATCATTTATTTGTTTTTTAGCAGATTCAACATCAGCTTTATCAACGGCTATTACACACTTAGCTTCACGAGGTATAGCATTATGCTTAGTACCACCATCAACTGAAACCAATTCGTAATCAACATCTAGTACGCTTAATACTCTAGCTATTGCTTTGTTAGCATTTGCTCTTTGTAAAACAATTTCCATACCAGAATGTCCACCTAATAATCCAGTAACTTCAACTAATAAAGCTTGTTTGTCAGCTCCAACTTCTTTGTACTCAACAGGTAGACTAACAACACAAGTTTTACCACCAGCACAACTAACTAACAGGTATCCTTCTTCCTCGGAGTCCATGTTTAAGATATATTGACCTTTGATTAAGCTTGGGTCTAATGCATCAGCACCGTTCATACCATCTTCTTCATTAACAGTAACTAAAACTTCTAATGCTGGATGCTCTAAAGTATTATCTTCTAATATAGCCATACCCATAGCAACAGCGATACCATTGTCAGCTCCAAGAGTAGTTCCAGTAGCGTATATCATATCACCATTAATTCTTAATTTTATAGGGTCTTTAAGAAAATCATGTTCAACATTCTTTTCTTTTTCACAAACCATATCCATATGTCCTTGAAGAACTACTCCTGGACAATTTTCATATCCTTTTGTAGCAGGCTTTCTTATTATTATGTTTAAACTTTCATCTTGGATAGTTTCAAGCCCTAAATTTTTACCAAAGCTAAGTAAATAATCACTTATGCCTTTCTCGTTTCCAGAACCTCTAGGAATTTGAGATATTTTCTCAAAGTTTTTAAAAACATTTTCTGGCTTTAATCCTTCTAATACGTTTCCCATGACTTGTGTTCCTCCTTAATTTATCTATATAAGTAGCTATTTTTATAAAATAAGCTAAAATAAACTCCTTTAAAAAATATTAAAGAAGATTTTTTAACAGATTATATTACAAATAAAGCATGTTTATGTATAATATATAGATAGCTACATACATAGTATAATACAAAATATGTTTAAAATATATCTAAAAGAGAAAAAATATAATAAATTTAGAAATAAAAAAGAAATAAAACTTGCAGTTTTTATTGAAAATGCTTGGAAAGCATACATTTTAGATATTAAAGAAAAAAGTTAAAATATTGAGGATGGTGAATATAGAAAAATGAATGAGAAATCGTTAAGAGTTCTAGAATACAATAAAATAATAGATTTATTAAAGAAGAAAGCCTCATCTTCTTTAGGTCTAAAATATATAGAAAGTTTAGTTCCAAATACTGATTTTGTAGAAGTAAAGTCCATGCTAGAAGAAACTAGTGAAGCTCAATCAATTATTATAAAGAGAGGTTCAGTAGGTTTGGATGGTATTCATGATATAGAAGATAAGGTTAAAAGAGCCTATATAGGTGCATCTCTTGACCCAGGAAGTTTAATTATGATAGCGGATACTTTAAGAGTAGCTAGAAGATTAAAAAATAGTCTGTCTAGCAGTGATGAAGAAGATTTTAATTATCCAATAATACAATCTCTATCAAATTCTCTATATGTATATAAAGATATAGAAGACCAGATATACAATGCGATAATAAGTGAAGTAGAAATATCTGACAATGCTTCAAGTACACTTAGAGATATCAGAAGAAGAATAGCTCAAAAAAATCAATCCATTAGGTCTAAATTAAATTCAATAATAAGTTCAACTACTTATCAAAAATACTTACAAGATGCCATAATTTCTCTAAGAGGTGATAGATTTGTAGTACCTGTAAAATCTGAATATAGGTCGCAAGTAGCTGGTATAGTACATGACCAGTCATCTTCTGGTGCGACACTTTTTATAGAGCCAATGACTATAGTAGAGATGAACAATGAGTTAAGACAGCTAAAATTAGGAGAGCAAGAAGAGATAGAGAGAATTTTATCAGAACTTTCTGCAATGGTTGGAGAAGTAAGTGAAGATTTGATTTCCAATCAAGAGATACTCGGAAGATTAGACTTTGCATTTTCAAAAGGAAAACTTTCTATACAAATGAGAGGTATAGAACCTACATTAAATGAGGATAAATATTTAAATATAAAAAATGGAAGACATCCACTATTAGATAAGAAAAAAGTAGTGGCAAATACTATTTATTTAGGAAGAGACTTCCACACATTGGTAATAACAGGTCCAAATACAGGTGGTAAAACAGTTACAATAAAAACTGTAGGCTTATTTGCGCTTATGACACAAAGTGGACTTCACATACCTGCTGATTATGGAAGTAGTATGTGTGTGTATGATAATGTATTTGCAGATATAGGAGATGAACAAAGTATTGAGCAAAGTTTATCTACATTTTCATCTCACATGACAAATATAGTATCAATACTAAAAAACGTAACAGCAGACTCTTTAGTTATATTTGACGAATTAGGAGCAGGAACAGACCCTGTTGAGGGAGCTGCACTTGCAATAGCAGTATTAGAAGATATAAACTCTGTAGGAGCGAAATGTATAGCAACTACTCACTATAGTGAGCTTAAAAATTATGCTCTTACTAAATCTGGTGTAGAAAACGCAGCAGTTGAATTTGATATAGAAACTTTAAGTCCAACATATAAGTTACTTATAGGTGTTCCTGGAAAATCAAATGCGTTTGAGATTTCCAGAAAGCTTGGACTTAGTGACTATGTAATTTCACGTGCCAAAGAATATATAAATACAGATAACATAGCTTTAGAAGATGTATTACAAAATGTTGAAAAGAATAGAATCAAAGCTATTGAAGATAGAGAAGAAGCTGAAAGACTGAAGGAAGAGATAGAAAGACTAAAAGTAGAATACGACGAAAAACTTGAAAAATTAGTTACTCAAAGAGATAAGATGATTGAAAAGGCTAAATCAGAAGCATTTTCAATAACAAGACAAGCTAAGGAAGAAGTAGACCTTATAATAAAGGAACTTAGAAGTTTAGAACAAGAAAGAGCTTCTAAAGAAAAAAATCGTAAAATAGAAGAACTTAGAAAAGAATTGACTAGTTCTATGGGAAGTCTTCAACCAACAGTAAAAAGTATGATAGTTCCAAAGGTTTCAAGTAAAGAAATAAAAGACCTAAAACCAGGAGAAGAAGTTAAAGTAATAACTTTAAATCAAAATGGTAGTGTGGTTTCTGTAGACAAAAAGAGAAAAGAAGCAGTAGTGCAAATTGGTATAATGAAGATGACTCTACCTTTTAAATCGTTACAAAAATCTCACAAGGATGTTTCAAAAAATGTTACTAAATCAACAAGAAATATCATAAGGGCAAAATCTGGAAATATAAAAAGTGAAGTTGACCTTAGAGGTTTAAATTTAGAAGAAGCTATAATGGAAGTTGAAAAATATCTAGATGATGCATATGTAGCAGGGCTAGAATCTGTAACAGTAATACATGGAATTGGTACAGGAGTGCTAAAAGCAGGACTACAAGATATTTTAAGAAAAAATAGACATGTAAAATCACAAAGAGGTGGCCAGTATGGAGAAGGTGGAGCAGGAGTAACAATTGTTAAACTAAAATAATTTGTATAGGAGCACATTTTTATGATATTAGTATCTGCATGTTTAATAGGAATAAATTGTAAATATAGTGGCGATAATAATGAAAATAAAGAAGTAAAAGAATACCTAAAAGGTAAAGACTTTATCCTTGTATGTCCAGAACAGTTAGGTGGTCTATCTACACCAAGACCACCTGCTGAGATAGTTGATGGGAAAGTAATCACAAAAGAAGATTATAAAGATGTAACAGAAAACTTTGTAAGAGGTGCTGAAGAAACTCTAAAAATAGCAAAGTTATATGTATGTAGCGAAGCAATACTAAAAGAGGGTAGCCCCTCTTGTGGATGTAATCTAGTGTATGATGGTAGTTTTTCAGGTAAAAAAATACCAGGGAAAGGTATTACAGCAAAGTTACTAGAAGAAGAAGGAATAAAAGTTAAGAGTGAAAAAGACTTATAGAAAGTCAATAATGGTATGGATAAAAACTGTAATTATAGTATTTTTAATAGATACAGAAAACATAATTATTAAAGTGTTTTGCCATGTAATGAAATACTTGAAAAAACACGGAATTTGATTTAACATAAAGAGATAAGCACAATATAAACCAGGAACAATGTAGAGAGGAGCAACAAGATGCAAGATTTCAAGGTAGCAATATCAAATTGCCTTAAAGAGAAAATAGAAGAATTGTCGATAGAAGAGATAGAGGCACTTATAGAAGTTCCACCAAACAAGGACATGGGTGACTATGCTTTTCCATGCTTTAAACTAGCTAAAGTATTTAGAAAAGCTCCAAACATGATAGCAAGTGAATTAGCAGAAAGTATAGAAGCTAGTGGAGAGATAACAAAAGTAATACAACTAGGCGGATATGTGAATTTTTTTGTAAACAAATCTCAATTAGCAGAAACTGTAATCAAAAAAGTATTAGATGAAAAAGAAAATTATGGTTGTAGCGATTTTGGAAAAGATAAAACTGTAATAGTTGAATACTCTTCTCCAAATATAGCAAAACCTTTCCATATAGGGCATATAAGAACTACAGTAATAGGTAATGCTCTATATAAGATATATGAATCACAAGGATACAAAACTATAAGAATAAATCATTTAGGTGACTATGGAACTCAATTTGGTAAGTTAATAGTGGCCTTTAAAAAGTGGGGAGAAAAGGAAGTAGTAGAATCTAATCCAATCCCAGAATTATTGAAATTATATGTAAGATTCCACGAGGAAGCTGAACAACATCCAGAAATGGAAGATGAAGCAAGAGCATGGTTTACTAAATTAGAAAATGGTGATGAAGAAGCAAAAGAATTATGGCAGTGGTTTAGAGATGAAAGTCTAAAAGAATTTAGTAGAGTATATAAACTTTTAGATATAGAATTTGATTCTCTAGCAGGTGAAAGTTTCTATTCTGATAAGATGGACAGAGTGATAGAATTATTAGAAGAAAAAAATCTTTTACAAGAGTCTAAAGGTGCAAGAATCGTTGATTTAGAAGAATATAAGATGCCACCAGCACTTATTACTAAGAATGATGGTTCAACATTATATATGACAAGAGATTTAGCTGCTGCAATATATAGAAAAGAAACTTATGATTTTGATAAGTGTATATATGTAGTTGGTTCTCAACAAAACCTACACTTCCAACAATGGTTTAAAGTAATTGAGCTTATGGGATATGAATGGGCAAAAGACTTGGTGCATGTTGGATTTGGTATGGTAGCTCTTGAAGAAGGGACTATGTCAACTAGAAAAGGAAGAGTTGTATTTTTAGAAGATGCATTAAATCAAGCTATAGATAAAACTAAGGATATTATACTAGCTAAAAATCCAAATGCTAAAAATGTAGATGAAATATCTAAACAAGTAGGTGTTGGGGCTGTAGTATTCCAAGAACTATCTAATAGTAGAATAAAAGACTATACTTTCTCATGGGAAAGAACATTGAGCTTTGATGGAGAGACTGGACCATATGTTCAATATACACATGCTAGATGCTGTGCAGTTTTAAGAAAAGCAGAAGAAAAAATCACTTCTGATATAGATTATAGTCTATTGGCTGACGAAGATAGTGCAGAAGTTCTTAGAGTTATAGAATCATTTAATAAAAATATTTTACTTGCTCTAAAGAAGAATGAGCCACACATAGTTACAAGATTTATGCTAGATTTAGCTCAAGCGTTCAATAAATTTTATCATGACAATCCAATTTTAGTGGAAAATTTAGAGATTAGAAAATCGAGACTTGCCTTGGTGCTAGCTACAAAGCAAACTTTAGAAAATTCTCTGAAACTGTTGGGAATGCACGCTCCAGAAAGAATGTAACACAATAAAATGTTGAAATAAAAAGAATAAAATTGAACTTAGTACGCAATTTGTATAACTGTAGAATATAGGGATGTCGAAAACTGATGCTTTACATATAAAAAAGTAGTATCGTATAATAATATATAGATAGTAGATTACAATGATTTTTGTACACTACTATCCCCCTATATATGACAGCTTCTTAACGGGCTGTCTCTTTTTTTTTAATAGCAGGATATTTAAATTAAGTTTTTGAGAAAGGATATATTTATGAATGACGTATTAATAAAAAAAGTCTACACATCTTCTTTTAATAATGGAAGTAAGGCTCTTAAAGATTTAATTATAATAAATACAAAATCCTTAATAGATGATAAAACTCAAAGATGTGTATATATAGACGAAAAGAGATTGAAAGATGAACTTATTTACTTTAGATTTTATGGAGAAAAAATAGGTAATGTCAATTTTTTAAATATTTTATTACCATTAATTTTATCAAATACTAATATTCAAAAAAGTGAAGATGAGGTTGTTAAACTAATAAAAAAATATGTGAGTTACTTTAAAAAAGAAGAATCTTTATTTGATTATTTATTAAGTTCTGTAGCGTATAATTCTATCATGCACAATCTTATAAATAACAGTAAAATTGAATATGTCGAATTACTACAAAATATTAAAGACAAGATAATAGGTTTTTCTATACAATTAGACAAGTCTGATATTGTAAAGTTTCAGATGGCAAGGATAAGCACAATACAATTAATTGATAAATATATTGATTTAAAATATGAAGATTATGATGAAGAAAGTATTCTACCAAGTGTTTTAAATATTTTATATGATATTTATATAGAAAACAGAAATGTAGAAAATCAAGGAATTAAAAGCATAAAAAAATCTATATTATCTATTTTAGGTGAAGAGACTGAATTAAACGAAGATAATATAGATTTTATTTTTTCTATGTCAGAATATGTTGTTAAGTTGAGAAAATATAAAATTGGGGTTAAAATGTATAATAAAAAAATAGACCCAAGTGGTCTTATAAGCCTTGAAGAAGGCGATACTACAATAGACCCCATATTTAATCAAATAACAGTTATGTCGAAAACCTTTAGTGATAATATATTAAGCATAAAGATAAATTCTAAATCAGGTATTTATATATTAAAGTTTAAAAAGGTTTAGGTTACTAGAGATTACTGTTTTTTTCTAAGTAATCCAAAAAATCTTTTTCTTTAGTGTCAGTTAAGAAACATAATTCTTTTACTATATTATTTCTAAGGTCGATAAAATCACTAATTTGGGTATTTTCATTAGTGTATTCAAGAGACTTTATAATAAGCAGTAAATCTCTTTTTGATAAAGAGTTGATAGATACTTTTTCAATTAATTCCATAAAAAACTTCCTTTCCTCATATTACTTGAAATTAATAATCTAATTATATAAATGTTATATAGACTTTACATATACTATTTTAACCTATAAGGGGTACAAAAAGCAGTATAATATTAAAAAGAGGTGAGAAATATTTGAAAATTTTATTAACAACGTTGAATTCTAAGTTTATTCATACAAATTTAGCTATAAGATACCTAAAAGAATTTGTAAGGGATTTAATAGAAGTTGACATGAAAGAATATACGATAAACAATGACTTAGATTATATTTTAAAAGATATATACAAAAATGAATATGATATAATTTTATTCTCAACATATATCTGGAATATAGGAGATATAGTTAAACTTTGTGACAATCTAAAAAAAATTAGACCAAATACTAAAATAGCTTTGGGCGGTCCAGAAGTGAGTTATGATAGCTATGAGGCAATGAAAAAATACGATTTTGTAGATTATATACTTTATGGAGAAGGAGAATTAATTTTTAGAGATTTAGTGCTTCATCTTAAAGGAAAGAAAGAAATAAAAAATGTAGACGGATTGGTATATAGACAAGGAAGCGAGATAATAGCAAATAAACCTATGGAACTTCTTCAAAATTTGGACGAGATTCCTAGTCCTTATGAAAATTTAAATCCAAAGGAATATGAAAATAGAATAGTATATTATGAGTCGTCAAGAGGTTGTCCGTTTAATTGTCAATACTGCTTATCTTCTACCATTCCTGGTCTGAGATATTTCAGCTTAGATAGAATAAAAAGGGATTTAAAAGCTTTAATAGATGCAAGAGTCTCACAAATTAAATTTATTGATAGAACTTTTAATGCAAATAAAAAAGTGGCTATGGAAATTATGGATTTTCTTATGAAAAATGATAATGAATATACAACCTATCATTTTGAAGTTACAGCATATTTGATAGATGACAAGATGATTGAGTTTTTGGCTGACTGTAAAGAAGGGCTTTTCCAGTTTGAAATAGGAGTACAGTCAACAAATGAAAAAACACTTGATGCAGTAGGAAGAAGAGATGATTTTAAAAAGTTATCTCATGTTGTGCAGACAGTAGCATCTTATAGAAATATACATCAGCACTTAGACTTAATTGCAGGACTTCCTTATGAGGATTATGAAAGCTTTGAGAACTCATTTAATGATGTATTTAATCTAGGGATAGAACACTTACAATTAGGCTTCTTAAAGATGATTAAGGGTACAGGTATGAGAAAGGTAGCAGATGAGCATGGATTTAAATATAAGGATTATGCTCCATATGAGTTTTTATACAATAATTATATAAGCTATGAAGAAACATTGAAATTAAAGGATATAGAAGATATACTTGAGAGATACTACAATTCTAAAAACTTTGTGTTGTCCATGAGATATATTATAGGCAGATTTTACAAACAAAGTCCTTTTAAATTTTTTGAAACTTTTGCTAAGTACTTTGATGAAAATGGGTATTTTGACTTGGCACAGGGGAAAAATCAATTATACAAAATATTACTGGATTTCTATAATGAAAAAATAAATATAGACAATGATGTATTTAATGATATATTAAAATATGACTATATTTCGCTAGGTAAGACATCAAATATACCACAGTTTTTTAATAAGTTAGATGTGGATGACTTTAAGAATAGATGTCATGTATTTTTACAAGATAATGATAACTTATCAACATATCTACCTAATTTTGTTGATAAACCAGCAAAACATATAATAAAATATGTTCATTTTGAACCGTTTAAATTTAATATTGTGGATTTAAAAAATAATATAAATACAGAAATAAGAGAAGAAGAAAACATAGTCTTATTTGAATACGATGATAAAAAAATATTTGAGAAATCTAAAACTCATAAAGTAGAAATTTAAGTATTTAGGAGGAAAAAATGGATTTTAAAATAGAAAAATATTTGCTAAAGAAGGCAGAAGAACTAGCTTTTATAACTATAAAGCATGGTGGAGAATTTAAATTAAAGAGTTATGATGTGCCAAAAGGTGGACTAGATGTACCTATAAAAAATGAGGTGCTAGTAAAAGGAATAAAAGAAAAAACTGCTCAAGATAAGTTAAACTCAATGTCTATAGCAGATGCAATGATATATATAATTGGTATAGATAGTAAATTTAAAAACAATGGAGAATATGAAAAGTTTTTAGATGCTTTGGCTAAGGATATTAACTTAGATTTAAAAGCATATATGGGATACATGTCTAGAAAGTACTTTGAGATTGGTGAACATACAGATTCTTTAATATATATAAAAGCATTTATAACTATGTATCCAGATGATTTAGATGCAATGTATAATTATGCAATTGTGTGCCAAGAGATAGCAAAACAATATCAAAAAGACCTAGATGATAAGGCTATGAATGCATTTTTACTTGAAGCGATGGCCAAACTTGAAAAGATAATAGATATTGATAGTGATTTTGCATTAGGTTATTATCATTTAGGTTATCATTATTATAATCAAGGTCAATATTTAAAGACTAAACTGACATGGGAAGATGCATTAAGATTAGGTCTAGATGCTGACTTAGTGGCTGAAATACAAGAAAATTTAGGAAAGATGGATTTTAAAGTACAGTATGAAGAAGGATATACACTTATATTCCATGGTAAGTTCAAAGAAGGATTAGAAAAACTACTGCCATTAGAAGAAGAACATATGGATTGGTGGAATTTACTGTTTATGATAGGACTAGGATATAAGGGTATGGGCGAAATAGAGCAGGCTAAAATGTATTTTGAGAAGATATTAGTAATAAAACCTAAGCAAGTAGATGCTATAGTTGAATTAGGGCTTTGTGAAGCTTCTAAAAATAATTTAGATAAAGCCATAGAGTATTTTGAGCAAGCTGCCAAGATAAAAGAAGACCCAGAAATTCTTTGTAATTTAGGTATGGCTTACTTAAACAATGGTGATATTGATGATGCAACTTACTATATAGAAAGAGCTTATGAATTAAATCCACAGGATGAGATTACGATTGCTTGTTTAAGAGAGCTTGGTATAAACAAGTAAGAATGTTGTTAAACTGTATTAGATTCTATTAGGTTTTATTTTATTAGGTTGGATTTGATGTTAGTGAGTTTTATTTGATGTTATTAAATTTTATTAATTAAGAGTGGTAGAACATTTATTATGTTGTACCACTTTTTTATTTACTTCGTTTGGGAGCTTTTTACCTTTATTTACTCTTTGTAATATTATATTTCATAAATATCTTGAACTTGTAATAATTAAATATTAAAGCAGATTTTAGTTATACAAATTTTTTAGAACATAAAAAATAAATTGAGAAAAGATATATCAAATATGGTATTATTTAGTTAAATATATATAAGGGAGGGGTTACTTTTGATAAAGAAATTAGATGATATTTTAGAGCAGCTTAAAGGAGGAGAAAAAATAGTACTTTCTGTAGCAGCAGCTCACGACAAAGAAGTTTTAATGGCGATAAAGGATGCTGTAGAAAGAAATATAATTACTCCTATATTAGTTGGAAATGAAGGAAAGATAAGAGAAATATCAAAAGAAATAGAATTTGATTTGGGTGGAATTAAAATTATTGACAAGGATGATATTAAAGACTGTGCTGAAATAGCAGTTAAATTAGTATCAAGTAAAGAAGCTGATTTTGTAATGAAAGGCTTATTAGATACATCTGTTATATTAAAAGAAGTGTTAAATAAAGATTATGGTCTTAGAACTGATAGTTTATTAAGCCATGTTATGGTATATGAGTTAGAAAAATACCATAAGCTGTTGATAACTACAGATGGAGGAATGAATATAGCTCCTGACTATGAACAAAAGGCAAAAATATTAAAAAATTCTATAAAAGCAGCAAAATCTTTAGGTATGGAAACTGTAAAAGTTGCATGCTTAGCAGCTAAGGAAAAAGTAAATCCTAAAATGCAAGCTACTGTAGATGCAGATATGTTAGCAAAAGCTTGTCAAGCAGGAGAATTTGGAGATAATGTAATTGTAGAAGGTCCTTTAGCTTTTGACTTAGCAGTTTCAAAAGAAGCTAGCGAGATAAAAGGATTTAAGAGTGAGGTATCTGGAGATGTAGATATTATATTGGTTCCAACAATAGAAGTTGGTAATGGAATAGGAAAAGCCTTTACATATATGGCAGATTCTAAATCAGCAGGTATAATTATGGGTGCAAAAGCTCCTATAGTTTTAGTATCAAGAGCTGATTCACATGAATCTAAATTATACTCTATTGCATATGGAGCTATTGTAGCGAAAAGTATGAAATAAAAACATTAAGTGTGTAAAATAGATGCATTAAAAGATAAAAAGTAGTCATAATATCTGAATTAATGCAATATTAAAAAAATTTTATATAAAAAATAATTATAGCTTCAAATGAATATATACAAATGTTCAATTTGAAGCTATAATTAATATTAAAGTAGGAAAAATAAAAAAATTCAAAAAATTAGTCCAAAAAATGCTATTCTAAGAAGTTTTTACTAATTATGGTATAGGGAGTAAAAATCTGTAACAAGTCCAAAAAAGTAGTGAGAAATAACAAACACACAAATAAGATGTAATATCAAAAAATTGACTAGAAATAATTCAAAATTGATTTTAAAAAATCAAAACATAATTTAATTAAACTAAAGTATCAAAAAAGTAGGCTTAAGTATTAAAAAATAGCCAAAAATAAGCAGTTAAATTAACTTAAATTAGGCATTAAAAATAAAATTTTTATGTATTATCTAATTTTGTTAAAAAAATATTTAAATCTAAAGCAAAGTGCTGAAAATTAGTATATAATCAACTTAGAAAGCATTTATTTTATTATTTTATGACATGAAGTCAGTCACCTGGGGGATTTTAAAAATCAAAAAAAGGGGATAGGAATATGGATGAAAAAATGTTAACAATTGATTTAAACAGCCAGAAGATGATAGCAAAAGCTAGAGAAGAAGGCGTAGAAACAATGTATGATAGAAAAGCAGGCTTTAAAGCACAATGTGGTTTTGGTCTTCAAGGGGTTTGCTGTAGAATATGTGGAATGGGACCATGTAGAATAAGTCCTAAAACTCCAAGAGGGTTATGTGGAGCAGATGAGCATACTATAGTAGGTAGAAACTTTGCAAGAATGGTTGCTGGTGGGACAGCTGCCCATTCAGACCATGCTAGAGATATAGCACATACATTAGCATTAGCTGATCCAAATGGAAACTATAAAATAAGAGACGAAGCTAAGTTAATTAATTTAGCTAAAGAATGGGATGTAGAAACAGAAGGTAGAGATATCTATGATGTAGCACATGAAGTGGCAGAAATTGCATTAATGGAATTTGGTAAACCTTTTGGGACATTAAGATTTATAAAAAATGCACCAGAACCAAGACAAAAAATATGGAAAGAATATGCTATAGAACCAAGAGCTATAGATAGAGAAATTGCAACAATAATGCACTCTACTCATATAGGATGTACTGGTGATATAGATAGTTTAATACACATGAGTCTAAGAACTTCTATGGCTGATGGTTGGGGTGGTTCTATGATAGGTACTCGTCTAAGCGATATCTTATTTGGAACTCCAGTACCAAGAAGAACAGAAGCTAACTTAGCAGTATTAGAAGAAAATAAAGTTAATATAATATTACATGGACATGAGCCAGCATTATCAGAAATGATAGTTTTAGCTTCAGAAGAACCAGACTTAGTAGCTTTAGCTAAAGAAGTTGGAGCAGATGGAATAAACTTAGCTGGTATGTGTTGTACAGGTAATGAAATTACAATGAGACATGGTGTAAGAATAGCAGGAGACTTCCATCAACAAGAACTTGCAATAGTAACTGGAGCAGTTGAAGCTGTAATAGTTGACGTTCAATGTATATTCCCTGCACTAGCTAGAGTAGCAGATTGTTACCATACTAAGTTTGTAACAACTTCTCCAAAAGCTAAAATAACAGGTTCAACTTATATTGAATTTAGAGAAGAACAAGCTCTTGATGATGCTAAATCAATAGTTAAAGAAGCTATCTTAAACTTTAAAAATAGAGATAAATCAAAAGTACTTATACCTGAATTAAAATCAGGGGCAACAGTTGGGTATAGTGTAGAAGCAGTAGTAAATCAATTAGACAGAGTTGTAAACTCTCATATAGATCCAGCAGGAACAGTTAAGCCATTAACAGACTGTTTAAAATCTGGAGTATTAAGAGGAGCAGCTGGTGTAGTTGGATGTAACAACGCTAAAGGAGTTTCAAATGAAGCTCATGTAACAATAATGAAAGAGTTAATTAAAAACGACATAATAGTAGTTACTACAGGATGTGGTGCTTCAGCAGCAGCAAAATTTGGTTTAATGGAAACTGATGCAGCAGAAAAATATGCAGGTAAAGGTCTTGCAACTGTCTGTAAATTAGTAGGAATCCCACCAGTACTACATATGGGTTCTTGCGTTGATATAAGCCGTATATTAGATTTAGTTGGAGCAGCAGCTAAATACTTAGATATGGATATGTGTGACCTTCCAGTTGTAGGTATAGCTCCAGAGTGGATGTCAGAAAAAGCAGTTGCTATAGGATGTTATGTTGTAGCTTCTGGTATAGACACTTATCTAGGAATAATGCCTCCAATAGCTGGTTCTTCAAGAGCAGTAGATATATTAACTAGCGAATTAAAAGATAAAGTTGGTGCAACATTTACTGTAAATACAAATCCAAAAGAGTTAGCAGCTACAATAATAGAAGATATAGAAAAGAAACGTGTTCACTTCGAAGCATTAGTTGAAGAAAAAATGGGCGTTGAAGCAGAAGCTTAGAAAATGGCTAGAGGCTTAGAAAAAACGATTTTATATCTAAATGAAGATTTTATGGTTGAATAAAGTCAAATATTAAAGAAAATAATATCGAAATACAATGAATATACTGAATAAATAAAATATAAACAATATAATGAAGAATACTAAAACTATACATGCTGCTTTGAAAAGCTAGTAGGGTAAATGTAATTGGTTCCTGTAAGGACTAGCTGTAGTTTATTTTTAGTGTTTAAAAAATAGATAACTACACTAAAAAATAAATAAATAAAATAAAAAGCAAATAGTAATAAAGGTGGTAGGGATTATGAAGATAGCAATAACAGGTAAAGGTGGAGTAGGTAAAACGACTTTTTCTTCAATGCTCTCTAGAATGTTTGCTGAAGACGGATACAGAGTTGTTGCTGTTGATGCCGACCCTGATGCTAATTTAGCTTTAGCACTAGGTTTTCCAAAAGAAGTATATGAATCAATAGTACCTATATCAGAAATGAAAAAGTTAGTTTCAGATAGAACAGCAGCTTCTGTAGGTTCATTTGGAAAAATGTTTAAGATGAATCCTAAAGTAGACGATATACCTGAAAATTTCTGTAAAGAATACAATGGAGTGAGATTACTTACATTAGGAACAGTAGATTCTGGTGGTACTGGATGTGTATGTCCAGAGCATGTTCTTTTAAAAAGACTCTGTTCTCATTTAATACTACAAAATAAAGATGTAGTTGTTATGGATATGGAAGCTGGAATTGAACACTTAGGAAGAGGAACAGCTCAAGGTGTAGATGCTTTTATAGTAGTTGTAGAGCCAGGTGAAAGAAGTCTACAAACCTATAGAAAAGTTAAAAAACTTGGTCATGATATAGGCGTAAATAAGGTATTTGTTGTAGGTAACAAAATCAGAAATAAAGAAGATGAAGAATTTATAATACAAAACTTAGAAGATGGCGAATCTTTAGGATTTATCTATTACAATCAAGATGTTATAGATTCTGATAGAGCTAATCAATCTCCATATGATTCTAGTGAAACAACAAAAGCACAAATTAAAGAAATAAAAGAGAAATTAATGTCACTTAAAGATAAATAGAAATTTTGATTTATAATTGGTTTGTTGGTTAAAGGTAATAAATAGGTATTAGATAGGTAATGAATGATTAATTAGATAAATGACTAGCTATTAAGTAAAGATATTTTAATGGCTTAGTAGCTAGTTTTTAAGCAATTTTACATGTATAATTATCTTATAAAATATAATTTTTACATATTAATACAATTTATACAAAAATTATATTTTAAATCTATTTAGGTTGTGGGAGGAGATTCAGTTATGGGATTTAAATCTGACATTGAAATAGCTCAAGAAGCTAAGCCTCAAGATATTAGAGAGGTTGCAAAAAAATTAGGACTAGGTGAAGAAGATGTAGAACTATATGGTAAATACAAAGCCAAAGTTGACTACAATCTACTAAAAAGAGAAACTGGGAAAAAAGCTAAGTTAATATTAACTACAGCTATAAACCCAACTCCAGCAGGTGAAGGAAAAACTACTACTACTATCGGTGTTGCTGATGCATTTGCAAAATTAGATAAAAATGTATTAGTTGCTTTAAGAGAACCATCTCTAGGACCAGTATTTGGTGTTAAAGGTGGGGCAGCTGGTGGAGGATATGCACAAGTTGTTCCTATGGAAGATATAAACTTACACTTCACTGGAGATTTTCATGCTATAGGAGCTGCTAATAACCTTTTAGCTGCTATGCTTGACAATCATATTCACCAAGGAAATGAACTTAGAATAGACCCTAAGAAAATAACTTGGAGAAGATGTGTAGACATGAACGATAGACAACTTAGAAATATCGTTGATGGTATGGGTAAAAAAGGTGATGGAGCAGTTAGACAAGATGGATTTGATATAACTGTTGCTTCTGAAATAATGGCAGCTTTCTGTTTGGCAAGTGATATAGCTGACTTAAAAGAAAGATTAGGAAACATAATAGTTGGATATAGCTACGAAGGTGCACCTGTAACAGCTAGACAATTAAAAGCTAATGGTGCTATGGCTGCATTATTAAAAGATGCTTTAAAACCAAACCTAGTTCAAACTCTTGAAGGAACACCATCATTTGTACATGGTGGACCATTTGCAAATATAGCTCATGGATGTAACTCTGTTATAGCTACAAGAATGGCTATGCACTTTGCAGATTATGTAATAACTGAGGCTGGTTTCGGTGCTGACCTTGGAGCAGAAAAATTCTTAGATATAAAATGTAGAATGGCAAACTTAAAACCAGATGCTGTTATAATAGTTGCTACTGTAAGAGCATTAAAATACAATGGCGGAGTTGCTAAAACAGATTTAAATGAAGAAAATCTAGAAGCTCTTGAAAAAGGACTTCCAAACTTATTAAAACATGTTGAAAACATAACTCAAGTATATGGATTACCAGCAGTTGTTGCAATAAACAGATTCCCACTTGATACTGAAGCTGAACTTAAACTTGTTGAAGACAAGTGTAAAGAATTAGGCGTTAATGTTGCTCTTTCTGAAGTATGGGCAAAAGGTGGAGAAGGTGGAATCGCAGTAGCTAAAGAAGTTTTAAGATTATTAGATGAAGAAGAAAATAATTTTAGATTCTGCTATGAAGATGATTTATCTATAAAAGATAAGATAAATGCTATAGCTACTAAGATTTATGGAGCAGATGGTGTAGATTATACTCCAGAAGCTGATAAAGAAATAGCTAACTTAGAAAAACTTGGATTTACTAAAGTTCCAGTATGTATGGCTAAAACTCAATATTCTTTAACTGATGACCAAACTAAATTAGGTAGACCAACAGGATTTAGAATAACTGTAAGACAAGCATCAATTTCAGCAGGGGCTGGATTTATAGTTGCACTTACTGGAGAAATAATGAAAATGCCAGGATTACCAAAAGTTCCAGCAGCAGAAAAAATAGATGTTGATGAAAACGGAGTAATAGCTGGATTATTCTAAGTGTATTAATTTATAAATAAAGAGTAGGAAATATCTCTAAGATAATTTGAGATATTTTCCTACATCCTTTTAAGGAGGATTATCATGAAAATAGCAGATAAAACTTGTGTTGATTTTGTAGAAGTACTATCTTCTAAAGAAGCAGTACCAGGTGGCGGGGGAGCTGCCGCACTAGTTGGTGCAATTGGTATGGCTTTAGGGAGTATGGTATGTAATCTTACAATAGGAAAGAAAAAGTATGCTGAGTATGAAGAAAGTGTAAAAGATATATTAAGTAAAGCAGGAAAATTAGAAAAAGATTTATTAAAAATGATAGATGATGATGCAGAATGTTTCTTACCATTATCAAAAGCTTATGGGCTTCCTAAAGAAACAGAAGAAGAAAAAAGAATAAAAGCAGAAACAATGGAAAAAGCACTAAAAGTTGCTTGTGAAGTGCCATTAAATATAGTAAGAGTTTGTTATGAAGCTATTAAGTTACATGAAGATTTAGTTGATAAAGGTTCAAGACTTGCTATAAGCGATGTTGGTGTAGGGGTTCAATGTTTAAGAGCTGCTATACTTGGTGGACAATTAAATGTAGTTATAAATATAAATTCTATACAAGATCAAGAATATGTTAGTAAAGTAAAAACAGAAGTAGATAAATTAGTTGAAGATGGCGTTAAAACTTGTGATGAAGTTTATGCTAAAGTTGAAAAAGCTCTTGGAAAATAATTTTTAAATGACGAAAGTAAATACTATGTTATTAATATGTGGTATATAGAATAAATTAATTTAAGTTTGCTTGTAGGGGAGTTGTGAATATATGGAAGTAATGTCAACTAAAGGACAGATTATAAAAGGAAAACCTGTAGCTGATAAGATTAGTGAAGACTTAATAAAAGAAGTCGAGTTACTAGTTAAAGAAGGTATAAATCCTAAGCTAACAATAGTTAGAGTTGGAGCAAGAAGCGATGATTTATCATATGAAAGAGGAGCACTAAAAAGATGTCAAAACATTGGTATAACAACTGAAGTGTTGGAATTAGCTGAAGATATAACTCAAGAAGAATATATTGATGTTTTAAAGAAAGCTAATGATGACAAGGATGTTAATGGTATATTATGTTTTAGACCACTTCCAAAACACTTAAATGAAGAAGTTATAAAATATGTCATTGCACCAGAAAAAGATGTAGATTGTTTTAGTCCAATAAACTCTGCTAAAGTCATGGAAGGTGATAAGAGTGGATTCCCACCATGTACTCCTACAGCAGTAGTAGAAATATTAAAACATTATAATGTTGATTTAAAAGGAAGTAAGGTAACAGTTCTTGGAAGATCAATGGTAGTTGGGAAGCCAGTATCAATGCTTTTATTAAGTGAACATGCAACTGTTACAATATGCCATTCAAAGACTAAAAACTTATCAGATGTAGCTGCGGAAGCAGACGTATTGATAGCAGCTATTGGTAGAGCTAAGATGGTAGATGAAAGTTTTGTGAAAGATGGAGCAGTAGTTATAGACGTTGGTATAAATGTTGATGAAGAAGGAAATTTATGTGGAGATGTTGATACAAATGCAGTTTTAAATAAAGTATCGATGATAACTCCAGTTCCAGCGGGGGTTGGTTCAGTTACAACATCTATACTTGCAAAACACGTAGTTAAAGCTTGTAAGTTGCAAAACAATAAATAGATAGATATTGTGGAAGGTTTAGGGGGGAAGTAGATATGATAATTTCTGAAAATAAACCATTGGAAGAAGTGCTAGGGTACTTAAAGAATTTTGACAAGCTAGTTTTAGTTGGTTGTAATCAATGTGCAGCGACTTGTAAGAGTGGTGGAGAAGAAGAAGTTCTAAAAATGAAGGAAACTCTTGAAGGTGAAGGCAAAAAAATCTTAGGATATGTAATGCTTGATCCTGCTTGTAACCTTTTAAAGTCTAAAAAGGACTTAAAGGCTCTAAAAGAAGAAACTAAAGAAGCTGATGCAGTTTTATCTTTAGCATGTGGAGATGGAACACAAACAATAGTTAAAAACCTAAAAAATAAACCAGTTTATCCAGCTAACAACACTTTGTTTATAGGGGAAGTACAAAGGGTTGGAGAATATGAAGAAGCTTGTAAAGCTTGTGGAGACTGTGAACTTGGTTGGACAGGTGGAATATGTCCAGTAACTATGTGTGCTAAAGGTCTTATGAATGGGGCTTGTGGTGGAGCTAAAAATGGTAAATGTGAAGTAAATCCAGAAAATGATTGTGCTTGGATAAAAATATATGAAAGATTGGAATCTATAGGGCAATTAGAGAATTTAGCAGAAATAAGACCACCAAAAGACTATTCTAAGCAAAATAATCCAAGAAGCTTAAGTGCAAAGAAAAAGAAAGAAGCAACAGCGAATTCATAAAAGTTTTTTTTAGAAGGTTAAAAGGGGGATTAGAGATGAGCTTATTAAGAGAAACACTAGAGAGTGGAAAATTTGCAGTTACTACTGAGATGGCTCCTCCAAAAGGGACTGACCTTTCACATTTAATTGAATGTGCGAAGCCGTTAGTTGGAAGAGTTCACGCAGCAAATGTAACAGACTTTCAATCAGCAGTTATGAGAGCAACTTCTCTTGCTACATGTAAATTACTAAAAGATGCTGGATTAGAGCCAGTGATTCAAATAACGGGGAGAGATAGAAATAGGATAGCTATACAAGGAGAAATGTTGTCAGCAGGTGTATTTGGAATAAACAGCTTGTTGGCATTAACAGGAGACCATACTAGCGTAGGAGACCATCCACAGGCTAAAGGAGTATTTGATTTAGACTCTGTAGGGATACTTCAAACTGCTGAAACTCTAATGGCAGGTACGGATATGGCTGGTAATAAATTAAAAGGTTCTCCAGATTTTTATCTAGGAGCATCAGTAACTCCAGAATATTCTCCAATAGAAGTTCAATTATTAAAAATGCAAAAGAAAATAAAAGCTGGAGCTAAATTTTTCCAAACTCAAGCACTTTATGACATAAATACAATGAGAAAGTTTAGAGAACTAACAAGGGATATGGATTGTAAGGTATTAGCAGGAATAGTACCTTTAAAATCTCCAGGAATGGCTAAATTTATGACTGCAAATGTACCAGGAATATTTGTGCCAGATGAACAAATCGAAAGATTAAGAGCAGCTGGAAAAGAAAACTGGGTAAGTGAGGGAATAAAAATGGCAGGAGAACTTATCAAACAATTAAAAGAAGAAGATTTATGTGATGGTGTTCATATAATGGCAATTGGGGCAGAAGAAAATATACCTGCTATACTAGATGCCGCAGGTTTATAGTATTACAAGATTGTAGATTATAAGGTTTGGGGGAATTAAGGATGAAAATAGTAGTAGTAGGTGGTGGACCAGGAGGATATGTAGCAGCTATAAAAGCTTCTATGCTTGGTGCAGAGGTAACAGTTATTGAAAAAAGAAGAGTTGGAGGAACTTGCTTAAATGCAGGATGTATACCAACTAAAGCACTTCTTGCTTCTTCAGGGGTATTAAATACTGTGAGGGAAGCAAAGGATTTTGGTATAGAGATAGATGGTACAGTTACACCAAATTTCACTGCTATAATGGAAAGAAAAAATAAAGTTGTAAATCAATTAATAAGTGGTATAGAATTCCTATTTGAAAAAAGAGGCGTAAAACTAGTTAATGGTTTTGGAAAATTGATTGATAAAAATACTATAGAAGTAACAAAAGATGATGGAACAGTAGAATCTATAAAAGCGGATAAGATAATACTAGCTAATGGTTCTGTTCCAGTTGTACCAAGAATGTTCCCATATGATGGAAAAATTGTAATAACTAGTGATGAAGTTCTTGGACTTGAAGATATACCTGAGTCTATGTTAATAGTAGGTGGTGGAGTTATAGGATGTGAAATAGGGCAATTCTTTAGAGCCTTAGGAACAGAAGTAACTATAGTTGAAATGGTTGACCAGATACTATTAAATGAAGATAAAGATGTAGCTAAACAACTACTTAGACAATTTAAGAAAGATAAGATTAAAGTTATTACAGGTATTGGAGTACAAACTTGTGAAGTAGTTGATGGTAAAGCTGTTGCAACTCTTTCTAATGGAAAGGTTATAGAAGCACAATATGCATTAGTATGTGTTGGTAGAAGACCTAACCTTGATAATTCTGGAGTAGAAGATATAGGAATTGAAATGGAAAGAGGAAAAGTAGTAGTTAATGAGCATCTTGAAACTAATGTAGAAGGTATATATGCAATAGGTGATATAATAGATACTCCTTTCTTAGCACATGTTGCTTCTAAAGAAGGTATTGTTGCAGTTGAAAATGCTTTAGGAAAAACTAAAGTAGTAGATTATAGAGCAATTCCAAGATGTGTTTATACTGAACCTGAAGTTGCTGGTGTTGGTAAAACTGAAAAACAACTTGAAGCTGAAGGTGTAGAATACAATGTAGGTCAATTTGATTTTAGAGGACTTGGAAAAGCACAGGCTATAGGACATTTCCAAGGATTTGTAAAAATAATAGCTGATAAAGAAACAGATAAAATAATAGGTGCAGCAGTAGTAGGTCCTCATGCTACAGATTTATTAACAGAGTTATCACTTGCTGTTCATCTAGGATTAACTGTAGAACAAGTAGGGGATGCAATACATCCACATCCAAGTTTATCTGAAGGACTAATGGAAGCACTTCATGATGTACATGGAGAATGTGTTCATTCTGTACCTAAATTATAATAAGTAAACAGAGTACATAAGGCTCTGTGGCTAGATTTAAGGGGGAAGTCTTAAAATGGGATACAATATAGCTGTTGCAGGAAAAGGTGGAACTGGTAAAACAAGTCTCACAGGGCTTTTGATTGATTATTTGGTTAAGGACAATAAGGGACCAGTATTGGTTGTAGATGCTGATGCTAATGCTAACATAAATGAAGTATTAGGTATTGAAGTTGAAGCAACAATAGGAGAAATAAGAGAAGAAGTAAATCAAAGAGAAAAGTTAGGCAATGCATTCCCAGGCGGTATGACAAAAGCACAATATCTACAATTTAGATTAAATTCTATAATTGAAGAAGGCGAAGGATATGACTTATTAGTAATGGGGAGATCAGAAGGGGAAGGATGTTACTGTTTTGTAAATGGGATACTTAGAGAACAAGTAAACAAAATATCTGGTCACTACAAATACTTAGTCATGGACAACGAAGCTGGTATGGAACATCTAAGCAGAAAAGTTACTAGACATGTTGATACGCTTTTATTGGTTAGTGATTGCTCAAGACGTAGTATACAAGCTGTTGCTAGAATAAGAGATTTAGCTGAGGAACTAAAATTAAATGTTGGAAGAATACTTCTAATTGTAAATAAGGTTCCAAATGGGGTTATGAATGATGGTGTCAAAGAGGAAATAGAAAAACATAACCTAGAGCTAATCGGTGTTGTACCTATGGATGAATTGATATATGAATATGATTCTACAGGTATTCCTTTAGTTGATTTACCTGAAGATTCAAAATCTAAAGTGGCTATGAAAGAAATTTTTGCTAAATTAGAATTAAAATAGGCTTAAGGGGGAAAAAAATATGGCATTTAAAATGTCTACTCAAAAATATTCTGGAAAAATATCAGAAGTTGAAGTAGGAATAGGGGAAAAAGCAATTAAATTAGGTGGGGAAAATGTATTACCTTTTTATAGTTTTGATGGAGAAGTAGGGAATACTCCAAAAATAGGTATACAAATATCAGATGTTTATCCTGAAAGCTGGACTGATTCATATAAAGAGTTATACAAAGATGTAGCTAATTGTCCAGTAGAATGGGCTAAATATGTTGAAGCTAATACACAAGCAGATTTTATTTGTTTAAAATTTGATGGTTCTGACCCAAATGGATTAGATAAATCAGTTGATGACTGTGCTGAAGTGGCTAAAGCAGTAGTTGAAGCAATAACATTGCCTTTAGTAGTAGCTGGTTCAGGAAATCATGAAAAAGATGGTAAACTGTTTGAAAAATTAGCTCAAACATTGGATGGTCATAACTGTCTATTTATGTCAGCAGTAGAAGATAACTACAAAGGAGTAGGAGCATCAGCTGGAATGGCTTATTCACACAAAGTTGGAGCAGAATCTTCTGTTGATATAAACCTAGCAAAACAATTAAACGTACTGTTAACTCAATTAGGCGTTAAAGGTGAAAATATAGTTATGAATGTTGGATGTTCAGCAGTTGGTTATGGATATGAATATGTTGCATCTACTATGGATAGAATTAGACTTGCAGCATTTGGTCAAAATGATAAGACATTACAAATGCCTATCATAACACCAGTAGCTTTCGAAGTAGGTCATGTTAAAGAAGCTATAGCTCCAGTGGAAGATGAGCCAGATTGGGGTTGTCCAGAAGAAAGAACTATAGCAATGGAAGTTTCAACTGCAGCAAGTGTTTTAGTAGGTGGTTCAAACGCAGTTATACTTCGTCATCCAAAATCAATAGAAACTATAAAAGAATTGGTTAACGCATTAGCTTAATTAAATTGTTAAGGTTAGGGGGAGAAAATAATGGCATTAAAAGCTTTAGATATATTTAAATTAACACCAAAGAAAAACTGTAAGGATTGTGGATTCCCAACTTGTATGGCTTTCTCTATGAAGGTTGCTTCAGGAGCTGTAGAAGTAGGTAAATGCCCACATATGTCTGATGACGCTATAGCGAAACTATCAGAAGCTACTGCACCTTTAATGAAAGCATTAAAAGTTGGTGCTGGAGCATCTGAATATGAACTAGGTGGGGAAACAGTATTATTTAGACATGAAAAAACATTAGTAAGTAGAAATAGATATGCAGTTTCATTCTGTACTTGTATGAGTGATGAAGCAGTAGACGCTAAAATAGCTAACATGAAAAAAGTTGACTATATAAGAATTGGTGAACAAATGAAAGTTGAAATGGTTGTTTTAGAATACTGTGGAGACAAAGATGCATATTTAAAACTAATAGACAAAATAAAAGGTAGTGGATTAGAAGTAGCTTATATTTTAGCTTGTGATGATGCACAAGCAGTAAAAGAAGCTGTTGAAGTATTAAAAGATGCTAGACCAATGGTATATGGAGCAACTAAAGATAACTACAAAGATATGATAGAAGTAGTTAAAGGAGCAAACTTACCATTAGGAGTAAAAGCCGCTAGCTTAGAAGAATTATATGAAACAGTTGAATTAGTTCAATCTGCTGGATATAAAGAATTAGTATTAGATGTAACTGGAGAAAATATAAAAGATACTTACACTAATGCTGTGCAAGTTAGAAGAATAGCTTTAAAAGAACAAGATAGAACATTTGGATATCCTTCAATAGTGTTTGCAAATAGATTATCTAACTCAAATCCTATGATGGAAATTGCTTTATCATCAATATTTACTATAAAATATGGTTCTATAATAGTAATAGATGATATTAGTTATGCTAAAGCATTACCATTATTTGCATTAAGACAAAATATATACACTGACCCACAAAGACCAATGAGAGTTGAACCAAAGATTTACCCAATTAATAACCCAGATGAAAATTCTCCAGTATTAGTTACTGTTGACTTTGCATTAACTTATTTCATAGTTGCTGGAGATATAGAAAGATCAAAAGTTCCAGTATGGTTAGTAATACCAGATGCAGGTGGATATTCAGTTCTTACATCTTGGGCTGCTGGTAAATTTGGTGGAAATTCAATATCTGCTTTCATTAAAGAAAGTAAAGTAGATGAAGTAACTAATTGTAAAGACATTATTATTCCAGGAAAAGTTGCAGTACTTAAAGGTGATATAGAAGATAACTTACCAGGATGGAATGTAGTTATAGGACCAGAAGAATCTATGGAATTACCTAAGTTCTTAAAAGGATACCAAGAAAAAGCATGCCAAACAAACTAATAAAATATTAACTAACTATTAATATTAAATTTAAAGGGGGACATTATAAATGGAAAAATTTATGATTATAGGTGAAAGAATACACTGTATCTCACCTTCAATAAGAAAGGCATTAGCAGAAAGAGATCCAGCTCCAATATTAAAAAGAGCAAAAGAACAATTAGAAGCAGGAGCACACTATATAGATTTCAATATAGGACCTGCTGAAAGAGATGGCGAAGAGATAATGACATGGGGAGTTAAGCTACTTCAATCTGAATTTAACAATGTTCCTATAGCATTAGATACAGCTAATAAAAAGGCTATCGAAGCTGGACTTAAAGTTTACGATAGAACTAATGCAAAACCAATAATAAACTCTGCTGATGCTGGTTCAAGATTTGATTTAATAGATATAGCAGCTGAATATGAATCAATGGTTATAGGTTTATGTGCAAAAGAAGGTATCCCAAGAGATAACGATGAACGTATGGCTTACTGCCAAGAAATACTAGAAAAAGGCTTAATGCTAGGAATGGAGCCAACTGATATATTATTTGACCCATTATGCTTAGTTATAAAGGGTATGCAAGAAAAACAAGTAGAAGTTTTAGAAGCTATAAAAATGATGACTGAAATGGGACTTTTAACTACAGGAGGATTATCTAATGTATCTAATGGATGTCCTAAACATGTTAGACCTGTTTTAGATAGCGCATTCTTAGCAATGGCAATGGCTAATGGATTTAGTTCAGCTATAATGAATCCATGTGACCCAGAATTAATGAAAACTGTAAAATCTTGTGACATAATCAACGGGGCATCTTTATATGCAGACTCTTTCTTAGAGTTAAATGAAGGTGGATTTGCTTTCTAGGGTTTTTAGGGTATAGTTAATAAAAAATAGGTGTAAATATTAAAGGGGGAAATAGAATGAATCTATATAATATAATCTTTACAGGGTCAGAACAAGCTTTGGGTGCAGCTCAAGCTATGCTAGCTGAAGCTATAGAAAAAAACGGAAAAGAACATAAAGTAGCTTTCCCTGATACAGCATATTCATTACCTTGTATATATGCTGCAACAGGACAAAAAATGAACACTTTAGGGGACTTAGAAGGTGCTTTAGAAGTAGTAAAATCTTTAATCAATAGAACGCATTTATTAGAACATGCTTTTAATGCTGGTTTAGCTACTGCTTTAGCGGCAGAAGTAATTGAAGCATTAAAATACTCAACTATAGATGCTCCATATAGTGAGCCATGTGCAGGTCATATAACTGACCCTATAATCAGATCACTTGGTGTACCACTAGTTACAGGAGATATACCTGGTGTTGCAGTTGTTCTTGGTGAATGTCCTGATGCTGAATCAGCAGCAAAAGTTATAAAAGATTACCAATCTAAAGGTTTATTAACTTTCTTAGTTGGTAAGGTTATAGACCAAGCTATAGAAGCTGGAGTAAAAATGGGTCTTGAGCTAAGAGTTATACCTCTAGGATATGATGTAACTTCTGTTATCCACGTTGTATCTGTTGCAGTAAGAGCAGCATTAATATTCGGTGGATTAACTCCTGGTGATTTAAACGGATTATTAGAATACACAGCTAATAGAGTTCCTGCATTTGTAAATGCATTTGGACCATTAAGTGAATTAGTTGTATCTGCAGGTGCTGGAGCAATAGCTTTAGGATTCCCAGTTATAACTGACCAAACTGTTCTTGAAGTTCCAATGAACTTATTAACTCAAAAAGATTATGATAAGATAGTAGCTACTTCATTAGAAGCTAGAGGAATAAAAATAAAAGTTACTGAAATACCTATACCAGTTTCATTTGCAGCAGCATTTGAAGGTGAAAGAATTAGAAAGAGCGACATGTTTGCTGAATTTGGTGGAAATAAAACTGAAGCTTGGGAGCTTGTTGTTAAGAAAGAAGCAACTGAAGTTGAAGACCATAAGATAGAAATAATAGGACCAAACATAGATGAAGTTGAAGCTGATGGTGTATTAAGATTACCACTTGCTGTAATAGTTAAGATAGCTGGTAAAAACATGCAAGAAGATTTCGAACCAGTTCTTGAAAGACGTTTCCACTACTTCTTAAACTATATAGAAGGTGTAATGCACGTTGGACAAAGAGATATGGCCTGGGTAAGAATCTCTAAAGATGCATTTGATAAAGGATTTAGACTTGAGCATATAGGAGAAGTTTTATATGCTAAGATGTTAGATGAATTTGAATCAGTTGTTGATAAGTGTGAAATAACTATAATTACAGATGCTGAAAAAGTTTCTGAATTAAAAGGTGAAGCAATAGCTAAGTACAATGCGAGAGATGAGAGATTAGCTTCATTGGTTGATGAAAGTGTAGAGACTTTCTATTCTTGTAACTTATGTCAATCATTTGCACCAGCTCACGTTTGTGTTGTTACTCCTGAAAGACTTGGTCTTTGTGGAGCAGTTAGCTGGTTAGATGCTAAAGCTACTAAAGAATTAGACCCTACAGGTCCTTGTCAACCAATAGAAAAAGGTGAATGTTTAGACGATAGAACAGGTGTATGGAACTCTGTAAATGAAACTGTAAACCAAATATCTCAAGGTGCAGTTGAAGCTGTTACATTATACTCTATATTAGAAGACCCTATGACTTCTTGTGGATGCTTCGAGTGTATCTGTGGTATAATGCCAGAAGCAAATGGATTTGTTGTAGTTAACAGAGAATTCCCAAGCGTTACTCCAGTTGGTATGACTTTCGGAGAACTTGCTTCTATGACAGGTGGAGGAGTTCAAACTCCAGGATTCATGGGACACGGAAGACACTTCATATCTTCTAAAAAATTCGCTTATGCAGAAGGTGGACCAGAAAGAATAGTTTGGATGCCAAAAGAATTAAAAGAGTATGTAGCTGATAAATTAAATGCTACAGTTAAAGAAATGACTGGAATAGAAAACTTCTGTGATATGATTTGTGACGAAACTATAGCTGACGATTCTGAAGGTGTATTAGCTTTCTTAGAAGAAAAAGGTCATCCAGCATTAGCTATGGAAAGTGTAATGTAATTGATGGAAAATTTAAAATAATGTGATATAATATTAATATGATTTAAATAAATTAATCAATAATATAATATTGGGGGTCTATCGAAATGAAATTATTACCAGAATTAAAATACTCTAAAGATCATGAATGGGTAAAAGTAATTGATGGAGATGTTGTATATATAGGTATAACAGATTATGCTCAAGATCAATTAGGAGAAATATTATTTGTTGAAACACCAGAAGTAGAAGATACTGTAACTAAGGGAGTAGATTTTGGAGTAGTTGAATCTTCTAAAGTAGCTTCTGATTTAATATCTCCTGTTAATGGTGAAGTATTAGAAGTTAATGAAAAATTAGAAGATGAGCCAGAATGTATAAATGAAGACCCATACGAAAACTGGATATTAAAAGTAAAACTAGCTGATGTTGCTGAGCTTGATACATTATTAAGTGATAAAGAATATGAGGCTGGATTAGAATAATTAAAGACTAGGGATGTTATTATAATTGGGGAAAGTATAGTAAAATTTGAGTGCACGCAAATTTAGCTATACTTTCCTTTTATAATATATAGAACAAATTGGGAGGGATATCATGATAAAGGTAAATTTTATGCCAAACAATAAAGAAGTTTATTGTAACGAGGGGGATATATTACTAGAAGTAGCAAGAAATGCAGATATATTCATAGATGCTCCTTGTAATGGAAATGTATCTTGTGGTAAATGTAAGGTGAAGTTGTTAAAAGGTAAGGTTGATACAGAAAAAACAAGACATATAACAGATAACGAATGGGAGCAAGGTTATATATTAGCTTGTTGTACAAAAGTAATCTCAGATATAGAAATTGAAGTTCCTTCTAAAGTATCATCTTCTATGCATGGTATGAAGATAGAAGGTAGTAATAAACAAAAAGATAGAGGACTTTTTGAGAGAGCTAAAAAAATAATAGAAAAGCATAACTTACAATTTAAGACAAATATAAAGAAGAAATACATAGAAATGGAAGAACCAAACTTAGATGATAATATAAGTGATGTAGATAGATTAGAAAGACATGTTAGAAATCATCTGGGGTACAATGAAATAGATTTTAGATTAGATATACTTAGAAAGATGCCAACGATATTTAGAAAGAGCGATTTCAAAGTTACAATAACATATGTTCAAAAACAAAAGAAACTTACAATCATAAATATAGAAGAAGGAAATAAGGAAAATTCTCTGTATGGAGTTGCAATAGATATTGGTACAACTTCGGTAGTTGTATGTTTAGTAGACTTATATTCAAAAGAAGTAGTAGATAAAGCATCATCTGGAAATGCTCAGATAAAATATGGAGCAGATGTTATAAATAGAATTATATATTCGGCTAAGAAAAACGGATTAGAAACTTTACACAAAGCTATAGTTGATGAAACTATAAATCCTCTATTAAAAACATTATATGAAAGAAATGGCATAAATAAGGAGGATGTAGTCACTTTAGTAGCTGCTGGAAACACAACTATGACAAGTTTATTTTTAGGAGTGTATACAGACTTTTTAAGACAAGAACCTTATATACCTCCATTTTTAAAATCTCCAAAACTTATGGGTGAAAATGTAGGCCTTTTTGTAAATGACAGTGCATATGTGTACTTAGCTCCATCTGTAGCAAGTTATGTAGGAGGAGACATAACAGCAGGGGTATTATCAGCAGGGATATGGTCAAGTGAAGAAAATGTTTTATTTATAGATTTAGGTACCAATGGAGAGATAGTATTTGGAAATCAAGACTATATGATGAGCTGTGCATGTTCAGCAGGTCCTGCATTTGAAGGTGGAGGCATAAGCTGTGGAATGAGAGCATCAGCAGGAGCAATAGAAAAGGTGGCTATTGATAAAGAAACTTTAGAGCCTACATTAAAAATAATAGATGAATGTGCGCCAGTTGGTATATGTGGTTCTGGTATAATTGATTTAATTTGCCAAATGATTACTAAGGGTGTAATAGATAGAAGAGGTAAGATATACAGAGATTTAAACAATAAGAGAGTTAGATTTAATGAACATGAAATAGGAGAGTATGTATTAGCATTTAAAGAAGAATTTGATTTGGAGAATGATATAGTAGTAAATGAAGTGGACATAGATAATTTCATTAGAGCTAAAGGAGCTATATATTCAGGAGCATATACTCTTGTAGATAGCTTGGGTATGGATTTTAGTATATTAGATAGAGTTTATATAGCAGGTGGTATAGGAAATAACTTAGATATAGAAAATTCAATAATTATAGGATTACTTCCTGATATCGATAGAGAGAAATTTACTTATATAGGAAATAGTTCACTTGTTGGTTCTTACTTGGCTCTTATAAGTAAAGATGCCAAAAATAAACTTGAAGAAATAGGTAGACAAATAACTTATGTTGAACTTAGTGTTTATCCAAGTTACATGGACGAATTTATTTCTGCATGCTTCTTACCACATACAAATATAGAGCAGTTCCCAACTGCAAAACAGCTACTAGAAGAGTAAAATATCAAAATATAAATGCATAGATAGAGGAGTAAAACATAAAAACATTACTGTAGAGGATTAAATTATGTATAAGGATTTGTCTGAAAAAATAAGAACTGCGTTTGACATTAAATTAAGTAATTTCGGAAATGAGATAGAGTTTGCTTATCCTAATCAGACGCTAGCTCTTAGTACGACAAGTAATAAGTGTAGTCTTAAATGTGCTCATTGTAATGGTCACTATTTAGAAAATATGATACCAATTGAGGATTATGAAGAAAAAGTTAAATCAAGAAATATAACTAGTTTTTTATTAAGTGGTGGTTGTAGTTATGAAGGTGATGTCCCAATAAATACTCATATACAGACCATTAAAGAATTAAAGGAACAAGGCTACAGATTAAATGCTCATTTAGGGCTTATGGATAAAGAGAGTATTATAGAATTATGTAAGTATTTAGATATGGTTTCTTTCGACTTGGTGTTTGATAAAGAAACTATAAAAGAAGTTTATAAAATGGATAAAAGCAAAGACGATTATATTAAAACTTACAATACAATAAGAGAAAATACAGAAGTAGCACCACATATATGTATTGGTTTAAAAGGAGGAAAAGTAAAAGGTGAGTATGAGATTATAGAATACTTACAAAAAAATCCTCCTAATAAACTGACATTTATAGTTCTTATTCCCACAAGAGGTACTGAATATGAAAATGTAGAACCTCCTAAGTTGGAAGAAGTAGCAGATGTTTTATGTGAAGCGAGAATTAATTTACCAAATACAGAGATTAACCTAGGTTGTATGAGACCTAGAGGCGTATATAGAAAAGAGTTAGACCAATTAGCTATAATGTGTGGAGTTAATAAAATAGTTCTGCCATCAAAATCTGCTAAGAACAAGGCTATAGATATGAATATGACAATAACTGAATGTAAGGAGTGTTGCGTTTTATGATTAGACTATCATCAGGAACAGCAATAGAACTTGGAATATTAAATAAAAAAAGCGATATACCTCCTACTACAGCATATATAATGATTGGGGAAAAATGTATAAACAAATGTAGTTTTTGTTCTCAATCAATAGAAAGCAGTACTAGAAAAGATAAATTATCAAGAGTAGTTTGGCCAGAGTATTCTAAAGAGGAAATACTGGATGCTTTGAGAGCATATAAGGGAAAAAATATAAAGAGAATATGTATACAATCAATGGCAAGTGAAGAGGCACATAAATCTGTCTTAGATTTTATAAATTATATAAATGGTAAAATAGATATGCCTATTTCATTGTCTGCAAAGTTAGAAAGTGATGAAGAAATAAATAAGTTTTTTTCTGCTGGAGTAGATAAAATAGGAATAGCGATAGATGTAGCAAATAAGGAATTATATGAAAAAATAAAAGGATATAATTATTATGAAAAATTGAATTTTATAACAAAAATGTCAAAGTTATATCCTAATAAAATCAGCACACATATAATTGTTGGTATGGGAGAAAGTCATGAAGATATATACAACTTATATACTTATTTAAAGAAGAACAATATAACTGTTAGTTTATTTGCATTTACTCCAGTTAGAGGAACTAAAATGGAAAAAATAAGTCAACCAAATATAGAAAGTTACAGAAGAGTACAGCTAATGTCCTATATGGTAAATAAAGATTATTCACAAGAATACTTTGAATTTAAAAATGGATACTTAGAGAATATAAAACTCGATGATGAGATTGTATCAGATATAAACAGGGGTTACCCTTTTGAAATAAGAGGCTGTAAGGATTGTAATAGACCGTATTATAATGAAAGACCAGGAAGTACTATATATAATTATTCAAGACCTTTAAATCAAGATGAGATAGATTTGTCTATAAGAGAACTAAATCTGTAAATGATTTCTTGAATATATTTATACTAAAGATTGGGGCGTAATAATCATGAATCAGTGGAGAGTTATACATAATAAATCATATGATGGTGCAATGAATATGGCAATTGATGAAGCTATATTCACTGCATATAAAAAAGGCTGTGTGAAGCCAACACTTAGATTTTACACTTGGAAGCCAGCTTGCTTGAGTGTAGGATATTTTCAAAAACTTGAAGATGAGGTAGATTTGGATAAGTGTAAGTGCATGAATATAGACTGTGTCAGAAGAATCACAGGAGGAAGAGCTGTATTACATGATAATGAGCTAACTTATAGTATAATTATAGGAGAAGATAATCCTTTAATTGATAAAAGTATAAATCTATCTTATAGATATATAAGTGAAGGTTTAGTTAGAGGATTGAATTTAAGTGGTATAGAAACAGATAACTTAAATAGTGGAGAGAGAATAGGTAGAGAAAATTTATCAGCTGCATGCTTTAATGCACATGCATCATATGAAGTTACTATTAATAATAAAAAGGTTATTGGAAGTGCTCAAAGTAGAAAAGATGGTGTTTTGTTACAGCATGGTTCAATAATAATGGATTTTGATGTAGAAAAATTGTTTAAATTAATAAAGACTAAAACACCAGAACTAAAGGAAAGAGCAATGAAATTTACAGCTAAAAAGGCCAGTGGAATAGAGAATGAAATTGGTAAAAAAATAGACATAGATACTCTACAAGCTAATCTAATAAAAGGACTGGCTAGTCAATTTAATGTTGAGTTTGTAGAAGAAGAATTGACTGATTATGAAAAGCAATTAGCTGAAGAATTATATAAAAAATACAAGGATGAAGAGTATAATAAAAAGCGTTAACTTTAATTGACTTTAGGCAAATTAAAGTGATATACTTAAGGTATAATAATATACAAAAATTGAAATCATGAAGGTTTCTTTGGTGTATTGAAATACCTGAGGAAGTCTTTTTTTGATTTTTAATAAAAATCATATTAGGAGGAGATTTATATGTGTGAATCATCAGCTTTCATTTGTAAGAATAACAATGAATTAGAAAAGGTTATGGAAAATGTGGTTAATATAGACCCTTGTGATGGAAAGATTTATTTAACTGATTTATTAGGAGAACAAAAAATAATAGATGGAATAATTAAAGAAATAAGATTGATGGACCATAAGATAATAATACAAGAAAATTAATTAATAGGGGAATTTCATATGATAATAGCAGTGATAGATGGAATGGGTGGAGGTATAGGAGCCCAGATAGTTTCTTCTTTGAGAGAAGAATTACCTACATATGTAGAAATTTATGCACTAGGAACTAATTCTATAGCAACTAGTTCTATGATGAAGGCTCATGCTAATAAAGGAGCTACAGGGGAAAATGCTATAGTAGTATCAGCTAGAAAAGCCAATATAATAGTTGCACCTATTTCTGTAATAATACCTAATTCTATGATGGGGGAAGTCACTTGTAATATAAGTGAAGCTATTGCAGATAGTGAGGCACTTAAGATACTTTTACCTATTATGCCAGAAAATATAGAGTTAGTTGGATTAGAAGGTAAACCATTAGCACTACTTGTAAAAGATTCTGTTAATGTTATAAAAAAAGAATTTAATATAAAATAACAGGGGGAATAACTAATGATGTTTGATAAAGAGATTGTAAGATACCACCATGGGCACCATGACCATGACGACCATTGCCATGAACATACTCATGGAGATATATGTCACGAACATCCACACGACCATACTCATGACCACGAACACGAACATAATCATGAAGAATCATCAGAGTCTAAAGATGAGAAAACTTTAAAAATACTTTTAGTGCATTGGATAAATCACAATGAGACTCATGAAGAAGGATTTAGAGAGTGGGTAGAAAAGGCCAGAGCTATTGGAAAAGAAGAAACTGCAAAGAGTATTGAAAAAGCTATAGAGTGTATGGAAGAAGCAAATAAAATGTTATTAGAGGCTAAAAAACATATGTAAATATGATTGTTAAAATCGCTTATATATTTTGATATAGGCGATTTTTTATGTTTTATTGATATTTAATTATTGAAATTTCTAATGAGTATGTACTATACTTTAATGAGGAAATTTATTATAGACTGAGTTATTTAATATATCTCCGCCTTTAAAAGTTACTGAAGGCAGTTAAGTATACGTAGTTCAATTTAATAAAAGGAGAGCATTAGTTATGAAAGATGGTCATATACATTCACCTTATTGTCCTCATGGAAGTAAGGATGATTTTGAAAAATATATACAAAGGGCAATTGATGTTGGTCTAACAGAAATGACATTTACAGAGCATTTTCCATATCCAGAGGGATTTAAAGACCCTGCACCCGAAAATGATAGTTGCATGAATCTTGAAAATTTATCAAATTACCTTAATGATGTTAAAAATTTTAAGCAAAAATATGAGGGTAAAATTAAGATAAATGTAGGAGCGGAAGTAGATTTTCTTGAAGGTTATGAAGAAGGCATAAAAAACAATTTAGATAAATATGGTGATGAATTAGAGGATTCTCTATTATCAGTACATATAATTAAAATTGATGGTGATTATTGTTGTGTAGACTATAGTGTAGAAGAGTTTCAAAATCTGATTGATAAGCTTGGAAGCATTGAAGCTGTTTATAATAAATATTATGAAGCATTAATAAAAGCTGTAAATGCTGACTTGGGTACATATAAACCAAAGAGAATAGGTCATTTAAATTTAGTTAGAAAGTTTAATCAAGTATTTCCATATGATTATGAAGGAAATAAAGTTCTTGAAGAATTAATAAAGTTAGTTAAAGAAAAAGGATATGAACTTGACTACAATGTTTCTGGAAACAGAAAAAAATACTGTAAAGAGCCTTATGTAGATGGATACTTATTAGAATTAGCAAAAAAATATGATATTCCATTGGTTTTGGGCTCAGATTCTCACTGTGCAGAAGAAATAAATAATTATGATATAGGCTAAAGATGTATATATTATAATCTTAAAGTTATGATAATTTATATTTTTAAAGTATTTATTTAAAAGACTGTAAGTAGATTTATGTAAAATAAATCTACTTACAGTCTTTTTGTTAAATTAGAAAATATCTATAGATTTGTTCAGTATTAGAGTTTCACAATTAATATTTTTTCGTTGATATTAGCCTACTTTTACTTATCTTAACAATCATAAAGATAATTTTAATGTTTAGAAATATTACTGCATAAGTTTATCATTTTCCATTATTATTGGGTCTAGTAATTCTACATCTCCTTCTGACATCTTTAATCTATTGAACATATAATTTTTCACATCTTTTTTACTTTTGAACTTAGTAACTTGGTAAGGGGATGTAGAACCATATTTTTCTATAAATAAAATATCTTTATCAGTCTTGATACATATACCTGTATGACCTATAAATACATTTTTAGTTTCTGGATAACGAAGAAATCCACTTATAATAGACATATTTTTATTATCTTTAAAAGATATTTTTCTTTTTTTCCATTCTTTTTTTATTTGTTCTGCATTTTTATTTATATCATCTGTGTATTGAGTTGGTATTGCAGAAAAAAAGTTAATAAATTTTTCTACATCCTTTGAGCTAAATTTTGCATCTCTATTATTCATTATAGTATCTAAATCAATACTTAAATCGATAGAATCTCCAGTAAACTTCTCTTTTGAGTTTATGAAATCTTTAAAAAGTCTAAAAGCTGTTATTCTGCAATTTACATCCATATAGTTAGGAAACTTTTCCATCCAGTTATCTTGTAATTTATCTAAATTATATGGAACCTGCTTTGTGTTAATTGAACTATATCCAGACTTAGATATATTTACATTGTCTTGAAGTATTTTAATTTGAAGTTTGTTGTAGCTCCTAACTGATTTAATAAAAATATCAATATTTTTCTTATCTACTCTATTTTCTTCTAATACATTTTTTACTTGATTTTGTGTCTTTTTATCTATCATGTTTGAGTATACTAATCTGTTATTATCTTTAATAGTTGAATATGCAAAGATTGTAAGCATGCTTGATAACACTAAAACAACTGACAATATTGCTATTAGTAAATTTTTTCTCATCTGTTTTTCTCCTTTATAAATTTATTTTGTCGACATATTTATAGTATATAGTACATTTAATTTTAGCTTCAACATGTTTTTAATTACAAAACTGTTGTAAAAAATATAACTTTATTTAAAACTTTTTTTTAATATATAAAAATATATACTAAATAGGGGTATGTATTTTTTGAATTTTCAACTAATTTATTTGGATATTGATTATATGATTTTATAAGTCAAAAATAAGTAAACTATCAATGAAATATATAGTGAGATTAGTTTTTTGAATGTAGTATTTTTAGTAAATAAGTAGGTTTGAGACATATGATAAATTTTATTTTATTAAAAACAAAGTTTATTAAGTTCAATAAATACAATATTAGAGTAATTAAAAAGTTTAAAAATTTTATTTTTTTAATTCAACTATTCCCCAAAAAGGCAGGTTTTAAGGAAGAGTTAAATTAAAAAGTTTGGTTACATAATAGTAATTTTAGTTACAAGAATGAAACTGTAAAAATTAGATTTTTATTTATATAATTTCACTAAGAACATTTAATTTAGGAGGTAAAATATGAAGTTAAAAAAATTAAAAACTGGTATGGTCATGGCATTGACAATAATAGCTATTGGGACGTCATTGATAAATGTATCAGCTATGGAATTAAACAGGAGTGAAGAATTTGAGATTAAGTACAGTGAAATGAAAAAAGAATTTCAAGAAGAGTATGGAAAGGAAGATGAATTCAAAGTCGTATTAGATGATGAATTTACAAAAGAAGAAGTAAATGGAGCTAAAGGGATTATAAAGACAACTAATAAAATGAATAATGAAGTTGTAGTTTTAAATTATTTTGATGAAATGAAATCAGGAATTGAATTTGAATTAAAACCAAAAGCTGAAAAAAATGCAATTTTAAGAGCTGAGTTTCAACAGGGATATGGAAAGGAAGATAAATTTAAAGTTGTACTAGATGATGAATTCACAAAAGAAGAGGTAAATGGAGCTAAAGGGATTATAAAGACAACAGATAAAGAAACAGGTGAAGTCATTGTATATAATTACTTTGATGAGCTTGAAAAGTAATATTTAAAGTATTTAATAAAAAAAGAACTAAATTTAAAAGTATATAGTATTATGTATAGATTTTAAACTTATAATAATCTGTGCATTTAAATAGCCGAATTGTATCAAAAATATAAAAGAATCAAATATAAAAAGAGTTAAATATAAAAAGAATTGTATCAAAATAAATTTTTAATATAGGGGTGAACTTTACATATTAGAGTTCACCCTTATAAAAAAATATAAAACAACATTTGCCTATATTTAATGTTCAAGTATATTTTTGAATATGTTTATATAGAGTGACTATTTATAGATAGTTGTTATTTACAGGCTATAATCTAGTTTAACTTTAGATATTTACATAGTTTTTTTATTTCTGGTCTTTAGATATTTATATGGCCTTTTTAATTTCTAGTTTTGATTTTAAAATATCAAGGAATTTATAACAATCGTCTGGATAAATTTCTCCCATATTTGCAACTTGGAACATATTATCATCTAGAAATTTACCTTTTCCTGGATATACCACATAACCATTTTCTTCTTCTAGTTCTAATATAAATCTATTTATATCGATTTCTTTAGGAAGAAATACAGACGTAACAGTATTAGACATATACTTATCTGGAAGTAAAAATGTTAGACCTAGTTCTTCCATACCATTTCTTAAAATAGCAGAACATTCTTTATATCTTTCTATCTTACTGTCATCTTCTAAAAATTCAGTTAAAGCTTCATTAAGGGCAAATATTAAAGTGACATTAGGTGTATTTGGTGTTTGAGAAGATAATTTTGCAAGCTTATAATGTTTGTAAAGGCTAAGATACACATTTTTACATTGACTTTCTTTAATATTTTGTAAAACGCTTTCTTTAGCACAAAGGTATGCAGAGCCTGGAAATGCTCCAAGGGCTTTACCACCAACACCTGTTATTATATCTATATTAAACTCATCAACATCAATGTATTCACCAGCAGATGCACTTATTGCATCAACAAAAAATATTTTGTTATATTTTTTTGCAAGTTTTCCTAATTCAGGCACAGGATTTATCATTCCTGAACTAGTCTCATGAAATACCATAGCAATTACTTTTATGTCAGGATTTTCAAGTAAGTACTTTTCTAAAATATCTAAGTCTGGATATTCAGCCCATTTAAAGTCTGGCTTGTAGGTTTTAACACTATAAGCAGATAATATTTCTTCTAGCCTTTCTCCAAATACACCATTACTAACTAATAAAGCAGCATCTTCTTTGTCAAATATAGAAGATAATACACATTCATTTACAGATGTTCCAGAGCCAGATACAACTAGAGAATAATAATCATAAGTTGCATTATATAATTTACTGATTTTTTGCTGTGTATCTTTAAATAAATTCATGAATTCATTTCCCCTATGACATATATCATAGTGAAGAAGTGAATTTCTAACCCTATCTGTAACCATTACTGGCCCAGGACTAAATAGATATGTTTTTTTCATTGCAAATCCCCCTTAAAGTTTAATTTAAATTTTAGAATGACTGTTTATGTGTGGATATTAAAAGTTTATGTGTTAATTTAACTAGATTATAGAATATAATTAATGATATTGCAACAATGTTTTAATTAAAATACTTTAATAATCAAAAAAAGTAAAAAATACAAAAAATATTGTAATAAATATTGTATAAATCCCCAAAATGATATAGAATATAAATAAGTTAAATAGATTTTATATTCGAAAAATAATAAAAAGTCTATTAATTCTGAAAATAAAGGGGGACGTTTAAAGTGAAATATGTATTAGCAATTGATCAAGGAACAACAGGAACAAGAGCAGTATTAATAAATGAAAAATCAGAGTTTGTTTTTAGTGATTATATGGAACATACTCAAATCTACCCACAATCTGGATACGTCGAACATGACCCTATAGAAATTTGGAATAACACAAAAACTGTAAGTAATAATGTACTACAACAAGCTTTTAAAAGTGGAATAGACGAAAGTGATATAAAGGGAATCGGTATAGATAATCAAGGTGAAACAGTAATGCTATGGGATAAAAATACAGGTATGCCACTATACAATGCAATAGTATGGCAGTGCAGAAGAACCTATGATTATGTTGAAAATTTAAAGAACATACCAGGATTGGAAAATAAGATAATAGATAAAACAGGACTAATCATAGACCCTTATTTTTCAGGGACAAAAATTAAGTGGATAATAGATAATGTAAAAGGTGTAAAAGAAAAAATCAAAAGTGGAGAAGTCCTTGCAGGAACATTAGATAGCTGGTTAATTTGGAAAATGACAGGAGGAAAGTTTTTTTTAACTGATGTTTCTACAGCAGCAAGAACCATGCTTTTTAATATAAGAGATATGGATTGGGATAGAGAATTACTTGATATTATAGGAGTTCCTAGAAGTATTTTAGCAGATATAATGCCTACAAGTGGTGATTTTGGGACCACAGATAAAGAGGCATTTTGTGGTGTATCAATAAAAATTACTGCTTCAATGGTTGACCAGCCAGCAGCTCTATTTGGAAATGGATGCTTTGAGCCAGGTATGGTTAAAAATACTTATGGAACAGGATGTTTCTTATATATGAATATAGGTGAAGAGCTGAATATAGCGGGGAATGGTATATTAACAACTGTTGCCTGGAAAATAGGAAACAAAATTACATATGCTTATGATGGTGGAGTATATATAGCAGGTGCTGCAATACAGTGGCTTAGAGATGGAATTGGAGTTATAAAAAATTACTCAGAAACTGATGATATGGCTAACTCAATACCAAGTACTGGTGGTGTATATTTTGTTCCAGCATTTGCAGGGATTGCAGCGCCTTATTGGGACCAATATGCAAGAGGTACAATGGTTGGTATAACAGGAAGTACTAAAAAAGAACATATAGTAAGAGCTACTCTTGAATCTGTTGCACTTCAGGTTAAAGATGTTGTTGACTCTATGAATTTAGCTTCAGGAAAAGATATAAAAATGCTAAGGGTGGATGGCGGAATTACAAAAAACAATTTTACAATGCAGTTTCAATCCGATATATTAGATATACCAATTGAAATTGCAGAAAATCCTGAGACAACAGTGCTTGGAGTAGGATATATGGCAGGTCTTTCCTGTGGTGTTTGGAATAGCATTGATGAAATTAGAAATGAGTTTACAATAAGCAAAAAATACACTCCAAATATGACCAAACAAAAAAGAGAAGAAATTTTGCTTGGATGGAATCAAGCAGTAAAAAGAGCTATGAATTGGGAAAACGATACCAGAAAGATGTGTGCTAATTAAAGTACAACATAGTATTTACATGTATAGGAGGAATTAAATATGCCCTTTGATAAAGTTATATTATATATAATGGCTGTAGGGGTGCTTTTAGGAGCATTAGATAGGATAATTGGAAATAAATTTGGGCTTGGTGAACAATTTGAAGAAGGCTTTAATTCAATGGGTCCACTAGCTTTAGGGATGGTTGGTATAGTATGTCTAGCTCCAGTTATCTCAAATGTATTAGGCCCTGTAATAATACCGATATTCAATTTATGTGGAGCAGACCCATCTATGTTTGCAACTATATTAGCAAATGATATGGGAGGGTATCCATTAGCGATGGAACTTGCACACAATAAAGAAGCAGGGATGCTTGCAGGATTAGTTGTATCGTCAATGCTTGGATGTACACTTGTATTTTCAATCCCAGTAGGATTAGGTCTTATAGAATATGAAGACAGACCATTTTTTGCAAAAGGGTTATTAATAGGGTTAATAACAATACCTTTTGGAGGGATTGTAGGAGGAGTGATAGCAGGATTTAATTTATCAATGGTGATTATAAATATGGTGCCAGTAATAATATTAGCAGTATTATTAGCAATAGGTTTGAAAGTAAATTCAACACTTATGATAAAGGGGTCTTTAGTTTTTGGAAAAATTATATCTATATTGATAACGATAGGATTAGGTGCAGCAGCATTTCAAGAAATAACAGGTATAGTACTTATAAAAGGAATGACACCTATAAGAGAAGGTATTCAAGTAATTGGAAGTATTGCAATAGTATTGTTGGGTACTTTTCCTATACTACATTTATTAGTTAAAGTTTTAAATAAACCACTTACAGCAGTAGGTGGAAAATTAGGTATGGATGCAACAAGTGCAGCAGGATTAGTTTTCACTTTAGCTAATAGTATTCCAGTGTATAAAATGATGAAAGACATGAGCCCAAAAGGAAAAGTAGTAAATACTGCATGGTTAGTCTGTGCAACAGCAGCACTAGGTGATCACCTAGGATTTACAGCAGGAGTAGTTCCAGAGATGATTACACCTGTTGTAATTGGAAAGCTAGTTGGTGGGGTATTGGCGATTGCACTTGCTATGGTAATGACAAAAGATTTAACAGCAGAAGAAGAGCAAAGTAGTAAAATGAAAAAAGATATAGTGACATAGCAAAGGCATAGTATAGTTTAGGTACAAATGGAGCTAAATAAATAATTATTTGGCTCCTTAACTTTAATCAATGATATTTTATAAGGAATTAAAAATCAATAATACAAACTAATTATCAGCGATGACTAAAGGTATTCCTTTTTGAGAAAATTCTATAATTATATCGTGGTCTATACTAGCAGATGTAATAATAGTATCTATATGTTCTATAGGAGCAACTGAAGCAAATGAATTTATTCCAAACTTAGGTGGCTCAACAACTACTATTGACTTTCTAGACCTTTCAATCATTTTTTTTCGAACAAGTGATTCTTCTAAATGATAGTCAGAAATACCATTTTCAAGTGTAATACCTCCAGCACCTAAAATTGCCTTATCAACATTAAATTGTTCAATTGCTGCTAATGTAAGTGGTCCAGAAAAAGAACCTTCAGTTTCTCTAAGATATCCACCAAGTACATATACTTTTATATTAGTATTCATAAGTTCATTTGCAACCAAAATTGAGTTAGTTATTACAGTTAAGTTTTTTTTGTCTTTTAAATTTTTTGCAACTTCAAGGACAGTAGTTCCAGTATCCATGAAAATAGTGTCATTTGTGTTTATAAGTTCACTACATTTAAGAGCAATTTGTTTTTTATCATTTGAATTTATCTTTTTTCTTTTAACATAGTTAAGTTCTACGCTACTTGCTATAACTGGTATAGCACCACCATAAACTCTTTTTAAAAGTCCAATACTTTCCATATGTGCTAAGTCTCTTCGAGCTGTTTCTATTGATATATCAAACATTTGGACTATGTCATTTATTTTAATTATATTATCTGATTCGAGAATACTTAAAATTTTCTCATATCTTTCCTGTGGTAACATGGAAAATCCTCCTTGGATTAATATTATTTTAGTTTTAAGCATAACTTATGATGAATTAAGGATTTATGTCTATATGTTAATGTGTGTATATTTAGTAAATAATATTATAAGCGTTATGCAAGATAATTTTACCATATTTCAAACTTACATTTAAGTAAAAAAGTGAAAATAGATATTTAATGACTTAAAATACCTTAAATTTCATAAATTAATTGACTAAAATATAATTTTATTATATAATTTAATTGCATAGAAATACGGAGAAGTACTCAAGTGGCTCAAGAGGATCCCCTGCTAAGGGATTAGGCTGGGTAACCGGTGCGAGGGTTCGAATCCCTCCTTCTCCGCCAATTATCAAAGGCTATTCTTGTTGAAGGTAGTCTTTTTTGTAATGTCTATTAATAAAAACAACCTAGCAGACATGATTAAAGAAAGGAGGGAATATATGACAACTTTAATTTTCTTTATAGTGGGAATAGCATCTTTAGTGGTTGCTTTCGTTATTGATGGGGGACACATTGGAGCATTATTTGTATTCTCATCGGCACTTGTTGTTTTTGGTGGAACTATAGGAGCTGTTGGTGCTTCAACACCATTTCCTGTGTTCAAAAAATCCATAAAGATAATGTTGTTAGCCTTTAAAAATAAAAAGCCTAACAATATAGAAAATATAGTTTATTTTAAAGAAATTGCAATCAAAGCCAGAAAAGAAGGTCTTCTTAGTATTGATAAAGAAATAAGCGAAAATGATGAATTGGACCCATTTATTAGAAAAGGTCTTGAACTTATGGTAGACGGCGTTGATGCAGCTACAATAAGAAATATATTAGAATCTCAGATACAGATAACATCAAAAAGACATAAAGAAGGAATAGCAATATTCGATTCAGCAGGAGGGTATGCACCTACACTGGGAATCATAGGTACAGTTATGGGATTAGTACATATTTTAGGAAACCTTTCGAGTAATCCAGATGCACTTGGACCTCAGATATCTGTAGCGTTTTTAGCTACTTTATATGGTGTTGGTTCCGCCAATTTAATTTGGTTACCAATAGCATCAAAGCTTAAAGCTATAAATCAACAAGAAACTAATGAAAGACTTTTAGTAATAGAAGCGATACTATCTATACTTGAGGGCGATAATTCTAATTTAATGACAGAAAAATTAAAGATATTTTTAAATTCAAAAGAATTAATTGAACTTGGAGAAGCTGATGGTAGAGTTGAATAATATAAAAGGATGGAATATTTATGTTACATGATGAAGACGAAAAAGAAGAAAATAATGAGCGATGGCTTTTAACTTATTCCGACCTCATAACATTACTTATGATTTTCTTTGTCATAATGTATTCTATGAGTAATGTCGATGCAGAGAAATATAAACAATTATCTCAATCTTTAAGTTCTGCATTTGGTGGTTCTTCTGGAGTTATTGAAGGTGGACAAAGTAAAATAGAACCAGTAGTTGATCCAAACAATAATAATCTAGATAGTTTACAAAATCCTGAGTTTAAAGAAGTTGCTGAAAATATTCAAAATTATTTAAATGAAAGTGGATTGGCAAATTCGGTATCATTAAAAGCTCAAGATAGAGGACTAGTAATAAGTCTTAAAGATACTATCTTATTTGATACGGGAAAAGCTGTTATAATAAATGATTCTAGAGATAAGATTATTCAAATAGGTAAGATGTTAAATGAAATGAATAGTTATATAAGAGTAGAAGGTCATACAGATAACCTATCTATAAAAAATTCTGAATTTAAATCTAATTGGGATTTATCAGTCATGAGAGCAACCAATGTTGTCCAACTTCTTATTGATAGTTCAGGTATTGCACCAAATAAGTTGTCTGCTGTAGGATATGGTGAATTCAGACCAATAGCTGATAATTCATCTCCAGATGGCAGATCAAAAAACAGAAGAGTTGATATAGTCTTGGTTGATAGTAAGTTTGATGATGTAGAAAATGTTGGAGAAAATAAATAGTTAAATAAGCTATCTCAATACAGAATTATTTCTAATAAGGGATAGCTTTTTTATGCGAAAATTAAAAATAGATGGTTAGTAAGTTACCTTTTTGTGAGAATATATGGTATCTTAAATATATAATATTTAAATTATGAAAGGACTCAATTTTAAAATTGATATCAAAGGTGAGTAAATAAATGGGTAATAAGAATAAAAATACAAAATATAAAGATAAAACAAGGGCAAGGTATAATAAAAAGGTTGAAACTTTAAATAAAGAGAAGTTAAAAGAATCTAATAAACAACATAAAAAAGAAGACAAGATTACTGCTATTATTAATAAATCTAGTATTGTATTATGTGTTCTTTTAGTAATATTTTCTTTACTTTATCTGTTTAAGTTAGTTCAGCTTAATATAATAATGACACTTTTAGTAATTACAGTGGCTATTCAACAAGGTTTGGTATCATTTGGTGCATTTAGAGAGAAGAATTATGCTAAAGGTATATTTTCAATATTTGTAATCATTTGTTTTCTAGTTGCTTTTAAATATACTGTTAGTCCTATTTAAATATATCAGTAAATATTTTATAATTAATATAAGTAATTAAGTTACGGTTTTAATGCTATAATAAATCTTATACATTTGAAGGAGTCGATTTTATGAATAGGAGTGGATTTGTAAAATTAATTATCACATCAATGATTGTTTTATTACTTACAGGGTGTGATTTGAAAAAGGAAGAGAGCTATAAACTAGATCCAGAAAATCCGACATCAATAGAAATTTGGCATTATTATAATGGACAGCAAAAAATGGCGTTTGATAAGCTAGTTAAGGAATTTAATGACACTGTAGGTGCTGAAAAAGGAATTATTGTTGAAGCGTTTAGTCAGGGAAATGTAGTTGATTTATCTGAAAAGGTGTTAGATTCTGCTAATAAAAAGGTTGGTTCTGAAGAGGTCCCAAATGTTTTTGCAGCATACTCAGATACTGCATATGAAATGGATAAATTAGAACTATTAGTAGATATTGGCAAGTACATAAGTAAAGATGAATTAAATGAGTATATAGAAGAATATGTAGATGAGGGTAGACTAAATTCTGATAACAAATTTAAGCTTTTTCCGATTGCAAAGTCTACTGAGATTTTGATGTTAAACAAGACAGATTGGGATAAGTTTGCCAAAGCAACAAATTCAAATATAAATGATATACAAACAATTGAAGGATTAGTAGAGACATCAAAGAAATACTATGAATGGACAGATAGTTTAACAAAAGAGCCTAATGATGGTAAAGCATTTTTTGGAAGAGATGCTCTAGCAAATTATATTATTATAGGAAGTAAGCAGTTAGGAGTAGAAATTTTTTCAGTGAAAGATGGAAAAGTTACACTAAATCTTGATGAAAAGGTTATGAAAAAATTATGGGATAATTTTTATGTCCCATATATAAATGGATATTTTGCATCTTATGGTAAATTCCGTTCTGATGATGCAAAAACAGGAGATATACTAGCTCTTGTTGGGTCTAGCTCAGGAGCATCATATTTTCCAGATGAAGTAATGTTAAATGATAATGAGAGTTATAAAATTGAGACGTCTGTATTTCAAGCTCCACGTTTTAAAGATAAAGAAAAATATGCTGTACAACAAGGGGCAGGAATGGCTGTAACAAAATCTACTAAAGAAGAAGAATATGCATCAGTAGAATTTTTAAAATGGTTTACAGATAAAGAGTCTAATATAAAATTCTCTATTGCTTCTGGATACTTACCAGTAAAGAAAAAAACCAATGATTTGAATGTTATAAAGGATGTCATGAATAAAGATGATTTAAAGGTATCAAGTAAAGTTGAAAGTTCAATTGTTTCATCTATTGAACAAATTAATAGTTGTAAGTTGTACACTAATAAAGCATTTGATGGTGGGACAAAAGCTAGACAAATCCTTGAGTATTCAATGATTGATAAGGCCAAAGAAGATTTAAAGAAAATAAATGAATTAATAAAAAATGGAACCTCTAAAGAGAATGCAGTAGCACAATTTAATAATGATGAAAATTTTTCAGAATGGTTTTTGAATTTTAAGACTGAGCTTGAAAATGCTGTAAAAGAGTAGGTGAATTGGCAACGTGTACCAAAATGCACAAAGGTATGGGTGGAATAAATATGGAAAATAATCTAAAAAACAATAACTCAATAATGAAAAAGATGATATTTCCTCTAATTATTGTTATGCTAATTCAAACAAGTTTATTTTGTGCCACAATTTTATGGGGAGGAACTATTAAAAAACTAAATGACAATTCATTTGACATTTTAAATGAAAGAGTAATTAATCGTAAAAATTATATACAAAATGAGATGTTACAAAGATGGTCAAAGACAAGCGAGACAGAACTAGCTATTAACTCATCTGTAAAAAAGGTTTTAGATGAAAATAATGCCTCAATTAAAGATGTGGGTATCAACGAAGAAATTAATAAAGAAATTATAAAAAATATATCAAAAGATTTAATATATCTTTTGAGAAAAAATTCTGTTACAGGTTCTTTCATAATTTTAAATAACAAAGATATTGAAGATGATTCAATAAATAGTAAAGATGAAATAAGTAGGACAGGATTGTATATAAGAGATTTAGACCCTAAATTTAATCCCAATGATAATTCTGATTTACTAATTGAAAGAGGCTCTTCAGAGATAGCAAGAAATTTTGGAATATCTATGGATAGTTATTGGGCTCCAAAGTTTTCCTTTAAAAGTGAAAATGAGCGAAAAGGAGATAATTTCTTTTATAAACCATTTAGAGCTGCAATTGATAATCCAAATACATCAAGTTCTAATTTAGGATATTGGGGAAGTCAGTTCTTATTAACAAGTGCAGGAGATAGAGTTATAACATATTCAGTTCCTCTTATTTATGAAGATGGAACTGTATATGGAGTACTTGGAATAGATTTAGGTATAAATTATTTAAGAGAGTTACTTCCATATGGGGAGATAAATGAGAATAAAAAAGGTAATTATATTTTAGGTGTAGATAGAAATGATGATTTGGCATTTGAAAATGTTGTTTCAAATGGGTATACATTTAAAGAAAAATTTTGGGATGGTTTACATTCCAACCTTGAGCAAAAAGAATCTTATAAAAATGTATATAAAGTCAAAAATGAAGATGATGGTAAAATTAAAGAAAGTACTTATGCTAGTGTACAATATTTAGATTTATACAATTCCAATACTCCATTTGAAAATGAGCGTTGGGCTCTTTTGGGAATTATTGAAGAAAAAAGTTTATTGTGTTTTTCAAAAAGAGTGGAAACCTTGGTAATAGTGTCTGTTGCAGTTTCCTTAGTGATAGGGCTTATAGGTATTTATATTGCTTCAAGATTGTTTACAAAACCAATTGTTCTTTTGGTTAATAAAGTTAGAAATAGTAATCCATCAAAACCAGTAAATCTTGATAAAATAAACATATCTGAAATAGATGAATTATCTTCAGCTATAGAGCTACTTAGTGCAAATGTTGCAGATTCCTCATCAAAATTATCACAAATTATTGAAATGGCAGATATGCCAATTGGAGCTTTTGAATTATATAAAAATGGAGATAATGTTTTTTGCACAAAAGGATTTTTTAGTATATTTGCTACGGAAGATGAATTTCAAGAATATGGATATATATCGAAAAGTAAATTTTTAAAAAAAATGAAGGAAATGGATACATATTTACAGAAAAATTATAAGACAGAAAATATATACATATATAAATTTGAGTCTAAAGATAAAAAGTCTAAGTGGATAAGATTAAATCTTGTTGAAGACGATTTAAAGATATTAGGTGTTGTTGTTGATGTTACAAAAGAGTTTATTGAGAAAATGAAAATTGAGTATGAAAGAGATTTTGATATTTTAACAAATCTTCTAAACAGGAGAGCTTTTTATTCACAAGTACGAGAAAAATTTGAAAACAAAGAAGAGCTTAAAATAGCTGCATTTATAATGTGGGATTTAGATAATTTAAAATATATTAATGACACCTATGGCCATGATGCTGGTGATGAATATATTAGATGTGCAGCAGATATACTTAAAAAGTTTATATCATGGAATGGCATAGTTTCTAGACTTTCAGGGGATGAGTTTTATGTATTCATATATGGGTATGAAAGTAAAGATAGTATAAGAACTATTATTAACTCTGTTAAGACACAGATGAATAATACCTTATTAAAGCTTCATGATGGAACAGAATTTAAAATAAGAGCATCAGCAGGAATTTCTTGGTATCCTAGCGATTCAACTAACTATGATGAACTAATGAAATATGCAGATTTTGCTATGTATCAAATTAAAAATACAATTAAAGGCGAAGTAAGTGAATTTGATATTAATATATATAATAAAGATTCATTCTTGTTGCATAATAGAGAAGAGTTAAATAAATTAATTGATGGTCAATTGGTTGAATATGCATTTCAGCCTATTGTGGATTGTAAAGGTGAAGTATTTGCATATGAAGCACTTATGAGACCAAAAATGGAAACTTTTAGTTCTCCAATGGATGTTATTAGATTAGCTCGTTCACAGTCTAAATTATATCAAATCGAACGTATCACATGGTTCAAAGCACTTAAATCTTTTAAGAGATATAGGGAAAAATTTGGAGTGTGTAAATTATTCTTAAACTCTATACCAAATAATAATTTATCAAAAGTTGATTTTGAAGATATAGAAGATTTATATGGTAATTATCTAAATAGGGTAGTGTTAGAAATAACAGAGAATGATAAGATTAGTGAAGATTTTATTGATAAAAAGAAAGTATATATAAATAATTGGAATATAGAAATCGCTTTAGATGATTTTGGAACAGGTTACAATGGTGATGCTGTATTATTGTATATAATGCCAAATTATGTGAAGATTGATATGTCTATTGTAAGAGGTATTGACAAAGATGAAGACAGGAAAAAAATACTAAAAAATCTTATTTCATATTCTAAAGAAAGAAACATTAAAGTTATAGCAGAAGGTGTAGAAACCAAAAGTGAAATGGAGGCATTAGTAGCCATTGGAATAGATTATATTCAAGGATATTACGTTGGTAAACCAGAATTTGTTCCTCAAGATATAAGTGATAAAATTAAACAGGAACTCAAGATATGTTATGAAAATAGAGATGATATAGTTTAATAGAAGAAAAATTAAATGTATTTTAAGGATACTTTTAGTTTATAATTAAAAAAGAAAATAAGATGATTATAAATTAAGGTGGTGGATGTAATAATCACAACAAATATAGATATAAGACAGTTAAATGAAAATCAACTAGAAGCAGTTGAACATATAGATGGGCCTTGCATGATACTTGCAGGGCCTGGTTCAGGTAAGACTAGGGTAATTACATATAGAATAGCTAATATGGTAGTAAACAAAAATATAGCACCAGCAAGAATATTGGCAATAAGTTTTACCAAAGCATCCTCAGTAGAAATGAAAAATAGAGCATTGAGTTTAAGTGATGATATAAGACTCAATAAAGTAACATATGGTACTTTTCATTCTGTATTTTTCAAGATTTTGAGGTATTTTGAAAGATACAATTTAGATAGCATATTTGATGAAAAGTCAAAGAGGATAACAATAAAGGCAATATTAAAAAGTCTAAATATAGAAAATGCAGATGATGATGAAAATATAGGACAAGTTATAAATGAAATATCTTATGTAAAAAATGAACTTATGGATAAGAATGAATTTAGTTCAGAAGTGTTGACAAAAGATGAGTTTTTAAAAGTATATAATTTATATGAAGAGCAAAAATCAAAAGTTAATAAGATTGATTTTGATGATATGCTTATAAAGACTTATTATTTGCTTTTGAATAATAAATCAGCCTTAGAAATGGTTAGAAATGTATATAAATATATATTGATAGATGAATTCCAAGATATAAATAAAGTGCAATTTGAGGTTTTAAAGTTAATTTGTAATCCATTAAACAATATATTTGCGGTTGGAGATGAGGACCAAAGTATATATGGTTTTAGAGGAGCTAGACCAGATTTTTTGCTTGAATTTGAAAAATATTTTAATAATACTAAAAAAATAGTGCTGGATGTAAATTATAGGTCTAAAAGTGAAATAGTAAATACTGCAAACAGGCTTATAGAAAAAAATAGAAATAGATATGAAAAAGTTATTAAATGTAGTCAAGGCAAGGGAGGTATTGTGAGTTATATTTCTCCATATGATTCAGAGGAAGAAGCTTTACATATTGCCAAGGAAATAATTGACGAAATAAAAAAGGATTATGTAGAGTATTCAGATTTTGCAGTAATTTATAGAACTAATATACAATCAAGAGCCTTAGTAGATGTATTTATGGATATGAGAATTCCATTTGTAGTAAAAGACTCAGTAATTACAATATATGACCACTGGGCAAGTCAGGATATACTAGCATATTTAAGAATAGGTATTAATCCAAAATCAAATAAAGATTGGTTAAGAATTATAAATAAGCCATTTAGATATATATCTAAAGATAGTGTAAATATGGTTAAAGATGAAAAAGATTTTGTAACAGCACTAATAAACAAATGTAACCTTCATCCCAAACAAGTCAAAACAATAACAGATTTGGAGATAGACTTGAGTTATTTGAATACTTTAAATCCTAAAAACGCAATATCTTATATTAGAACTAGTCTTGATTATGATAGATATGTTCTGGATTACTGTAGCAATAGAAAGATAAAGACTAATGGGCTTGTAGAGATATTAAATGAGCTTGAGAGTTCTGCTACAAATTTTAACACAGTGACAGAGTTTTTAGAACATATTGAGAGAGTAAAGACAGAGTTAATGGAAAATAACAAGAATAAACAGACTGATGGTGTTATATTTACAACTATGCATAGTGCAAAAGGATTAGAATTTAGGAATGTCTATATTATAGGTGCAAATGAAGGAACAATACCTCATGAAAAATCATATGATATTTGTAAGGAAGAAAAAAAAGAGGAACAATTAGAAGAAGAAAGAAGACTTATGTATGTAGCTATTACAAGAGCTGAAGAAAAATTATGTATAAGTTCTACTTTAAATAAATATGGTAAAAAAGTTGATAAATCACTGTTTATCGATGATATAAAATCTCCAACTAAAAAAGAAATTGATAGTATTGGTGTTGGTGATAAAGTATACCATAAAAAATTTCACGAAGGCGAAATAATCAAAAAAGATGGAATCATGTTTACGATAAAGTTTAAAGATAGAGAGCGAACTTTAGATTTGAAAACGTGTTTATTGAAGAATATAATCCATACTATTTAACTTAGTATATAAAATTTAGTAAGGATAAGATATATCATTTATAAGTATTTAAGCAATGGAAATGAAGCAGAAAAATATTATTTATAAGTATTTAAGCAATGGAAATAAACAGAAAGATATTATTTATAAATATATGGATAATATCAATAAGCATGTAAGACAATATCTAAATTTTAGAAAATAAAATTATTAAAAAAATAAAAAACTTATTGACAAAAATATTAGAAGGAAGTACAATTGTATTAACAATTTAAGGAAACAAATCCAGTGATAGAGAAAGTAGCATATACGGATTTACAGCGAGTTAGGGGTTGGTGTAAGCCTAGCAATGAAGTCTATGTGAAGAGAGCTCTGGAGGAAATTATCAGAAGTTTTAGTTAGTATGATAATTGGTTTGCCCGCCTTAAGGGATTGAGAGGATAAGTACTTACTTATCAAAAAGAGTGGTAACGCGGATATAATTCGTCTCTTAGCTGTAAAGCTAAGGGACTTTTTTGATTTTAAAATTAAAATATCCCTGTAGCTATAAAAGCTAAAATTCACAAATTTTGAAGGTTGTATAAGTATTTATCAATAAGAGTGGTAACGCGGTAAAGTCGTCTCTTAGTCATTAAAGACTGAGGGACTTTTTTTGTAACTCGAAACATTAAAGTATTAAAAATTTGAGGGAAAATTATAATTAAAAGAGAGGGGTAGTTAAAATGAAAGTATTTAAAAAATTATTAAGTTTAGGATTAGTATTAGGATTAACATTATCACTAGTAGGATGTAGTGGTGGAGAAGAAAAAACAAAATTAGAGCAAATAAAAGAAAGTGGAAAATTGGTTGTAGGTACTAGTGCAGAATTCCCACCATTTGAATTTCATAAAGTAGTAGATGGTAAAGATTCAATAAAAGGATTCGATGTAATGTTGGCTGAAGAATTTGCAAAGGAACTTGGTGTAAAGGTTGAAATTAAAGATATGTCATTTGATGGATTAATAGGTGCTTTAAATGCAGACCAAGTTGATATCGTTCTTGCAGGTATGTCTCCAACACCAGAAAGAGAAAAGAGTGTTGATTTCTCAGAATTATATTATTTAAGTAGAAATGCAGTTATAGTGAAAGATGCAGATATAGACAAAGTAAAAACTGAAGACGATTTGAAAAAACTTAGAGTAGGAGTACAGGCAGGAAGTATTCAAGAAGAATATGTAGTTAATACTCTAAAAATGACAACTACAAAATCTTTAAAAGCAGTACCTGACTTAATTACAGAATTAAAAAATGGAAACATAGATGCAGTTGTTGTTAATGAAGCAGTTTCTTTAATCAATGTTAAGAAATATGATGGAATAAAAATGGCAAACACTGAAGTTGGTAAAGATGTAACAGAAGGTATGGCAGCAGCAATCAAAAAAGCTGATAATAATAAAGAATTTATAGAATTATTAAATAAAAAGATAAAAGAATTACAAGATGGTAAAAAAATAGAAGAATTTTTAAATGAAGCATCTACTGAAGCTGCTTCAAATTAGTAAGAAAGTTATGTGGGAGATGAAATTATGAGTTTAGATTTTAGTTTTTTAAGTAAATTTGGGACTTCTTTTTTGGAAGGAACAGGTGTGACAGTAGCAATTTCTCTTGTAGCATTATTCTTTGGGTTTATGATAGGTATAGTTATATGTATGGCAAGAATATCAAAGAATAAAGTATTGAGAGCAATATCATCAATATATATTGAAATTTTAAGAGGGACACCATTATTAGTACAGATATATATAGTATGGTTTGGATTACCTCAGTTAGGAATAAGATTCCCTATGTTATTTGGTATACCAAGTGAATTTATAGCTAGTGCATTTGCATTGTCAGTAAACTCTGGTGCATATGTAGCAGAGATACTTAGATCAGGTATACAATCAGTTGATAATGGGCAAATGGAAGCAAGTAGATCATTAGGATTGAATTATTGGGCAACTATGAGATATATAATAATACCTCAAGCTATAAAAAATATACTACCTTCATTAGCAAATGAATTTATTACACTTGTAAAAGAATCTTCAATAATATCTGTAATAGGAGTTGTTGAGATAATGCGTACTGCTGATATAGTAAAAAATGCAGCATTTAAAGCACTAGAACCATTAATAGTAGCAGCAGCAATTTACTTTGTTATAACATTTACTCTATCAAGATTAGTTGGATTATTAGAAAAGAAACTATCTGTGTCTAATTAGATGAGAGAATATTTGGCATTTAGAGAAAACATAGAATAGTATAAAAGGAAAGTGATAATATGATTACAATAAAAAATTTAAGTAAATCTTTTGGAGATTTAAATGTATTAAAAAATATAAACTTAGAAATCGCTAAAGGCGAAATAATGGTTATAGTAGGTCCAAGTGGTTCTGGTAAAAGTACACTTCTTAGATGTATGAATCTATTAGAAATACCTACAGGTGGAGATATAATATTTGAAGGAAAAAATTTAGTTGATAAAAAAACTAATATTGATGAAGTTAGACAGAATATAGGTATGGTGTTCCAGAACTTTAATTTATTCCCACATAAGACTATTTTAGATAATATAACATTGGCACCAATTAAATTAAAAAAAATGACTAAGGAAGAAGCAGAAAAGAAAGCAGAAGTTTTATTAAGTAGAGTTGGTCTTTTAGATAAAAAAGATTCATATCCATCACAATTATCTGGAGGGCAAAAGCAAAGAATAGCAATAGCACGAGCTCTTGCTATGGAACCAGATATGATGTTATTTGATGAGCCAACATCTGCTCTTGACCCAGAAATGGTAAATGAAGTTTTGGATGTTATAAAAGAGCTTGCTAAAGAAGGAATGACAATGGCAATTGTAACTCATGAAATGGGATTTGCAAAAGAAGTTGCAGACAGAGTTATTTTTATAGATGGAGGAAGTGTTCTTGAGGATAATACTCCAGAAGAAGTCTTTGGAAATCCAAAACATGAGAGAACAAAATCATTCTTAGCAAAAGTGTTATAATATATAAAAAAAGGATGTATTGATATTAGAAATTCAATACATCCTTTTTTAGTGATAATTAATATAATTTTTAAAATTAAAATTATACTGATATTAACTTTATTTTAACTTGATATTATATTTTTGCAGAAAAAAAAAGAGCTCGGGGTAAGCTCTTTTTTTCCATCGAATTAGTTTCCGATATTAATTCGATTTTTAATAAATATAAAATATATCCTTATGAAAGGGTATTGGGAATAGATATATTAACTAACTAGGGTTACCAGGGGGATAACCTTAATTTATTATAACAAAATGCGACACAAAAATCAATATTTTTTTTGATATAAATTGTAAAAGTTATTTTTATAACAAGTAAGCTTATAAAAATAGACTTTATAGCAAAAATAAGTATATGTATAATATAATATATTTATTTTATATAATATATTATTTTATCATATATTGTATGTTATCACGTATTTTTGTAGGGTATAGTATAAACATATTATATTTTAACATAAAATTTTGTAGTTGAGTGAAAAAACTAGATTTTTATGAAAGAAGATTCTATAAACTTAAGATTATCTCTTTAATAAAGATTAACAAAAAAAATACTGTAATTAATGGTATAATAATTAGAGTTGAAGATTTTAAATAAAGGCAGGTGTAATTAAGTTGGAAATATACTTAGATAATAGTGCGACTACAAAACCTTATCCAGAAGTTATAGATAAAATGGTATATGCACTTAGTACGGATTATGGAAATCCTTCTTCTGTTCATAGAAAAGGTGTGGAAGTTGAAAAAGGTATAAAAGAAGTAAGACAGATTGTAGCTAAATCTCTAGGAGCGAAAGATAAAGAGATTTATTTTACATCAGGTGGTACAGAATGTAATAATACTATAATAAGAGGTATTGCCAATATAAATAAGAAGAGAAGAAATCATATAATATCTACAAATATAGAACATCCTTCTGTTTTAAATACATTAAAAGATTTAGAAGAAGATGGATTCGAAGTAACTTACTTAGAGGTCGGAAAAGATGGAAAGATAAATATAGAAGATTTGAAAAATACTATAAAATCAACTACATGTTTAGTAAGTATGATGCATGTTAACAATGAAATAGGAACTATACAGCCAATAGATGAAGTTGGAAAATATCTGAAGTCTTTAAAAGAGAAGATATATTTTCATGTAGATGCTATTCAATCATATGGGAAAATAAACTTTAGGCCATCTAAATACAATATAGATTTTATGAGTGTAAGTGCACATAAATTTCATGGTCCAAAGGGAATTGGATTTATGTATATTAAGGAAAACAATCGTTTAAAGCCTATGCTAACAGGAGGAGGACAAGAAATTGGAATTAGGTCTGGAACAGAAAATGTACCTGGAATATATGGGCTTGGAGAAGCTGTAAGTATATTAAGTAAAGATTTAGATGCTGTTATTTTGAAGATAAATAACTTAAAAAACATATTTAGAAATAAAATAGTTGAGAATATAGAAGATATAAAAATTAATTCTCCAGAAGATGGCGTATGTCATATATTAAATGTATCATTTATAGGTACAAAAGGAGAAGTTTTACTTCATTACCTAGAGCAAAAAGGAATTTATGTGTCCACTGGTTCTGCATGCTCTTCCAAGAAAAAAGGTAGTCATGTTTTAAATGCCATAGGTCTTACAAATGAAGAAATCAATGGAACAATAAGGTTTAGTCTATCTGATATGAATACAGAAGATGAAATATCTGAAGCTGTGAAAGTATTAAAAGAATCAATTTGTGATTTAAGGTCAATAATGAGAAAGAAATAAAGAATACTGTATAAATAATAAGAGGAAAGTAGTTTACGAGGTGAAATGGTGTATAATATATTAATAGTAAAGTATGGAGAAATTGGAGTAAAAGGAAAAAATAGATATATATTTGAGAATAGACTTATAAGAAATATAAGAAATATGTTAAAGCCAATTGGCAAATTTAATGTATATAAAGAGTATGGAAGAATATATGTTGATTTAGAAGATTATGATTATGAAGAAGTAATTGAAGAAGTTAGAAAAGTATTTGGTATAGTAGGTGTATGTCCTGGAGTAAGAGCTAAAAAAGATTATGATACATTAAAAGAAATAGCTTTAAAGATGTTAGAAGAAAAAATAGATGCTGGATATAAAACTTTTAAGGTAGAGTCAAGAAGAGGAGATAAGTCTTTTAGATTAACTTCTCAAGAAATGAGTATGGATATAGGTGGATACTTATTATCAAAGGTAGGAGATAGAATTGATGTTGATGTAAGAAATCCAGAAGTTAAAATAAAATGTGAATACAGAGAATTTCATACTATGGTTTATAGTGATACTATACCTGGATATGGTGGTTTGCCACTTGGAACTAATGGTAGAGCGATGTCTCTTTTATCAGGTGGTATAGATAGTCCAGTAGCAACATGGATGGTTGCAAAAAGAGGTATGGAAGTAGAAGCAGTACATTTTCATAGCTATCCATTCACAAGTGAAAGGTCACAAGAAAAAGTTAAAGATTTAGCTAAGATATTAGCTAAATATTGTGGTAGAGTAAGACTTCATAAAGTAAATATACTAGAAATACAAAAAGCAATTGGTGAGAATTGTAATGAAGAAGAAGCTACTATTCTTTCAAGAAGATTTATGATGAGAATAGCACAAAGACTTTCTGAAAAAAGACATTGTGATGCTTTGATTACAGGTGAAAGTATTGGTCAAGTTGCATCTCAAACTATACAAGGGCTTACTTGCACTAATGCTGTTGTAAATTTACCAGTATTTAGACCACTTATAGCTATGGATAAATCAGACATAGTTGATATAGCTAAGAAAATAGGGACTTTTGAAACATCTATAATACCTGAAGAAGATTGCTGTAGCGTGTTTTCTCCTAGAAAACCTGTCACTAAGCCTAGACTAGAGAAAATAGAAAAATCTGAGCTGTCACTTGATATAGAAAAATTAGTACAGGATGCAATTGACGGAATAGAGGTTGAAGACATAGAATTTTAATATGTAAGTGATTTAGTTATTTGGGGTAGGTGTTACATGTGATTCAAGTATTATATGTTGGTATTGGTGGATTTTTGGGAGCTATATTAAGATATTTAATATCTCTAAAGTTTGTAGGAACTAAGTTTCCATTTGGGACTTTAGTGGTCAATATTATGGGTGGAATTTTAATTGGTTTTGTGATGGAAATGAGTATAAGAACAAATTCTATTTCTAATAATTTGAAATTGTTTTTGACAACTGGTTTAATGGGAGGACTAACTACATTTTCTACTTTTGGCTTTGAAACTGTAAAGTTTTTTGATAGCGGGAATTATATATTATTTGGACTAAACATATTTTTTAACTTGACATTAAGTATTTTGGGAGTTTTTGTTGGAAGAGCTTTATGTAGACACTTTGTTGCTATATAGCATGTTAAAGTAAATACTATAATTTTATTTAATGGGAATGATTATTATGAATAAAAAGGGTTTTACACTAATTGAATTATTGGTAGTTATATCTATAATAGGAATTTTGGTTATAGTTGCACTACCAGCACTTTTTAAAAATATAGAAAAAAGTAAAGCAGTAACATGTCTTTCTAATAGAGAAAATATAAAGACTCAAATTGTTATTGCTGTAGCTGAGGAACCTAGTAAAGATAAAAAAGAGGTTATAAAAGATGTATTAAAAAATACAGATGGTAAGTATTTTGAAACAGAGCCAAAGTGTAAGTCAGGTGGAACATATTCAGCAGAGTTTGACGATGGTTATGATGGAATAACTGGAGAAGAAAGTATTGCAAGAGTTTATGTTACTTGTACAGAACATCCAGATGGTGTTGAGATGGCTAGAGATGTACATCAAAGTATGAAAGATTTAATTGCATCTTTTGCAGTAGACCCTTCTGTAATACCAGGGCCTTCAAAAGGGAATGATGCTTTTAGAAATTATTTACTAGATAATAAATATAAAAATGGCTGGCCTACAATTCCAGATGAATTTAAGAAGAAATATAATTTAAGTAAGGCAACATTATATATACAACCATATGCATATAATCCTACTAAATCTGATGCTACTGTAGTTGTATTTGCAAATGATAAGACTGGAGGTAATTGGTACACATCTTTAGTTTATGATTACGATGAAGGTAGATGGTATAAAGGTAACAATGGTATTTCTGTTGCAGGTAGGTCATGGGATGTTGATTCAGCTGATGGTAAGACTAAATCTGTAAAAACAGAGATTCATACCAAAACTGGTTGGGGCCCTTTAAATTAATATAGTATATTTTATCAACTTTACTGGTATTAATCGTTCTGTAGAAAAATGATATTTTCTATAGTTGAGTGATACCAGTTTTTTATTGAAGATTATTTGTAGAGTAGATATATTGATGTTTTGATATTATAAAAGCTTCACATGTAAGCTAAAAATAATTATAATAAGAATATAAAGAAACTTAATTATAAAATTAATTTTCTAAAGATTTGGTATTTAAGATAACAAATACATAAAAGGGGGAATAGATATAATGAATAATTTACAAGACAATCAAACAATAAATTTAATACAAGGGCGTAGAAGTATACGAAAATTTACAACAGAGCAAATTACAGATGAACAATTAGATACATTATTACATTGTGCATTTGCAGCACCTTCAGGGTGTAATAAACAGCCATGGCACATAACTGTTGTACAAGACCAAAAACTTTTAAAAGAGATTAGTGATGATACTCTTTCTAGAATTCATGAAGTTAGTAACGTTGAAATAAATAAAAATTTTAAATTATTTTATGGTGCACCAACTGTTTTATTTATTTCTTATGACGAAGAGAGTTCATGGGCTCCATATGACGCGGGAATACTTACAGGAAACATAACAACAGCTGCACAAGCTTTAGGACTTGGGAGTTGCATAATAGGAATGGTTAGGGGACTATTTACACCTGTTGAACAAGGTGATATTGTGGGTCTTGTGAGTGTTCTAGATAAAGATGATGTAAAAGAATCAGAATCGATAACGATGAAGTTTGATACAAATAAAAAATACAGAGAATTATTAAATATACCAGAAGGATATTGTGTACCATTTGGTATTGCTGTTGGTGTTCCAGATGGGAAATTACCACAAGCTAGAAATGTAGTTTATAAAGTCTCTAGAGTTTAGAATATTTGATTATTTGTATTGTGAGATACAGTTATAAAATTTATCAAAGATAGGCAAAATACTCCATCCTCAACGTAAGTAGGGTGGAGATGTAAGCATGAAATATACTTATCAAGAGTGCAATACACAACATGACAGAGATATAAATGCCAGTGTAAATATATTAAAAGAAGGATTAAGATTAGTGGGGATGGAACAGCCCTTAGAGCCTATGAATGCTTAGTATAAAAGTACTATCAAATAAGAATTTCCACCTTCAAACGTTACCTAAGGTAGTTAAGGTGGAGTAATTCAAGTAATTGAAAATAGAAGGGTGAAGGTTTAAAATAAAAAATTATTTGTTTTAGTCTTGTTTTTTGTTATTTTATATTTGTAGAATAATAAAATGAGTTTAATTAATTTAAGCATTATGTATAAAAAATATAAAGTCGAAAAAGATAAAAAAATAATAATAATATTTTGGGAAAAAGTAGTATAAGATTGAAATAAATAAAAAAGCATGATACAATAAATGTAAAATAAAGGAAAAAGTGACCCTTAGTTATAAAAAAGTCACTATTTATATAATTAATAGTTTTTTTTACATTTATATACATTTTTTAAAAAAATTTATATGTCTATACTATTAAAATTATAATTATTTCTTTATCTTGAAAACAAATGTTATATACTTTTACTGATAATCAATTATTAGAAGTGGGAAAAAATTTTGAATGGCTTTGATATACATTTTTTATAATATCCTTATAGTTTTTTTTACATAAAAAAAAACCCTTTTATAACAAATGGAAACTATAATAACCAGAATTAAAATAATTATTTTAATTAAAACAATTATTTTAATTAAAAAATTTTTGATACTCTGAACATATATCACAACTAATTTTCATGAAATTGAAAACAATTAAAGTTAATTACTTTAAGTAATATAAATATATAAAATATCTTACTCTATTGTTTTTTTAGACTGTTTAATTCTACAAAAATAAAATCAAAATATCTAGTCTATAGAGTATTAATATCTTTGTGTAAAAATTAAATATATTTTTTATTTAATAAAAAAGATTTCAAGTAAAAATTAAATAAACTATAAAAACTTCACTTTTAAGATAGACTTCATAATAGATTAATTAGACTTTAAATAAATAGTTTTGATAAAGACTATGCAAAATAAAGTATGAAAAATCTGTTTGAAATAAAAAATATTGGAGGGGGATTTTTAATGAAACACAGATTAAGTAAACTAACATCTTTTGTGGCAACCTTAGCTTTAGTTGTTGGTGTAGGAGTACCATCATATGCACAAACTTTACCAGATAAAGTTAATAATGAAGTACTACAAAATACAGAACGAAGATATGATATTAATGGAAGATATCAAGTTGACCTTCGTGCAAATATGGGAAATGGATATGTAACATTTTTCTCATTATTTGTTCCATGTGGTGGGAACTCATTAAATGTAAAATATGTATGGGGGACTGATCCAAAAGGAGGTTCTCAAGAAGGTTGGGTATTACAAATTAATGGGGAAAAAGTTTCAACTATTTATGGAACAAGCTATGGATTCCCTAATGGCATACCATCTGCAGGGATAACAGGAAGTCAAATGACAGGAATTTATTCTTTTGTGACAAATCGAGACATGTCTGGAGTAAATTGGAGCTATACATCACCTAATACAGGGAATGGAAACGTTACAAGAACATCATATGCATCTACTGAAATTTCAAATGCAAAACTTTCTATTAAGGTCAATTATAAAAATAAAGAAACAGGAGCTATAGTTGGGTCATATACAGCTCGAGTTCCAGCTAAGTATGGAAATAGCACAGTTACACCTGATGCTACACAAATTCCTTCTGGATACAAATTAGATCCAGCAAGTCAATCTAAAGTGGTAAATCTTGCTCAAAATGGAGTTAATCCAAATGAAGTTAATTTTACAGTAATTCCTGATAAGGCTGGAGTGCCAGAAGAAAATCGTGTTCTTATAGTTGGATTTAAGGATAAAGATGGAAGTAATGTTGGAAGTACTTATATAGAAGAAATTCCAGATATACTAGGCTCACATGATGTAACACCAAACACATCAAAAGTTCCTAATGGTTATAAGCTTGATCCTTCTAATCAAACTCAGACTGTTAATTTACAACCAACAGGGCTTGACAAGAGTATTGTTTACTTTACAGTAAGTCCTGATATTCCACTTGTAAATCGTATAGTTACAGTTAACTTTAAAGATAAAGATAGTGGAGCAATAATTGGAGACCCATATACAGTTACACTACCAGCTGAATATGGAAATCATAGAGTGGAATCTGATTCTACAAAGGTACCAAATGGATATGTACTTAATCCAGACAACCAATTTGAAATGGTAAATCTTAGTACAAGTGGTCTTGTACCAGATATAATTTACTTTACAGTAAGTAAGATGCCTTCAGAAGCAGAACGTACTTTAACAATTGGTTTTAAAGATAAGGATGGTAATATAGTTGGAGATACGTACACAGAGATTGTTAATGCTGTACTTGGAGACCATACAATAACTCCAGACTCTACAAAGGTTCCTGCTGGATACAACTTAGACCCAGTAAGTCAATCTCAAATAGTTGCACTTGATTCTTCTGGAATTAATCCAAATACAATATATTTTACTGTAGCTGAAAAAACTTATAGGGTAGCTTATAGTGCAAACTTCCCTTCAGGAGTAACTGTTTCAGGTATGGCTCCTGTTGATACAACAGAATATAAAAAAGGAGATACTGTGACTGTTTTAGGAAATGTTAATGGGCTTAATGCTGATACTTATACATTTGTAGGATGGAGTACAGTTAGAAATGACTCATCAACAATAGTATCAGGTACAATCACTATGGACGAAAGAAACATTATATTATATGCAGTGTGGCAAAAAAATTAATAATATAAGTTGTTTATTATTGTAATTTATAATCTAAAATCGTATTTAATATTTATATAAGAATAAGATTTTAATAATTATAAGAAATACTGATATAGATTTTATCAGTATTTCTTTATTTTACAAATTACAAAATGAAAAATAAAATTAATTTTTATATAAAGGGGAGGGTTTTGATGAATAAAAAGTTAAAAAAGTTAACTATATGCATACTTACATTTGCTATAATTCCTTTAAATTATTCAAATGTTTTTGCTGATTATGATTTAAATAAGATATTTAATAAGCAGATTCAAGATAAAAGCTTAAGGCGAGTTAATAATATTACAATAACTTATGATGATAATGGGGCTACTGGAGGAACGATAAATGAAGCTATATTTAATGGGGGAAATGTTATTCCTGGACCAGTAATAACAGGTCCAAAAGTATATGACCTTGATAAGTTTGATTCTTATTTAGCGTTCAGTAATAATCTTACAAGAGCAAACTATCATACTGATGCTTGGAGTGTCTCAAGGGACCATTTGGCAAGTGGTACTCAACCATATGGAAGCGGAGAAATTCTAATAGGAACAGATATCGATAGAGATACAACACTTTATGCCATTTGGATTCCAGACTTTTTACAAGTAAGATATAACGGAAATGGAAATACTTCAGGTAATGTTCCATCAGATTCAAATAAGTATCATCAGAATGCTACTTTGCAAATTAAAGGAAATGAAGGTGACCTTAAAAAAACAAATTATAAACTTACAAAATGGAATACAAAAGCTGATGGTACAGGAACATCTTATAATTTAGGCTCAAGTTTTGAGGTATTATTAAGGGATTATGACAATTTTAACGTAGATCTTTATGCACAATGGGAGTATGATTTACAACTTGATGGTAATGGAGGCTCAGGTACACTGCCAGACTTACCAAAGCCAGGAGAGGCTGACAAATTCCCAGGGTCAGGTGGACTTATCAATGGTGATGAAGAATTCATAGGGTGGAATACAGAAGCAGATGGAAGTGGAACATCTTTCAAAGAAGGTGACACTATTCCGCCAAATATCGCAGGAGATACGATATATGCACAATGGGGATATAAATTAGATTATAACTTAAATGGAGGAACAGGAAGTATATCAGAAGAAAAACATAAAAAAGGCGCTGAAGTAACTGTTACAAGTCAGATACCATCTAAATCTGGAGCAATATTTATGGGATGGAATACAAAAAATAATGGTGAAGGGACTTCATACAGAGATGGTGACAAATTTAACCTTACAAAAAATACAACTTTATTTGCACAATGGAAAGAAGAATGTAGAGTAACATATGATAAAAATGGAAGTACAGGTACAGCGCCAATAGATAATAATATATATGGAAAAGGAGATGAAGTTACTATACTTGGTGATAATGGTTTAGTAGCACCTTCTGGTAGAGGAGGAAATTTTTATTGGAGTACAAAAGCAGATGATACAGGCAGTAGGTATAAAGCAGGAGAAAAGTTTAACATAAAAGATACAAATACAACTCTTTATGCATTTTGGACAGATAAATACAGAGTTAAATATGAAAATAATGGTGGACAAGGAGATGTACCTGAAGATGAACTGCATGATGGAAATACAAATACAAGTGTAAAAGCGAATACAGGAAATCTTACAAAAGAAGGGTACAAATTTATTGGATGGAATACAAAACCAGATGGTAGTGGAACTCCATATAAAGGTGATGGAAGTGATATAATTAATGTTGATGATAATATAGTACTTTATGCGCAATGGGAGAAGATACCTGATAACCAAGGAGATAATGATAATTCAGGTGGAAATAGTGGTGGAAACAGCGGAGGAAGTAGTGGAGGTTCATCCACTAATACAACTAGTCCATCAGAAGAAAATTTAACAGGTGATGATAGATACAAAACTGCTATAAAAATAAGTAAAAGAGGTTTTGAATCAGCTGAAAATGTGATACTAGTAAATAGTACATCAATACCAGATGCTCTATCAGCAACTCCATTTTCATCTACTAAAAATGCACCTATTTTATTAACTGAAAAAGATAAATTAAATGCAAATACAGAAGAAGAGATAAAAAGATTAAAAGCAAAAAATATTTATATAATAGGTGGAGAAAATACATTAAGCTCTGATTTAGAAAAAGAATTAAAATTAAAAGGGCTTACTATTATAAGAATAGGTGGAGTAGATAGATATTCAACTTCTCTAAGACTTGCTAAAGAAATAGATAAAATAATAGATGTAGAAAAAGTATCTGTAGTCAATGGACATGACGGATTAGCAGATGCAATAAGTGTTGGTGGCATTTCAGCACAAAATAAAACTCCAATAATTCTTACAAATGTAAAAAATGAGATAACATCTATTAAAAAATTTATAGATGAAGAAGAAATATCAAAATCTTATATTATAGGAGGAGAAACTTCTTTGCCAAAATCTATAGAAAAACAGTTTCCAAATCCAAAGAGAATAGGTGGAGAAGATAGAAATAAAACAAATTCAAAAGTAATAGAAGAGTTTTATAAGGATAAAGAACTAAGAAATCTTTATGTAACAAAAAATGGGATGTTAAGAGAAAATGATTTAATAGATGCTTTAACAGTAGGTGTTTTAGCAGGTAAAAATAAATCACCAGTAATGATTGTAGAAAAATCACTTGATGAGTCTCAAAAAACTTTAGTTAAAAGTAAGAAATTTGATAAGATAACTAAGGTAGGAGGAAATGGAAATGAAGATGCATTTGATGAGATAAAAAGATTAGTAAAATAGTATAATCTAAATAAGAATATTTTGTTGATTAAACTACACCAATAGTAATAAATTATAACCCTACTTTATTTTTATTATAAGTAGGGTTATAATCTTACTATATTACTTATATTGTAGGGGGAAAAGATGAGAGAAGAATCGAACTCTTTAAATTTAGATCATATAGAAATTTTCTTTGAACTTTTGTCTCAAAGCACAGAAGATTATATATTTTTTTGGGATATAAATAGGAATAAATTTAAAATTTCTTCAGCAATTTTTGATGAATTTAACTTAAGTAAAGATATGGATTCTGATGTAGTCAATTGTTGGAGTAAAATTGTTTATCCAGATGATGTCAAAGTATGGAAAGATGATATACAAGCGTTGGTAGATGGAAAAAAAGATGAACATAATTTAGAATATAGATTAATTAATAAATATGAAGAAGTAGTATGGATTTCTTGTAGAGGTAAGGCTTATGTATCAGATGACCAAAAAACTATAATTATAGTTGGTAGAATAAAAAATATAGGTGAAAAGAATAAATTTGATTCTATCACAGGAACATGGAATAGAGAACAATTTGAATACAGAATGAATTGTATTATAAAAGAGAAAATCTATACAAGTGGAGCTATATTTATCATGGATATTGATAATTTTAAAAATATAAATGAGAAATATGGGCACTCTTATGGTGATAAGGTTTTGCGTGCAATTGCTACAGAAGTTTTAGAATATTTACCTAAGGATGTTAGATTGTACAGATTAGATGGAGATGAATTTGCATTTTTTTACCCTATGTGCAATAAAGAAACGATAGAGAACTTATATGAAAAAATACAATTGTATACAAATACTCAGCATGAAATAGAATCAAATAAATATTATTGTACAGTAACTGCGGGGGTTGCTATGTATCCAGAAGATGGAGATAATTATTTGGACTTATTTAAACATGCTGACATTGCGCTAGATATCGCAAAAATGGGTGGTAAAAATAGAATGAAGTTTTTTTCAAAAGAACTCTATGAAAATAAGTTGAAAGTAATTTCAATGCAACAGAAATTGAGAGAGTGTATTGAAAATGATTTTAATGACCTTGAGTTATTTTTCCAGCCACAGGTAGATGCATCTACCAAAAACGTTATAGGAGCAGAGGCACTTTTGAGATGGCATTCAAATACTTATGGAGAAGTATCTCCTGTTGAATTTATACCAATACTAGAACAAAGTAATCTGATTATACCAGTAGGAAAATGGATTATAAAAGAGGCCGTAAAACAGTGTAAAGAATGGCATAAAGTAAATCCAGCTTTCAAAATATCTGTAAATGTATCGTATATTCAATTAAAAGAGGATTTTTTTAGAGATTTTATAATAGAATGTTTGATAGAATATCAATTAAAACCTGAATTTTTGATTTTAGAACTAACAGAGAATTGTTGGATACCAGATATAAATTTATTGAATGACAAGTTTATCAGTTTAAAAAGTATTGGAGTACATATTGCAATTGATGATTTTGGTACTGGGTATTCATCTTTAAATTATCTTAAAGAGTTATCTGTTAATATAATAAAGATTGAAAGAAGTTTTGTTAAGAATATTACATATAATAGTTATGAACATACCTTTCTAGAATATATTATTAAATTAGCTCATATTATCAATTTGAAAGTTTGTGTTGAGGGTATTGAGTCTTATGAAGAATACAATATAGTGAAGAGTTTAGGTGTAGATATTATTCAAGGTTTTTTATTTGGTAGACCTGTAAGTGCATCTGAGTTTTATAGACTTAAATTATCAAATTGATGAGTGTAGATAAAGTATATTAAAAATAAGGTAAAATATAAGGTTTTTTAAATCGTATATTTTACCTTATTTTATTGTGATAGTTATTAATCTCAAGGAGTATTAGCTATTATATACTTTTGCTCCAAACTTAGAGATTATTTCACTAGCTTTTTTAATATCTTCTTTGGTAGCATCAGGAACATCTTTTAACTCATAATCGATGCCTAAATTTTCCCATTTGTGTATTCCCATAGAATGATATGGTAGCAATTCGAATCTCTCTACATTTTTTAATGTAGCAACGAATCTACCTAATCTTTCTAAGTTATCTATATCATCAGTAATCCCAGGAACTAAAACATGTCTTATCCATACTGGAATATTTCTTGATTCTAAGTGTTTAGCAAGTTTTAAAGCTTTATCCATACCCACGCCAGTCAAATCAATAGACTTTTCTTCAACCATATGTTTTAAATCAAGCAAAACTAAGTCAGTATTATCTAAAACTGAGTCTATAGTTTCTATATCTACAAATCCAGATGTATCTAGACAAGTGTGTATGTTATTTTCTTTAGCTTTTTTAAATAGTTCACTTAAAAACTCTGGTTGAAGAGTAGACTCGCCACCAGAAGCAGTAATACCTCCACCAGAAAACTTCATAAAAGAAGTATACTTAAGAGCATCAGTTATTATTTCATCAACTGTATATTCTTTTCCAGATTTGGTATCCCATGTATCTCTATTATGACAGTATTTACATCTAAGAGGACATCCTTGAAAGAATAGTATGTATCTTATTCCTGGGCCATCTACAGTACCAAATGTTTCTATAGAGTGTACTTTTCCCTTAATCATAGAGTTCACCTCACAATATATTTTGATAACTTTATTAATAGTTATAATATTTCTCTAAAAAAGGCCATCTTATACCAGAAATAATCCGAATATAAGATAGCCATTTATTTTTATTTTCTACACAGTAGTAATCTTAGCTAAAGTATAAAAATTTAAAGACTAAGCCATTTTACCGTGGAATGTTCTGTTTATAACATCTAATTGTTGTTCTTTAGTTAATTTTATGAAGTTAACTGCATATCCAGAAACTCTTATAGTTAATTGTGGATATTCTTCTGGATGTTCCATAGCATCTTCTAAAGTAGCTCTATCAAATACATTAACATTTAAGTGATGAGCATTTTGAGCGAAGTAACCATCCATCATTGCAGAAAGATTATTTATTCTTTCAGCCATATCTTTTCCTAAAGCACCAGGTACTATAGAGAAAGTATTAGATATACCATCTTGAGCATGCTCATATGGTAATTTAGCAACTGAAGATAATGAAGCTAAAGCACCATTAGTATCTCTACCATGCATTGGGTTTGCACCAGGAGCAAATGGAGCACCAGCTCTTCTACCATCTGGTGTATTACCAGTTTTCTTACCATAAACAACATTTGAAGTTATTGTAAGTATAGATTGAGTAGGATAAGAATTTCTATAAGTTTTATTTTTTCTTATCTTATTCATGAAGCTTTCAACTAGCTCTACAGCTATACTATCAACTCTATCATCGTTGTTTCCGTATTTTGGATAATCTCCTTCTATTTCGAAATCAACAGCTATTCCTTGTTCATTTCTGATAGTCTTAACTTTAGCATGTTTTATAGCAGATAATGAATCCGCACAAACTGATAATCCAGCCATACCACAAGCCATAGTTCTAAATATATCTCTATCATGTAATGCCATTTCTAATGCTTCATAAGAGTATTTATCATGCATATAGTGTATTACATTTAAAGTATTTACATATAAGTTTGCTAACCAATCAGTAAATAGTTCAAATTTACTCATAACTTCATCAAAGTCTAAATACTCAGAAGTTATAGGCTCAAATCTTGGCCCAACTTGAGCACCAGATTTTTCATCAATACCACCATTTATAGCATATAATAAAGTTTTTGCTAAGTTAACTCTAGCTCCGAAGAACTGCATTTGTTTACCTATTTTCATTGCAGATACACAACAAGCTATACCGTAATCATCTCCCCAGTATGGTCTCATTAAATCATCATTTTCATATTGAACTGAACTTGTATCTATAGATACTTTAGAACAGAAATCTTTGAATCCTTGAGGTAATTTAGTTGACCATAAAACTGTTAAGTTTGGTTCTGGTGATGGTCCTAATGTATATAGAGTATTTAACATTCTAAATGAGTTTTTAGTAACTAATGTTCTACCATCTACTCCCATACCTCCTATACACTCAGTTACCCAAGTTGGGTCTCCAGAGAATAAGTTGTTGTAATCAGGAGTTCTTAAGAATTTAACCATTCTTAATTTCATAACAAAATGGTCCATATATTCTTGTAATTCTTCCTCTGTTACTGTTCCAGCTTTTAAATCTCTTTCAAAGTATATATCTAGGAAAGTAGATGTTCTACCTAAAGACATTGCAGCACCATTTTGGTCTTTAACAGCAGCTAAATAACCAAAGTATAACCATTGTACAGCTTCTTTTGAGTTAGTTGCTGGTTTTGATATATCAAATCCATAAGATTCAGCCATCTTTTTAAGTTCGTTTAAAGCTGATATTTGTTCAGTTATTTCTTCTCTTAGTCTTATAACTTCTTCATCCATACAAGAAACTTCTAATGATTTCTTTTGTTCGATTTTATCTTCTATTAAGGCATCAACACCATATAAAGCAACTCTTCTATAGTCACCTATTATTCTACCTCTACCATAAGCATCTGGAAGACCTGTTATTATACCAGATTTTCTAGCAGCTCTCATTTCTGGAGTATATGCGTCAAAAACTCCTTGGTTATGTGTTTTTCTATATTTAGTGAATATTTCTTTTATTTCAGGGTCTAATTCATATCCAAAAGCATCACATGAATTTTCAACCATTTTTATACCACCATATGGCATAACCGCTCTTTTTAAAGGGGCATCCGTTTGTAATCCAACTATTGTTTCTAATACTTTATCTAAATATCCTGGAGCATATGCAGCTATTCCAGAAATAGTTTTTGTATCTACATCTAAAGTACCACCATTTTCTCTTTCTTTTTTAAATAAGACCATTGCTTTGTCCCATAATTTTTTAGTGTTTTCAGTAGCACCAGCTAAGAAAGAGTCATTTCCTTCATATGGAGAATAGTTTAATTGTATAAACTCTCTGACATTTACTTCTTTAGTCCATCTTCCTGTTTTAAATCCTTGCCATGCATTCATTAAGTATTTCCTCCTTAGATTTAAATGATAAATAATGTTATTAAAATTAATTTTTATATACTTAATTTATTTTATATATTTTTTAAAAAATATATTTTCTAATATAATAATAACATATTATACGTATCCTGTATACATGAAAAATAAAAAAATGTCGTTTTAAAGTATAAAACAAATTATATGTTAGTAATGTGATGAAATTATACCCATATATTAATAAAATGAAACAAATAAATGTCTAAATTAATAAGGTAATATTTGAAAAAATTATAAATTAGAAATAAATAAATCTCAGTACAAAAAAGAAAAAGCATACATCTTTACAACTTGAATATTTATTTAATAGGGGGAGGTGATATATTGTTTATCACAGTGATATTATTTTTAGTAGGTTTCCTATTAATTACTAAAGGCGCAGATATCTTTATAAATTGTACTGTAGAGATAGGTAGAAAAACGAATATTTCAGAAATTATACTTGGAGCAACTATTGTTAGTTTTGCAACAACATTGCCTGAATTTACAGTGTCATTACTTGCTTCTATTGATGGTCACACTACAATGAGTTTAGGAAATGCAATTGGTTCTATAATATGTAATACAGGATTAGCATTAGGGTTAGTTGTTTTTATAAGTCCATTTAATGTAGATAAAAAAATGTTTTTTTCTAAGTCTTTACTATTAATAGTATCTGTTATAGTTTTAATTTTATTGGGGTTAGATGGAGTTATAACAAGAGGAGATTCATTATTACTTATAATAATATTGATTTTTTATATGGTTAATAACTATAAGAGTGTTGTAGGGAAATCGCATACTAAAAATAGAGGTGTTCAAAAAGATACTATTAAAGAAATACCTACAAAGAAGAGTAAACAGTACAGAGGTTTCTCTATAGCAGAAATCATAAAAATACTAATAATTTTTGCTACAGGCTTAATAATGATGATAATAGGTTCTCAAATTCTTATAGAGAGTGGTGTAAGAATAGCTAGTTTTCTTAATATACCTCAAGGTATAGTGAGTTTGACTATAATAGCACTTGGAACTTCTTTACCAGAGATAGTGTCTTCAATTACTGCCATAAGAAAAAATCATCATGAAATATCTGTAGGAAATATTTTAGGTGCAAATATATTGAATATAGTATCAGTAATAGCTGTATCAGCAATACCAAATAACATACCAATATTATCTCAAAATAGAAAACTTGATATACCATTTATGATATTATTATTGTTATTAGTAATAGTACCAACTCTTAAATCAAATAGACTTAGTAGATTACAAGGTATATTAATGTTATTTACATATTTTATATATATATCAATTTTGTATTTTATGTATATTATTTAATCATACTGTTAAAAATATTAATTGCAGAATATCCTAAAAAAGTATATAATGGATAGGTTAAGATTAATTGATAACGGAGAGGAATAATATATGAATATAACAAAGTTTGAAGATTTACCAATAAATGAGGGAATAAAAAAAGCTATAGCTGAAATGGGGTTTGAAGAGCCATCTCCTATACAAGCACAGTCTATACCTGCAATTTTGTCAGGTAAAGACGTTATAGGACAAGCACAAACTGGTACGGGGAAAACAGCAGCTTTTAGTATACCTATACTAGAAACAATAGACCCAAATAATAGAAGTTTACAAGCTGTAGTACTTTGCCCAACAAGAGAACTTGCAATACAAGTATCTACAGAAATAAGAAAACTAGCTAAATACTCGTACGGAATAAAGACATTACCTATATATGGTGGTCAACCAATAGATAGACAGATAAAATCTCTAAAGAGTGGTGTGCAAGTTGTAATAGGTACACCTGGACGTACAATAGACCATATTAATCGTAAAACATTAAAGATGGATAATGTAAAAATGATTATACTAGATGAAGCAGACGAAATGCTAGATATGGGATTTAGAGAAGATATAGAAATGATTTTAAGTAAGATTCCTGAGGAAAGACAAACAACTTTCTTTTCAGCAACTATGCCAAAAGGAATTTTAGATTTGACTAAGAGATATCAAAAAGACCCAGAACATATAAAAGTTGTTAGAAAAGAACTTACAGTTTCAAATACAAAACAATATTATATAGAAACTAGATCATCAAATAAATTGGAAGTATTATGTAGATTAGTTGATGTGTATGACCCTAAATTGTCAGTTGTTTTCTGCAATACTAAGAGAAAAGCAGATGAATTAGTGGGAGATTTACAAGCAAGAGGATATTTTGCAGATGCATTACATGGTGATTTAAAGCAAACACAAAGAGATATAGTAATGGATAAGTTTAGAAATGGTACAATAGATATACTTGTTGCTACTGATGTTGCAGCTAGAGGTATAGATGTTGATGATGTTGAATGTGTATTCAACTATGATTTACCACAAGATGAAGAATACTATGTTCATAGAATTGGTAGAACTGGTCGTGCTGGTAGAGAAGGTATGTCATTTACTTTTGTATTTGGAAAAGAAATGAGAAAGATGAAAGATATAGAAAGATATACTAAATCTAAATTAATCAAGCATAATATACCAACAATAACTGATGTTGAAGAGAAAAAAGTAGGTACTTTCTTTGCACAAGTTAAACAAACTATAGAAGAAGGTCATTTAACTAAACAATTACAATGGTTAGAAAGCTTCTGTAATGATGAAGATTATGCAATGGTTGATATTGCTGCTGCACTTGTTAAGTTATCTCTAGGTGAAGAAATGAAAGAAGAAATAATAGAAGAAAAACCTAGAAGAGAACGTGGAGATAGAAAAGGTGTTACTGGAGCTAAAGATGGTATGATTAGATTGTTTATCAATATTGGTAGAAATCAAAGAATACAAGCTAAAGATATCGTTGGTGCTATAGCTGGAGAAGTTGGAATACCAGGTAAAATGGTAGGGACTATAGATATATATGATAAGTATACTTTTGTTGAAATACCTAAAAAAGATGCAAAAACAGTAATTGAAAAAATGAAAGATATTAAGATAAAAGGTAACAAAATTAATATAGAAAAAGCCAACAAAAAGAAAAAATAATATATAGTATATAAAAATATAATCGAAAGATATATAAAATAGTATATTGAATATTTAAAAAGCCTAATGTGTTTTCAAAACAGATGATAAGTAATCTGTAAGAGTCAACAACATAAGGCTTTTATTGTTTTATATAATAGTATTATTAAAGACATTTTAAATTTTGTTTGTACTTTATTTCTGTAAGTAGAAAAAATACATTAGAAAATAAATAATCAAATAAAAATTAATTAATCGCTTAGAATTCTTTGTAATCCATACGGTTAACAGAATTTTTATGTTTATACTGGCAAAGGGGAAAGCATTGAAAACTAGATTGAAATGTGTAAAGAGTATATTATAATATAATGTGTTTATAACTTTCAAATATAGCACTAATATAATCATATTATAAGTAGGTTATAGATAAAAATCAATTTAACTTATCAAGTTAACTTTTAATGTGATACAAAAGAGAAAATGAAAAATGTCTAAGGATTTAAAATTAATTTTTAAACTTAGTAAAACCTTTCAATTACTGTATCTTAAAGATAAAGTAATTGAAAGGTTTTTTATTAACTAAGAAATATAGTAAGTAAATCTATAAGGCAGTCTAACTGCTATTTTAATATTAAACAGTATGTGTGAATTTAATATTGTGCTTTCTTAATTCGATTTGTTGAAAGTAATTTTATATGAATATCATATTTATAAGGTATTTTTAAATTTATTTTGATAAAATATATTTATGTCTTCAGCAGGATATTTTCAGTATACAAATCTTAATAAAAATATAGTGAATAGGTAGCGTTTATAAGGAGAGAAAGATATTTTATGGATACAATGAAGAAATTAAGTCATGGATGTACACTAGATTGCCATGATTGTTGTAAATTTAATGTTTATACTAGTGGAAATAATGTGATAAAAATTGAAGGAGATAGGAATCATCCTTATACAAAAGGATTTATATGTAAAAAAGGGTTGGCTCATTTAGATAGATTAAATCATAAAGATAGGATAGAGACTCCAATGTTAAAGGTAGACGGTCTATGGAAAAAGATTTCTTTTGATGAAGCATTAGAGATAATGGCAGATAAACTCCTATATTATAAAGAACAGTATACATCAAAGTCTATTATGCACTATGACCAATATGGAAGTGGGTCTATATTAAAATATATAGGAGATGTGTTTTTTAATTTTTATGGAGGAGTTAGTAGACATAAGGGAGGGCCATGTTGGAGTGCAGGAATACATGCCCAAAAGTATGACTTTGGAGTAGCTAAGGGACATGCTATAGAAGATATGCTAAACAGCAAGAGTATCTTTATATGGGGAAAAAATCCAGCATATACTACCATTCATACTATGCAAATAATTAAAAAAGCTAAAGAAAAAGGGATAAAAATAGTAGTCATTGACCCTATATATACAAAGACTGCTCAAATGGCAGATAAGTACATACAAGTAAGCCCTGGAACAGATGGAGCATTAGCTATGGCTATGGCAAAAATTATAATAGAAGATAACTTGCAGGATGAAGAATATATAAATTCGTATGTTGTTGGTTTTGAGGAATATAAAAAATATTTGGATTCATTAGATTTAAACTTTTTAAGTGATGAATGTGGTGTTAAAGAAAAGGATATAAGAGAGTTAGTTAATTTATATGCTAATAAATATTCAAGTATAAACGTAGGTTATGGTCTTCAAAAGTATAAAAATGGAGGAAATACAATAAGAGCGATAGATGCCTTAGGAGCTATAACAGGTCAAATAGGATTTAGTGGTGGAGGAGTGAATTATGCTAATAAGGTTTATCCAAATGTGATAGATGCTGACCCTTATAATAGTCAATCATATGGAGAAGATAGGGAGTTTTATGTAAGTAATATTAGCAAGTTTATAGAAGAATCTTTAAAAGACAATACACCAAATGAAGCTAATAATATGTTAGAGAAAACAAATAATATACTGAGTGAATTTGATAATATGTCAAGTAAATCACTAAAAGGAAATATTCCTATAAAGATGGCAGTAATAACTAAAAGTAACATGTTAAATCAGTTGCCAGATTTAGTAGAACTAGAAAGAGTTTTTTCAAAGATTGAATTTAAAGTATGTTTTGATATGTTTATAACTGACACAGCTACTTTATGTGACTTATTTATACCTTGTACAAATACGCTTGAAAGTGAAGATATAATTTATAGCTCAATGACTAATCCATATATAACATACAATGAAAGAGCAGTAAAACCAAAGCATGAATTGATGGATGAGTATTATTTCTTTATGGAGTTAGCTAAAAAGATGGAGCTAAGAGACTATCCTTTTGTATCAAAAAAAGAATACTTAGAAAAAGTAATTGAACCACTTAAACGCTTTGATAAAAGCCTAGATATAGAAAAGCTTAAAAATAGTTCTTTTACTATACATAATCCTATTGCTTGGGAAGATAAGAAGTTTGAAACTCCATCTGGAAAGTATGAACTTTATTCAGAAAGGATAAGAGATTTAGGAATTAGTCCAATTCCAGTGTATATAAGTAACAAAACTAGAAACTTTGAATATGAAAATAGAAAAAATATTTTTAGACTGCTAACTAATCACCATGCAGATACTTTGTTTAGTCAACACTTTATGGATAAGACATCTATAGCTCAAGCATATATAAATCAAAGTATGGCTAAAAAAATAGGTGTTAAGAATAAAGAGATTGTAGATTTAAAGTCAAAAAAAACAAAGATAGATGTTCAGATAAATATAGATAACAGAGTAAGTGATTATATAGTAAAAATGTATGTTGGATGGTGGAAGAAACATGGCAATCCTAATAGTTTAACAGATACTGGTATATCAGATATTGGTGGTCAAGTAACATATAATGAAACGATGGTAGAAATAATACGACAAAACTAGTTAAATTTCATTGAAGGAATAGAAATAAGATTATAGAATTGATTAAAAGTTACTATTTTTACAAAACTATTGAAGGAGGGATTTTGATGGTAAAATATTCCTTAGAACATAAGAATCTATACATAGAATTTATGTGCTCAGAACTAGACCACCATGTAGCTAATGAAATAAGGGAAGAAATAGATAACTTATTAAGTGTTAATCAAGTAAAAAATGTTGTATTTGATTTTGGAAATATTAATTTTATGGATTCTTCAGGTATAGGTGTCATCATAGGTAGATATAAAAAAATTTCTAATGAAGGGGGACGAGTTTCAGTAATTAATATAGGTTCACGAGTTAAGAAAATTTTTGATTTATCTGGGTTAAATAAAATTATTGGCATTTATGATACGTATGAAGAAGCTCTAAGTTCTTTGTAGGGAGGAGTATGTGATGAATAATATTATGGAAGTTAAATTTTCGGCACTATCAGAAAATGAAAGTTTAGCAAGAGTTATAGTAGCATCATTTGCAGCAAAATTAGACCCAACAGTAGATGAATTAGTTGATATAAAAACTGCTGTCTCTGAGGCTGTTACAAATGCTATAATACATGGATATGAAGAAGACAGTTCTAAGTTTGTTTTTTTGAGATGTGAGATAGAAGGAAATACTATAAAAATTGTAGTTGAAGATGAAGGGTATGGAATAGAAAATGTGGAGAAGGCAATGGAACCACTTTATACATCAAAACCAGAACTTGATAGATCAGGAATGGGATTCACAGTTATGAAAAGCTTTATGGACGATGTAGAGGTAAGTTCTAGAAAAGATAATGGCACTAGAATTGAAATGACTAAAAAAATAAATTTGCCTAAATAAAGTCCAAAAGTGAGGTTTTATTATGGAAGTAACTGTTGCCAGAGAAGAAAAAAAACCTCTTCTTAGTCATGAAGAGACTCTAGAACTTATTGATAAAGTTCAAAATGGAGATGAAGAGGCAAAAGAAATATTAATATCAAGTAATTTAGGTCTAGTTAGGAGCGTTGTATCTAGATTTTTAAATATAGGGTATGATAGAGAAGATTTATTTCAGTTAGGTTCTATAGGTTTAATAAAATCAATATATAAATTTGACCCCAAGTTTAATGTTAAATTCTCTACTTATGCAGTACCAATGATTCTAGGTGAAATAAAGAGATACTTAAGAGATGATGGTATGATAAAAGTATCAAGGTCATTGAAGCAAATAGCTGTAAAGGCCAAGATGGAAAGTGAAGCTTTAACTAAAAAGCTAGGTAGAGAGCCAAGTATAGAAGAAATAGCTCAAGCATTAGATGTAGAAAAAGAAGATTTAGTAATGGCTATGGAAGCTAACTTTAATGTAGAGTATTTGCAAGGTGTTATTCATGAAGAAGAAGGTTCTCCAATCTGTCTTATTGATAAGATAAGCATGAAAGGAGAAAGTGAGGAAGAAAAAGTTGTAGATAATATATTATTAAAGGACATACTTGGAAGACTGGATAAGAGAGAACGTCAAATAATAGTTCTCAGATATTTTGAAGATATGACTCAAAGTGAAATAGGAGAAATGCTCAATATATCACAGGTTCAAGTATCAAGAATAGAGAAAAAAGTATTGTCTAAGTTAAAAGAATATATATCATGATAATATTTATAATATATTAAGTTTTTATATTAAGTTTTTAAGTTTCGATTAAAAAATTATAAGTTCAAATAAAAAATATTAAAAAACAAGGTGTCTTTATAATAGAAAATAAATTATTTTCTTTATTAGGCATCTTTTTTATTTTTTGACAAAACTTTAAGTGTCTAAAATAAATTATAGGTTTATTTTTTTAAAATTAACAAATAATACTTTAGAGAGGTGTTTAGTATGGATAAAAATTATAAAAAGTATGTAGACCAAATAAGCCCAAAACCTACATATTTAAAAAACTATACACTTGCATTTATTGTAGGTGGAATTATTTGTATGATAGGGCAAGCTATAAATGATTTATACATGAAAGTTGGAGGGCTTGATAAATTAGGTGCTAGTTCTGCTACATCAATAACACTAATATTTATAGGGGCATTTCTAACTGGATTAGGAGTTTATGACCTAATCGGAAAAAGAGCAGGAGCTGGTTCTATAATACCAATAACAGGTTTTGCTAACTCAATAGTATCTCCTGCAATGGAGTATAAAAGAGAAGGATATGTATTAGGTGTAGGTGCAAACCTATTTAAAATTGCAGGACCAGTTTTAGTTTATGGTATAGGTTCTTCTATTTTATGTGGAATTATTTATTATATTTTTAAAATGTTTTAGATGATTTTTATTTAATTTAAACTTTATTAATTAACTATTAGCTAGAAAAATTATCTATTAGAAAATAGCTATGAAAATTTCAATTAATATTAAAGGATTAAATAGTAAAATTCAAAATTAAAAAGGTGTGAAAATATGAAAAATAAAAGAATTGGAAAAAGAACAGTCAAGCTAGAAAATAAACCAACAATAATATCAGCTGGCACTATAGTCGGTTCTAAAGAAGGTGAAGGACCGCTAAAGGACTATTTTGATATGATTATGACCGATGATTTATATGGTGAAAAAACTTGGGAATTAGCTGAAAGTAAAATGGTAGAGACTGCATCACAGAAAGCCATACAAAAGGCAGGAAAAAAACTGTCAGATGTAAATTACATGTTAGGTGGAGATTTAATCAATCAAATAGTACCAGCATCTTTTGCTGCAAGAGAATTAGCAATTCCATTTTTGGGTATATATGGTGCTTGTTCTACAATGGCAGAAGGACTTTGCATAGGTTCTATGCTTGTAGATGGTGGTTTTGCAGATTTAGTGCTATCAGGTACATCAAGCCATTATTGTACAGCAGAAAGACAATTCAGATTTCCACTAGAGCTAGGAAATCAAAAGCCAATGACAGCTCAATGGACAGTTACAGGAGCAGGAAGTGTTTTACTAGCTCCTAATGGAGAAGGTCCTAAAGTAAAATATGTTACAGTTGGAAAAGTAATAGATAAAGGTATTGATGATGGTAATAATATGGGACCAGCCATGGCTCCAGCAGCAATAGATACTATATATTCTTATTTTGAAGACACTAATGATGACCCAAATAGCTTTGACATAATTGCCACTGGCGATTTAGGTACACTTGGAAAACAGATAACAGAAGACTTTTTAAAACAAAAAGGTGTAGATATTTCAAAGTGTTATACTGATTGTGGTATAGAAATGTTTAACCTTAAAGAGCAAGATGTTCACTGTGGTGGAAGTGGATGTGGATGTTCAGCTACAGTATTTGCAGGATATATATATGAAAAGTTAAGAAAAAAAGAATTTAACAAAGTAATGCTCGTATCAACAGGAGCACTATTATCACCAACAAGTACACTACAAAAGCAAACAATACCATGTGTTGCACATGCAGTAGTAATAGTAAATGAGTAGGATGTGATATATATGTTAATGGACTATGTAAGAGTATTTATTGTAGGTGGAATTATATGTTTAATAGCCCAAGTAATGATGGATTATTTTAAGATGCAAACTCCATATGTTATGGTAACATATGTAACATCTGGTGTAGTTTTAACTTTTCTAGGACTTTATGAGCCATTAGTTAAGTTTGCAGCAGCAGGTGCAACAGTTCCTATAATAGGATTTGGATATTCACTTGCAACAGGAGTGATAAAATCAATACAAAGTGATGGATTTTTAGGTATTTTTCTAGGTGGAACAACTGCTACAGCTGGTGGAATAGCCGCAGCTATATTTTTTGGATATATTATGTCAGTAGTATTTACACCAAAAGCAAAACCATAAAATCACTTAAATATATGATAAGTTTTTTTATTAAAATAGGTAGATATCTTTTTAGATTCTACCTATTTTTTTATAGTTACAAGCGTTTACATAATCAAGTTGACAATTATTTACAACATGGTGTAGTATTATATTAGCAAAAATAAAATGAAGTGAAGTAGGGGATAAAGATGGTAACTATTAAAGATATTGCAAAGAACCTAGGCATTAGCTATTCAACTGTCTCTAGGTGCTTAAACAATAATCCTAATGTATCTGAAAAAACAAAAAAGAAGGTAGTGGAAGAGGCTAACAGGCTAGGGTTTCATTTTAATGTAAATGCGAGAAATCTAGCAAAAAAAGAAACAAATAGAATAGGGGTAATCTTTTCAAATAATTTTAATCATCAAGACACTAGAAAATTTTTTAGTGATATAATGGACAGTTCTATAAATTCTATTGAGACTAATAAGTACGACTTTATAATACAGCCTAATAATAACATTAGTGGTGACAGTAATGTCTATAAAATGGTTAATGGACAAATGGTTGATGGATTAGTAATAGTGTCTCAATCAATAAAAAAAGAAGAGTATGAGTTTTTAAAAGACAATAATTTTCCACATGTATTCATATATTTTAAGCCATCTTTTGTAGGAGAAGTAGATAATTTCTTTTGGGATGATAACGTATATGGAGGTTATATAGCTACTAAGCATTTAATAGATCATGGTCATAAAAATATAATAACAATAACTTCAGAAGATAAGAGTTCAAAAATGCACGAAGATAGAACAAAAGGGTATTTAAATGCTATGGAAGAAGCTAATTTAAAGACTGATGTAATTGAATCTAGAATGGATTTTGAATCTCAAGTTGAGCTATTAAAAAAATATATTGATAAAATAAAAAAAGCTTCAGCTATATTTGTGCAACAAGATGTACCAGCTATTTCTATAATACAAGAATTAAAAACTACTTATGGTATAAATGTACCAGAAGACATATCTGTAATAGGATATAATAATATTGAATTGATATCTTACTTTAGGTCACACTTATCAACAATAGATGACCCAAGAGAACAAGTTATAAAAAATGGAGTAGATAGTTTAGTAAATACAATAAATAAAAAGAGTACAGAACATATCCCAAGAAAACTTTATCCAAGACTAATTATAAGAAACAGCGTTAATAGAATAAAAAACTAAAAGTAGTCCAGTTGATTATAAAATTTAATATGAATAAAAACCTGCATAAAAATAAAAATACTGGAATGAAAACTCATTCCAGTATAAAGTCCAACCTTTTGGGTCTCAGTGCAACATTGAGCTTTACTATTTATTAAGATAGTTTTTTATAAAATCAATAAACATCCTTGTTGACTTGTTTAAAAATTTATTATCTGTCCAATATAGCTCAATAAATTGCTCACATCTTATATCATTAATAGGCAATAGTTTAATAGAAGATTCATAATCTATACACCATGATTTTTCAGGAATAAATCCAACTCCATGACCTTCTTTTATCAAATTATAAACAGTTGAAGGAGAATCACATTCAAAACATACATTAGGTTCAAAGTCAGCATAGTTACAAAATCTATCTGTAATTTTTCTGAAATTTGTACCTTCTTCTAAACATATAAAATTCTCATCTTGTACATCTTTAAAATATATACTGTTAAGCTTTGATAGTGGATTGTTATAAGGGATACCTATAAATATTTCTTCACTAGTTAATACTTCATAATTTGATGATTTAAATTCAAAGCAATATGAAGTAATACATATATCAAAATCGTAGTCAAATGTTGATTTTGGAACATGTTGCATTAATTTGAATGAAATATTTGGATGTAATTTTTTAAATTCACTAAGTACATCTAAAATTAACCCTGATGCAGTAAGTACGATTAATTTGATTTGGTCAAACTCACTACAAGCTAAATCTTTTATTTCTTTAGTTGATGTATCTAATAAATTAAGTATTGAATCAACTCTTTTAAGAAAAATATTTCCGCAATAGTTTAATTTAATAGACCTTCCTTTCCTGTCAAATAATTTTACACCTAAATCCATTTCAAGTAGAGCTATACTTTTACTAAGTGCTGACTGTGTTACATGCAATTGCTTAGCAGCATTAGTCATATTTTCAGTACGAGCTATAACTTGAAAATATTTTAATTGTAATAAATCCATGATGTTTAATCCTCCTTTTGCTTTATGACTAAAAGCATATAAAAATAATGAAAAATTTATATTATACATTATCGATGAGAGAATATATAATTAAATCACTAACAATTATATTGTAAGAAAATTATAAAAATTGCAAGGAGGTACAGAAATGAAAGGAAAGACAGGAATTAGAAATGCTCTGATAGCAGCCTGTATAATTACAGTATTGGCTGAATTAATTGGGCCTATTTCATTTAAAGTTATGGGTATTAATATAACTTTACTTAGTATACTATGGGCTATCTTTATAGGTATGGCTGTTTCCCCTCATTTGTTAGGAAGGATTATACCAGCTTTAAAAAAGTTTATAGGAGATAATGAAATAAATGTATCTCCATATCTTTTATCCTTAACTCTATATCCATTGGGAATCATGTTTGGAATTAATGCAGGACCTAAAGTTGGTATATTACTTCAAGCAGGACCAGCACTTTTATTACAAGAGTTTGGTCATATGGGTACAATGTTAATAGCATTACCTGTTGGAGTAGCGTTAGGTCTTGGAAGAAGTGCATTAGGAGGAACTTTTTCATTATGTCGTGACACAGCACTAGGAATTATTGGGGATAAGTATGGATTGAATTCACCAGAAGGTATAGGAACATTAGGAACTTATATAAGTGGTAGTATCTTTGGAACATTATTATTTTCATTTTTGGCACCACTGGGTGTTCTTATAGGCTTTCATCCATATGCTTTAGCAATGGCATCAGGAATGGGAAGTGGTTCTATGATGGGGGCTGCAACAGCATCATTGATGAATACTGTACCAAATATGTCTGAACAGATTTTAGCTTATTCAGCAACCAGCGGATTGATTACAGCTGTTACTGGAATATACATAGAATTATTTTTATCATTACCAGTTGCCAATTATTATTATAGTAAAGTGGCTCCAATTATTGAGAAGTTTAGAAGTAGAAAAAAAACAAAAACAAGAGATGTTTTATAATGGAGGGTGTATAGATGGAAAAAACTTTGAAGACTATTATGGAACAGATAAAAATAGTAATGTTCATATATATTATTATTTGCTTTGGACAGGCTATAGCACTTAAAACACAGGCTAAAGATTTATTGATTGGAAGTGTATTTGGTTTTATATTAGTAATAATTGCTATTGTAATAAAGAATTTTGTTAAGAGACCAAATTTACCAGGTTTTGCATGGGCTACTTTGGTTGCGTTTGTATTATCACTTCCAATATCACCAGTTGGAGATTTTATAGCAAGTAATATAGGAAAAATAAATTTTATGTCTACAGTAACACCATTATTAGCTTTTGCAGGAATTTCTGTAGGTAACCAATTGGATATATTAAAGACTTTGAGCTGGAAGCTAGTAGTTATATCATTTATAGTTATGACATCTACTTATTTTGGTTCTGCTTTTATATCTCAAACAGTTCTAAAAATAAATGGAATGCTTTAAGGAGGTAGTAAGTATGGAAGAATTAAAATTAAAAATCAAAGAAGATATAAAGTTGTTATCTGATGAGAAAAAAGCATCATTTGAAAAGGTATCTAAATCTTTATTTGAAAATCCAGAATTAGCATTTGAAGAATTTAAATCACAAAAAGCATTATGTGATTTATTAGAAGAAAATGGATTCAATGTGACAAAAGGTGTAGGAGGATTAGAAACATCTTTTGAGGCAGTCTACTCAAATGGAACTGGTGGAAAGACAGTGGCTTTTTTAGCTGAATATGATGCACTTCCAGGTATGGGACATGCTTGTGGACACAATATTATAGGCACAAGTTCTGTTGGAGCGGGTATTATTTTAAAAGAAGTTATAAAAAAATATGATATAGAAGGAACTGTAAAAGTGTTTGGAACACCTGCTGAAGAAAGAGTAGGTGGAAAGATAACTATGATTAGAGAAGGAGTATTTAAAGATGTAGATGCTGCATTAATTTTACATCCATGTGATGCTTCAATACCTGATGATATATCATTTGCTCAAGTTAATTTAAAATTTGATTTTAGTGGAAAAGCTTCTCATGCTGCTGCTTATCCTTGGGAAGGAAGAAGTGCATTAAGTGGAGTAATAGCATTGTTTAATAGTGTAAATAGCATGAGATTACATCTTAAAGATTATGCAAGAGTACATGGAATTATAACTGATGGAGGTAGTATACATAACATAATTCCCGAAAAATCTACAGCTATATTTAATGTAAGAGCATTAAGCATAGAATACCTAAATGAAATTTGTGATATGCTTAAAAATTGTGCTAAGGGAGCTGCAATTTCTACAGGAACTAGTGTAGAAGTAATTCAATTAGATGAGATATATAAAGAAATAAAAAATGATTCAAGATTAGTAAATATAGTTAGAGAAAATTTTGAAGTATTAGGTGAAGACTATATTGAAAGAGATTTAACTCAAGGTATTGGCTCAACTGATACTGGAAATTTAACTCATGAAATACCTGCAATACAAGCGTATATCAAATTAAAAGAAAATACTGCAACTCATACAGAAGAATTTGCTGTAGCTGCTGGTGGAGAAGAAGGAAAAATAGCACTTATAAAAGCAATTAAAGTACTAGCAATGTGTGGTGTAGATGTTTTGTACAGTAAATAATGTATTATTAAAAAAATACATAAAGAAAGGAGATTAAATATGGTATTAAAACAAGTATTAGAGGTTTATGATATTTTAGACAAATCAACTGCAAGTGGAGAAGAAGTAAAGACATACTTACAAAGCTATGGTGGAGAAAATATAATAGTAAAAAAGCTTTCATCAAGTAAAGGTTCTACAGATTTAGTTAAGCTTACAATTGCTGGCAAGAATGGTAAATTAAAAGGAGGAAGTGCTCCTACTCTTGGTATTTTAGGCAGACTTGGAGGTATTGGGGCAAGACCAGAGGTAATAGGTTTTGTTTCAGATGGTGATGGAGCATTGGTAGCAATTTCAGTAGCAGCGAAACTTTTAGATATGCAACGAAAAGGAGATGTATTAGAAGGAGATATTGTGATTTCGACTCATATTTGTCCAGATGCTCCAACTAAAGAGCACTATCCTACACCTTTTATGGATTCACCAATAGATATGATAACTATGAATGAAAATGAAGTTGACAGTAGTTGTGATGCAATACTTTCAATCGATACTACTAAAGGTAATAGAATAATCAATACTAGAGGATTTGCAATATCGCCAACTGTAAAAGAAGGGTATATATTGAAAACTAGTGATAATCTTTTAGATATTATACAGACTGTAACTGGAAAATCTCCATTTGTATTTCCTTTATCTATTCAAGATATAACACCATATGGAAATGACTTGTATCATTTGAATAGTATTTTACAGCCAGCAGTTGCTACAAATTCTCCAGTAGTTGGAGTAGCAATTACTACAGAAATGCCTGTTGCTGGATGTGCTACAGGTGCAACTCATTTTAGTGATTTAGAGTCAGCTGGTAGATTTGCAATTGAAGTTGCCAAATTATTTGGTGTAAATAAGTGTGATTTTTATGATAAGGAAGAATGGGATATACTTATCAAAAGATATGGTAAATTAAATACATTCCAGACTTTTGGTATACAATAAGCAAAAAATATAAAATTTATATAATTTGTAATACATAAATATTATAACAATTCCCACATTAATTATAATTACTAAAAAAGGAGTGTCTCATTGAGGATTTCTAAAAATCACTCTGAGGCAACTCCTTATATTTTTGTTTGAATTTTAAGTATTTATTAATATTTAAATATAATCTTTTATTAAACTAAGGTGTTGTATTTCCACCACCATCAGGAGGGGTGACAGTACCACCACTGTTTCCACCATCATCAGGAGGAGTAGTACCACCACTGTTTCCACCATTATCAGGAGGAGTAGTACCACCGCTATTTCCACCATTATCAGGAGGAGTAGTAGTTCCACCACTATTTCCACCATTATCAGGAGGAGTAGAGCCACCACCATTGTTACCTGAATTATTGTTGTTATTATTATTCTCTTCTTCTTGTTGATTATTATCTGGTTTCTTTGTATCTTCAGGAGATGGTTGAGAACTTACTCTAGAAGGAGCAGTACCTTCAATAAATGCTGCTTTAGAGCCAGAAGATTGCTTTCCTCCATCTTCTAAATTAATTTTTGTAAAATATACATTTTTAGGAACTTCAAATTCAGTAACTGTTAAATTTGCATGTATTTTTGACATAATTTTTTGCCAAAGTTTTGCTGTACTAGTACTTCCATGTGGAACATCTCTACGTTTTATGGTGTTACCAGCATCATCTTTTCTACCAGCATCATCTCCAATGTATGTTGCTCCTACATAATAAGGTGTATAACCAACAAACCAAGCATCATATGCGCTATTTGTAGTACCTGTTTTACCTGCAACAGGCATTTCTTTTGGAAGTGATGCAATACCACCTGTACCTTCAGTAATTACACTTTCTAACATATCTGTAACAACATAAGCTACTTCTGGGTCTACAACTTTATGTTCCTCAGGAGCGTTTTTAACTAATAATTGGCCATCAAAAGTAGTTATAGTAGTGTAAATAGATGGTTCTACATAAACTCCTTGATTTGCTAATGTACCGTAAGCAGCAGCCATCTGAAGTGGGGTAATACCACTTGCCATACCACCAAGTGTTAATGCTGGAAACTGTCTATCAGTTGCTCCTGTTTGGCTATTTTTAACAGTTGTTATACCAAAGTTCTTTAAGTAGTCCATCATTATATCTATACATTCATCGTAAGAATCTCCAAGCATTTCAGCAGTTTTAACTGCTATTGTATTTGAAGATTTAGCAAGTGCTTTACGTAAACTCATAGAACCATGACCACTAGTAGTAGTTCTTGGATTCCACTTATTATTTTCTTCAAATTTATATCCTCCTCTAACATCATTTAGAGCAGTTGATTGTGTAATCTTTAAAGTATCAATAGCTGGCGTATAAATTGCTAGAGGTTTTATAGAAGAACCTGGTTGATGAGGGCTAGTAGCACGATTTAAAGTTTTTCTGCCACTTATGTTTCTACCTCCAGCTAGTGCTCTTATTTCACCATTCTTGTAATCTAAAATTACCATTGCAGCCTGTGGCTGGCTAACTCCATCAGGTCCAACCATATGGCCTGGGAAATTGCTATTTTTATCAAATTCTTCTTCTAAAGCATCTTGCATTTTAGGGTCTATAGTTGTATTTACAATTAGACCACCATTGTAGAATAAGTTTTGAGCTTCATCATTTGTATGACCTTGTTCCATTAGGGCATTTATAACTTCACTTTCAATAAGGTCTTCTACAGATGAAGAAACTTTATCTGCTGATTTAGGTAATTTTATTTCTATCTTAGCATTAATTGCTTCATCATATTCTTTTTGTTTTATATATCCTAGGTCTAACATTTTCTTTAGAACAATTTCTTGTCTTTTCTTAGCTTCAGGATTGTTTATAGCTTTTCTGACAACTAATGTACCTGCTTTTAGTTGTCTATAAGTATCACTAGATATAAGTTCCCAAGTCTTTAATTTCTCAATCATATCAAAGTCTACTTGAGTTGGGTCATCTAAATCATCATCAGTTGTATTAACAAAAAATAATAATTTATTCTCTAAGTCACTCTTAGCTTCACTTCCATCTAATTTAGAAGTTTTGTAAGCTGAGAACCTAGATGGGTTTTTAGTTGAACCAGCAAGAAGTGCTGACTCAGCTATAGTAAGGTCAGCTGCAGACTTATCAAAATAACCACGTGCACCAGCTTCAGCTCCTGCAAGACCTTTTCCAACGAAGAAGTTATTTAAATAAGTTTCTAATATTTTGTCTTTACTTACTGTCTTACTCATCTCATATGCATAATAAATATCTTTTATTTTACGAGGTAGAGTTTGTTGCTCAGTAGTCAACAGCATCTTAGATACCTGCATAGGAATAGTACTACCACCTTGCTTGGTACCTGTAAGAGTCTTTAATACTGATCTAAATAAACCTTTAATGTCAACACCCTTGTGTTCATAAAAACGTTCATCTTCTATTGCAATTACTGCATGTTGAAGATGAGTTGAAATTTTATCTAATGGAACGGGTGTCTTTTTATTTACACTTGGAGCAGTAGATAATGTTTTTCCATTAGCGTATTTAATTGTAGTTGTTTGGTTGGTTTGTTTGTCTAAAACAGCTTCTGTAACTGGAGAGACATCTCTTAATGATGCAAATACTAATCCAGCAGTACCTGCTGCACCAACAACTAATAAAACTAAAAATACTATACCAAATACTCTTAGTCTTTTAAATTTATCGCTTTTTTTAGGTTTATTCTTGTTTTTAGTTGAACGAGTTTTGTTAGCTGAATTTCTATTAACTGGTTTATTTGAGTTACTAGATGAGCTAACCTTTTTTCTTCTGATTTTATTTCCATTTTTATCATTATCGTTATTCATAAGATTTTAACCTCCTTACTTAATGCAATATTATAACACAAATAGGAGTAATTTTGTAATTAATAGAAAAAATGAATTTGCTATAATATTCTTTACATTGTAGATATGTATAAACAAAATGTATTAATAAGTCTATATTTTTATTTATTTATTTTTGACAAATATTATAAAAATTATGCCAAAGTTACATATAAATAAATAGGAGGGGATAAATTTGAATAGAATAGTAGATAGAAAAAAGAAAAATGAATTTAGAAAAATTGTAGCTATTTTCTTGTTAATTCTTTTCTTGTCTGTATTTATAGGCAGTTTTATATATATAGATAAAAGTTTAAGACCAACAATTACAGTTCTAGCAGAAACAAAAGCTCTTGAATTAGCAAACAGGTCTATAAATAAAGCTGTTGCTGAAATGGTAGAAGGAAAAATAAATTATGAAGATTTAATGGATATACAGCTTGATAATAATGGAAAAATAACTATGATACAAGCAAATACTATTATGATGAATGAAATTGCATCTGCAATAGCTTTAGAAATACAAGATGAATTAAAAAAAGGTAAAACAGCAGACTCTTACATACCTATAGGAACAGCATTAGGAAGTCCTATATTAGCTAAATACGGTCCTAAACTTGAAGTATCTATTGAACCTATAGGAACAGTATCAGTAAACTTTAAAACGGAATTTGAGTCTTCAGGCATAAATCAAACAAGACATAGGATATATTTAGAAGCTCAAACCCAAGTAAAAGTTGTAATCCCACTTATAACTTCAACAAAACAAATTAAAGCTCAGATACCTATTTGTGAGACTATAATAGTAGGTGATGTTCCAGAAAGTTATGTAAATATACCTGAAAAGAACCTTGGGAATGTTTTACCTAACACTGGAAAAAATGCTAACAAGTAATATAGTGATGTTTATTTTTTGATAAATTTGAAATAATAGTTTATAAATAAAAATTTTGTAAATAATAAGTAATAAATAATAATTAAAATGGTTGTAATAAAAATTAGTATAATTGTAATAAAAATTTATGTTTTTAAATATGTAAAATATTTAATATATTTGGTCTGTAGAGTGAAGGAATATATCTTCAGACCAAATATATTAGTAACATTTATTGAATGATGATTTAAAGTTTACAAATTACTTATAATATTTATTATCTATAACATCCATTTAATAAATACAGCATAACCGACAGCTGGGTCATTTTCAATGGCATGAGAAACTGCTCCTATTATTTTATCATCTTGTACTATTGGAGTACCACTCATACCTTGTACAATACCACCAGTTTGAGCTAAAAGGTTTTTGTCAGTGATTTTAATTTTAAAACTTTTACTCTCAGGATGATTTTGGTTTTCTATATCTACAATTTCAATATTATATTTTTTACATTCATTAGAGTTGTTTTGTAAAATTATTTGAGCTTTTCCTAGTTTAACTTCATTTAATGAAGCTACTTTATATTTTTTTAAGCTAGAAATATCAAAATTATTAATTTGACCTCTTATTCCAAAATCAGTGTTTTCTGTAAAACTACCAATAATATTTTCTCTTTTTGCATTTATACATCCAACACTACCTCGATAAGATTTTTCTATATCAAGATGTTTAGTTGTAGAAATTGAACCTGATTTTATAGGTATTTTTCTTGAATTACCAACACTTATTGGGTGACCTACAGCACCAAATTCTGAGGTTTCTGGATTGATATAAGTCAAAGTAGCAAATCCAGAAAGTAAGTTATTAAAACTAATTTTTTCTAATATGTGTTTAGTTGTTTTCATTGTTAAAAGTTGACCACCTCTATTTAATAAAATAGAAACTGGTTTTTCTTCTGGTAAAGCATTTAGTGTATTAGCAAAATCACTATATCCATCAACTTCTATATTGTTTACTTTGATTATAGCATCACCTAATCTAAATGGAGATGCTTCACCAGGACTTCTAACAATGATATTTTTTAGTTCTGCATCAATTTGAAGAACATTTCCTATAGGTATTAAATATTGAGGTTCACTTTTTTGTAAATTTTGTGCATAAATTAAATTATTTGAGAAAAAATATAATAAAAATAAAAATGTTAAAATAATTGTAAATTTAGACTTAGCTAAGTTATTTCTTTTACTTAAAGCTTTATCTTTAAAATAAAAATTTTTAAATTGCATAGAATACCTCTTTCTTATTAAAATATTTTAATAATAAAATTGAAATTTTCTTGCTGCCTCAATATTATGTTGCTCAAGAATCAGTTTTTGATGCTTGGAAAACTGACTCAATAACACCTTAGTTTTCATAAAAATAAATAAATTAAACAAGGTATATGATAAAATAGATACATATTCATATAAATTTAAAATAGATAATAGCTGTCTATCATTGAAAGGAGCAAAAGATGAAAAAATATAGATTGTTAGTTACTTGTATAATTGCCATGGGAATTATAATTATAGGAACATCAAATCCAGTTACCAATTTTTACAAGACAACAAATTTAATTAGTTCAGGTACTACTAAAAATGAAAAAACAGATAAAGATAAAGATGAAAATAAAAATATAAAAGATAAAGATGAAAATAAATCAAATTCAAAAAGCAAAAATGATAATAAGTCAGAGGATAATAAATCAGATAGTAAAACAGAAACTCAAAAAAATAAAAAGTTTTTAATTTGTATAGACCCAGGGCATCAAGGAAAAGGAGATAGTAATTTAGAGCCAGTAGCTCCAGGTTCTTCATCTCAAAAAGCAAGAGTATCTTCAGGAACAGAAGGTATAGCTACAAAGAAAGCAGAGTATGTTTTAAATCTTGAAGCATCTGTAGTTTTAAAAAATATATTAGAATCTAAAGGTTACAATGTAATAATGACTAGAGAAACACATGATGTAAATATAAGTAACTCAGAAAGAGCGATACTTGCTAATGAGAAAAAAGCAGATATGGTTGTAAGAATACATGCAGATAGTTTAAATAATTCTTCAAAGACTGGTGCATCTATATTAGTTCCTGAGAAGGATGGAAAATATACAGCTCCTATATATGAAGATAGTAATAGATGTGCAGAATTCATCAAAACAAACATGGAACAAGCTGGAATACAAATAAATGGAATTGTTCAAAGAGGAGATTTGACTGGATTTAACTGGTCAAAAGTGCCAGCTGTATTAGTAGAGATGGGATTTATGAGCAATTACAATGAGGACCAAATGATGTCAAATCCAGAATATCAAAGAAAAATGATGCAATGTGTGGCAGATGGATTAGATGAGTATTTTAAATAAAAAGTAAATAGAGAAAAAATTAGGTTGGTATTATTTTCCTGATTTTTATCTCTATTTTTTATTCAAAAAATAGTGAAAAAGCAAATTGCAAGGCTACATAACTGTTTGTATAAGAACCTACAAATCTACATTAAATGGACAGATAGACATTTACACATATGACCTATATTTTCACAATAAATCCCAACTATATGGTTTTGTAAAGTTAGATAAGATTTAGGAAGAATTTAAAGTTGATATACTTTATTAAGAAAAGACCAAAAAAAGAAGAAAACAACAAAAAAATTATGTGTATTATTAGGAAGAAAACTAAATGAAGAAAACTTTTTACTATTACGAGTTTTGATTAATGAAATAATATCAGAAACCATTTTATAATTTCAAGATTAAACAGTCTACAAAGAAATTATAGCATGCATGTGCTTTTTTAGTCGATAAAGAAGTTCTATTATTGATGAAAGTATCTATTTTTTATTTTACATAATATAATGATGAAGTTTATTTTTGGTTAAATTGTTGTAAATATAACTAAAAATATTGGTAATACTTGATTTAACTTTCAAAAGAATATATTATAGTATAGAATGTGTAAAATTTTTTTGAGAGGTGTTAAAATGCTAGTAGTAGAAAACGTAAGCCACGGATTTGGTGCAAGAACAATATTAGAAAATGTATCCTTTAGACTTAGAAAAGGTGAACATATTGCACTAGTTGGCGCTAATGGAGAAGGAAAATCGAGTTTTTTAAATATAATAACGAAAAAGCTTATGCCTGATGCTGGAAATATAAAATGGTCTTCAAGAGCTACAGTAGGTTACTTAGACCAACATACAGTATTAAGTAAAGGTAAAAGTATAAGAGAAGTGCTTAGAGAAGCCTTTAAGCATATGTTTGATTTAGAGCAAGAAATGATTGCTATGTATGACAAAATGGGAGAAGCTAGTGATGATGAGATGAGTAAGCTTCTTGAAGAAACAGCAGAGATACAAACTATACTTGAAAATAGTGGTTTTTATATGATAGATGCAAAGATACAAGAAGTTGCAAATGGTCTTGGTCTTGGAGAAATTGGTCTTGATAAGGATGTAACTGATTTAAGTGGAGGTCAAAGAACAAAAGTACTTCTGACTAAACTTTTACTTGAAAATCCAACTATTCTTATACTGGACGAGCCTACAAACTATTTAGATGAGGAACATATAACATGGCTTACTAGGTATCTTCAGGAATATGAAAACAGTTTTGTTTTAGTATCACATGATATTGACTTTATAAATAATACTTGTAATGTAATATATCATATGGAAAATGGTGAGTTAAATAGATATAAAGGTAATTACGATGAATTTGTAAGACTGAATGATATAAAGAAACGTCAAGAAGAGCAAGCTTATGATAAACAAGTTGAAGAAAGAAAGAGATTAGAAGATTTTGTAGCCAGAAATAAAGCTAGAGTTGCAACAAGAGGAATGGCTAATAGTAGACAAAAACAACTAGATAAGATGGAAATACTAGAAAGACCAAAGGAAAAGATAAAACCTACTTTCTCTTTTAAAGATGCCAGAGTAGCAAGTAAAATAATTTTTGAAACGGAAGACTTAGTTTTAGGTTATGATGAAGCATTAACAAAGCCACTTAACTTCCATTTAGAAAGAGGAAAGAAGATTGCTTTAAAAGGGATGAATGGTATTGGAAAATCTACTTTATTAAAGACTTTACTTGGAATAATAAAACCATTTGAAGGAAGTGTTAAGCTAGGTGATTATTTGGAGCTTGGATATTTTGAACAAGAGAGTTCAAGAGAAAATAGTAATACACCTATGGATGAAATTTGGAGTGAATTCCCAGGGCTTACAAACTTTGAGGTTAGACAGGCTCTTGCAAAATGTGGACTTACAAATGAGCATATAACTAGTCAAATGAGAGTACTAAGTGGTGGAGAAGCTGCAAAGGTTAGGCTTTGTAAAGTAATGCTAAAAAATATAAACTTCTTAGTACTAGACGAGCCTACAAATCACTTAGATGTTGAGGCAAAAGATGAATTGAAGAAAGCTATCAGAGAATTTAAGGGAACAGTTCTTTTAGTATGTCATGAACCAGAATTCTATTCAGACATTGTCGATGATGTATGGAATATAGAAGATTTTACAACTAAAATCGTGTAGTGATTTAATTTATTACTGGGGGGATTTCATGAAAAAGTTTCTAAATATAATTTTTTCAGTGTGTATCAGTATAGTTATAATAGTAAGTGCTATTAATTTTACTGTTGGATTTAAACAACTTTATTATTTTGATATTGATTATTTAAACATATCAGAGTTATCTGGTTTATCTAAAGATAATATAAAATTAAATTATGATTACTTAATAGATTACAACCTAAGTAAGGATGTATCTGAGTTTAAGTTACCAACATTAGAATCTTCTCCAGAAGGGAAAATACATTTTGAAGAAGTGAGAAATATATTTCAAAATATCAATAAATTATCTAAGTTATTAATGATAATTTCTTTGGTAGGAATTATATTAAGTGTAAAAAATAAAAATATAAAACTACTAAAAACTACATCAATGACATTGATAATCATGCCAGTAGTGTTGGCATTTCCTATTTTGTTGAATTTTGAAAAATCATTTATTATTTTTCATAAATTATTATTTAGAAATGATTATTGGATATTTAATCCTGATTTAGACCCAGTTATAAATATGCTTCCAGAAGAATTTTTCTTTCATGCTGGACTGATGATTTTGATATTGATTTTTGCAGTAAGTATGTTGCTTTTTGCAATGTATAAATTATGTAAATTATTTAAAAGTAGAAAGATATAAGGTAAAACGATATAAATTAAAACTTATACAATAAAAATAGCTATGTAATACTATTTAGACTAAAAGTAGTCAATAAATATTTATACATAGCTATTTTTAATAAAAAATTATTTTTTGCAAGTAATTTTAACTAAGTCTTGAAATTTTCCCATAATATAATTATAATTATCTTTTTTATGAGGTAGCATACAGCTACTGCAATCTTTAATTCCTTTCTCTGTGTACTTAAAGTTTCCTCCACAATTTTCTCCTAAAGCATATAAAGGACAATAGCAAAATAAACAGTTAAATTCTTCTGGTTTATTAGTTTTATGACAAGGGAAAAACTCACAATCTTTGTGATTAAAAAATTTATAATTTTCGCCCATATTTTCCTCCTAATTTAAATAAAATATCAAATCTTTTATAAGTATATAAGATTTTGGTGATAATATAATTATACTAAATATTCTTATTAATAGTTGATAATATAGTATTATTAATCATATTATTAATGGTATAATTAGTAAACAGATAAATAATGTAAGTGTTTAATACAATTATATTATGCTTTATAACAAAAAATGAGGTGATTAAGTGAAAGAAATTCAAGAAAGAGCACTTCTTGTAGGTCTAAATTTGACAACAATAATTAAAAAAAGTGATGATATAGACATTAATGAATCCATGGAAGAGCTAAAAGAATTAGCTAAAGCTGCTGGTGCAGAGGTTGTAGGTAGCTTAATTCAAAATAAGCAAGCTGTTGATGCAGCTTATTATATAGGAAAAGGTAAGGTAGAGGAAATAAGAGCATATAGTGAATCATTAGATGCTACTTTAGTAATTTTTAATGACGAATTATCTGGCGCTCAAATTAGGAATATTGAAAATGTTGTTGGAAAAAAAGTAATAGATAGAACTACCTTAATTTTAGATATATTTGCTCAAAGAGCACTTAGTAAAGAAGGTAAATTACAGGTTGAATTAGCACAATTAAAATACAGATTACCACGACTTTATGGAATGGGTGGTGAGATGAGTAGAACAGGTGCAGGAATTGGAACTAGAGGGCCTGGAGAACAAAAGTTAGAAGTAGATAAAAGACATATACTTAATAAAGCAGCAGATATAAGACGTGAACTTAAAGAGGTAAAAAAGAATAGAGAGACACAAAGAGTTAAGCGTTTAAAATCAAATATACCAATTGTCGCACTTGTTGGGTATACAAATGCAGGAAAATCGACCTTACTAAACGAATTAATAAAGACACACAAGGATTATGAACAAGAAAAAGAAGTTTTTGTAAAAGATATGCTTTTTGCAACTTTAGATGTAACTTTAAGAAAAGCTCTTTTGCCAAATAAAAAAGAATTTTTAGTAGTAGATACTGTTGGATTTGTCAGTAAACTTCCCCATGATTTAGTAGAGGCATTTAAGGCTACACTAGAAGAAGTACAGTATGCAGATTTAATTTTACATGTAATTGACACAACTAATACTAGTTATGAATTGCAAAAAAGTACAACTGAGGGTGTATTAAAAGAACTTGGTGCAAATGATAAAAAACATATACTTGTATACAATAAAGTAGATAAGTTAGAGTTAGATATATATCCTAAGAGTCAAGAAGATATTGTGTATATATCTGCAAAACAAGGCATAAATATGGATAAGCTATTAAATATGATAGAAATTGCTTTAATGGAAAATACTTATTCAGTAAGCTTGATGTTACCTTATGAAAGAGGTGATATATTTAGTAGAATAAAAGATAAATACAATGTGGAGAATTTTGAGTATGGGGAAAATGGTATAACATTAGATGTAAATTTAGATGAAGAAGATTTTAATATCTATAGAGAGTACATATTAGAAAAATAGGTTTGATATGGATATAAATTGGGAAAATATAGATAATCTTGAAGATTATTTTATAACCTATCTTCTTTACAAAGAATCCAAAACAGTATCTCAAATTAGTAAAATTAGAAATATTTCAAATGTTGAAGCAAGTGAGCAACTTATACAGGCAAAGTTGAAGATAAAAGAAATGCAAAAAGATGATTTTGAGGCATCTAAGGATATTTTAGATAAATTTTTAGAATTAGATAAAATTAAGAGACTTGATTTTATGGATAGCTTAGATGACGAAAAAATGGTATACTTTAAGAGAAAGGTTTTCAAAAGAATCCTTGTAGAAAAAAATGCTGAAGATTTGATTGTTTTAATTTGGGCAACAGGTGAGCTAAGAGATGATAGGTTTTTGAAGTTACTCCATCAGCTCACAAACCACAGACACTCAGATATTAGAAGAATAACTTATTCAGCAATAAGAAAGATTGAGTCACCAAGTAGTAGAGAAGTTTTGCAAAAAGGTCTCTACGATAAAAATGCACAAACTAGACAATATTGTGCAAAAGCTCTTTCAAAATTAGGAGATGAAAACAGTTTAAAGATTTTACAGCAGTTAAAAGATAAGAATAAGAATTTTGAAAAAGAGTACGTGCTTAGAGCTTATGATGAAGCCATTAAAGCATTATCAAATTTGAAAAAGTGATTTTTTATTAAAGTAATTTGTTTACTTAATGATTTATTTATGGAGTTTAACAAGGTAATTAATAAATTAATGGGAGGGGTTTCAAATGATAGTAAGACGTTGTGCAGGTGGAGTAGTGTTTTATGCTAATAAAGTACTTATTGTAAAAAATGATAGAGGTGAATGGACACTTCCAAAAGGAAAGATACTTGGAGGAGGACTTCCATATGAAAGTGCTGTTGAAAGAGTTAAAGTAGAAACTGGCATAGATGCTAAAATGATAGATGTAGCTGGCGATACTATGTATGAATTTTTCTCAAGAAGTAGACAACAAGAAGTTTGTAATGCGATAATGTGGTATGTTATGGAAGCTTGTAATACTGAATGTGTACTTGCTCCTGAATTTCAAGAAGGTGGATTTTACAAGATAAAAGATGCTTTAGAAATGTTGTCACATCATAAAGAGCAAGCTTTAGTTGAAGTATCTTATAAAAAGTTTAAAGAATTAAAGAAATTAGTTTCAGAGGGCGACGATGTTCCAGCAAACTAGTAGTGAATTTATAGAGTTTTGAGGAAGGGTTAGACCCTTCCTTTTTTAATTCCAAGTTTTAGAAGTGTATACTTTATAGTTTATCTGATTTGTATATTAATAAATTATATTGATTTATGTCTCAATAAATTATATTAAAAATAAAAATTAAAAATCTTGTGATTTTATTATATAATTGACTTATAATGCTAACAAAATGAATACTAAAAATTCTATTTACATTTTAAGTGGAGTAATTTTTATAAATAAAGATATATTTTAGCAAATGACAAAAATAGGAGGAGTTATAATGAGTAATTATAGGACATTACACGAATTTGGAACAGATGAGATAACAATTGAAAAATCTGTTTTTATTGGATATGCTAAGCCTATACAAAGTGAAGAAGAAGCAGTAGAATTTATAAATGAAATAAAGAAAAAACACAAAGATGCAAATCATAATGTGTGGGCTTATACAGTTGGACAAAATATGAATATACAAAGGTATAGTGATGATGGAGAGCCACAGGGAACAGCAGGGATACCAACATTAGAAGTCATAAAAAAAGAGGATTTGAGAGACGTGGTAGTTGTTGTTACTAGGTATTTTGGTGGTATAAAATTAGGTGCAGGTGGTCTGGTTAGAGCTTATACAAAAGGTGCTAAGTTAGGCTTAGAATCTGGAAAAATAATTAGTAAGGTAATGTACCAAGAAGTTAAAGTTAAGATAGATTATACTCAACTTGGAAAGGTACAAAATGAACTGATGAATTTAGGGTACTTTATAAAAGATACCATATATGAGGATAATGTTGAGATAATAGTATATTCAAAGTTAGAATATGTGGAAAAACTATCAGAGAAAATGATTGATATAACAAGTGGAACAGGGAAGATAGTTTTAGGAGAAGAATTTTATTTATCTGAACAGGATGGAGAAATTTTACTATAAAAATCTTACTGTAATTTAACCTAAAAGCATAAAAATAGAATAGTTATATAGAAAATAAAAGCCATTAATTTATATTAAAATAATTTAATGGCTTTTATCAGATTTTGCACAGAATCCTTTTTTAACTTCGAATAAACCAACTAAAAGTAAAAACACTCCAAATATTTTCTTCAATATATCAGAAGATAAATAATTAGCTAATAGTGAACCAAATATAGCTCCTAACACTCCAAATACAGCTATTGGGATAACTAATTTGAAAACTACATTTTTATTTTTTATATGTATAGCCAGTGCTATAAGTGTCATAGGTATGGATGAAAGTAAGTTGACACTCTGTGCTATTTTAGTATCTATACCAGCAAGTAAAACGAGAGCAGGAATAAGAATAGTTCCACCACCCATTCCCATTCCTCCAATAATTCCTGCAAAAAATCCAATTAAAGCAAATAACATTAAAACACCATCCTTAATGCTGCAATTATCATAATTAATCCAAAAGAAATTCTAAGAAACTTTCCAGTAACTTTATTTAGTAATTTAGCCCCTATAATGCCGCCAACAATACTTCCTGCTGCAACTTTTATTGTTAAGTTAATATCGTAAGTTCCTTTAGAAACATATAAAACAGAACTTGCTGTTGTCAAGAAAATTATTATAGAAAGAGCTGTTGCATGAGATTTATGTTCTTCTACCTTCACAATATCATTTAGTATTGGTACTAAAAGAGTACCTCCTCCAGAGCCAAATACCCCGTTTATAAATCCTGTAAATACTCCAATTATCGTATTTTTTATATTGAAATCAAAATATTTTTTCTTTAAGTTATTAGTATTTTTCATAAAAACCACCTTCTGAAATAGTTTTACCAAAATAGGCAAATTATATTTATATAAAATAATATTAAATATAATCCTTCATTTTTGCTTAAATTTGCATAAAAAAAAACATGTTAAAACAACATATTAATATATGGTATAATATATTAAAACAAAGTAGTAAATTGAGAGGAGATAATGATGTCAAATATAAAAATACAAATAGACAAAACTGTAGAATGGCTTAAAAATAAAGTTAATGAGGCAAATGCAAAAGGATTAATTGTTGGTGTATCTGGAGGAATTGATTCAGCAGTAGTTGCTAATTTAATTAAAAAAGCTTTTCCAGAAAACTCTATGGGAGTTATAATGAGCATAAAAAGTAATCCTCAAGATAGAGAAGATGCACTTAAGGTTATAGAAGGATGTGATATAGAATATCTTGATTTAGACCTTATAGAACCACAAAGTGCTATATTAGACATGGTAGTAGGAAATTTAAAAGAGAAACATTTATATAGAGAAGAATATTTAAAAATGACAGATGCAAACTTAAGAGCAAGAGTAAGAATGAGTACTATTTACACAATTGCTAACAATCTAGGATACTTAGTTGTTGGTACAGATAATGCTGCAGAAATACACACTGGATACTTTACTAAGTTTGGTGATGGTGGAGTTGATATTTTACCAATTGCAAATTTAACTAAAGCTGAAGTATATGAATGGGCAAAAGAACTTGGTGTTCATGAAGATTTAATAAATAAAGCTCCTTCAGCAGGTCTTTGGGAAGGACAAACAGATGAAAATGAAATGGGAACTACTTACAATATGATAGATGCTGTATTAGAAGGTAGATTAGATGAAGTTCCTCAAAGAGACCAAGAGATAATAGAAAGACTTCATAGAATAAGTGAACACAAGAGAAAAACGCCTGCACAACCTCCTAAGTTCTAATTTACTATTTTCAGGATTTGTGATAAAATTTACAAGTGATAAAAATTAGAATAATTAATTGTACGTATTAAGGAGTGGAAATATGGGACGTATAGGAAATATAATTAATAGAAAAGGTAAACAAGATGCTCAAAGAGCAAAAATATTTACTAAACATGCTAGAGCAATAGCCGTTGCAGCTAAAGAAGGTGGCGCAGACCCAGAATATAATGCAGCATTAAAAACAGCTATAGAAAAAGCTAAGGCAGATAATATGCCAAATGATAATATAGATAGAGCTGTTGCTAAAGGTGCAGGGGCAGGTGCTGGAGAAGACTATGAAACTATAGTTTATGAAGGATATGGACCTGGTGGGGTTGCTGTTATAGTAGAGACTTTAACTGACAATAAAAATAGAACTGCTGGTAATGTAAGATACTACTTTGATAAAAACGGAGGAAACCTAGGAACTACTGGATGTGTGTCTTTTATGTTTGATAACAAAGGACAAATATTAGTTGGTGCAGGAGATGGCGTTTCAGAGGAAGAATTAATGGATGTTGCATTAGAAGCAGGTGCTGAAGACTTTATAACAGAAGAAGATGGTTATGAAATAATAACTACACCAGAAGATTTTTCTAGTGTTCGTGATGAATTAAAAGCAAAAGGGTATGAATTTATATCTGCTGATGTAAAGATGATACCTCAAACTACAACTGTTTTAACAGAAGAATCTCATCTAAAAATGATGAATAAATTAGTTGATATGCTTGAAGAAGATGATGATGTTCAAGATATCTACCATAACTGGGAAGTAGAATAAATATTATATCACATTGAGATTTGTAATTATTACATTAATTTTACTATGTGATAAATTTTATAAAATAAGTAATTATTAAAATGAACATATACACCTCTAAACTATGTCTGCATAAATAATATGTGAACATGGGTTAGAGGTGTTTTTTTGTGTATGGAAGATAGCTGTAAAAAATGTATTTATAAGTTAAGAATTTTAAAGTAAGTTCTGAGCAGGACTTGATTGCCTATAAATAATTGATGGGTATATCACTTGTTGCTGAATACCGCTTATACGACCAGTTACTATATCAATAATCATCCTAAGACTACGTTCTGCTGTCTCTTCCATCTTCAAATCTATAACTGTCAAAGGAGGAATACTTCTTGCCATTAGTCGTGCAGGACCATTGCTTGCTGCAAATATTTGAACATCCTCTCCAATTACAATTCCCGATTCATTAAATGCATTCATCATACCAAGAGCTACCACGTCATGATTACAGAAAATTACTTTTTTTAGTGAATTTTTTGCAAGCATTTTTTGAGCAATATCGTATCCACTATCTATTTTATTAGAACAATAATATATAGAGTCTGATAACTGTACTCCATGTTCCTTACATGTTTTTAAAAAAGATTTACCTCGCAAGGTCATGCATGTGAAAGACGTTGGATTGAATACAGCTGCAATATCATTTTTACCATTTTGGATAGCATGTAAAGCTGCTATACGACCAGTTTCTTCATTGTCAATAGAGACACTTGAAAAACCAGGTATTTCACGATTTACAACAACTACAGGAATTTTAGGTTTATTTTTTAATAGATATTCTATGTCATCAGCATTGATACCTGTTAAAACAACTCCATCATAATAATTATTTGAAAAAAGATATTCATCATCACATAGATGGCCAACACTGTAAGGGCGTATTATGATATTTATATTTAAATGTTCTAAAGAAACTATGTGGTTTATTGCTTGAAATATATTAGTTGATGCCAACTCAAATCCTTCATCTTGCCAATAAAATGCTATTTGTATATTGTTGCGTTTAATAGGAGTAGAGCGTTTATATCCAAGCCTATCTGCTGAATTTAATACAAGTTCTTGTGTCTGTAGTGGAATTCTACGCTCATTTCCTTTACCACTTAAGACATACGAGACAGTTGCTGAAGAAAGGCCACAGTCCTTTGCAATATCTTTGATTGTTGCCATGATAAAATCCTCCTTGAGTAGTTGCTTAAATTTGCTTATATCAATAATCTTAACATATATTCAACTAAAGAACAATATTCTACAACGCGTATATTTTACATGTCTAGAATAAATAAATTTTAAAAAATTTATTATTATGTTGACAGATTATGTTGACAGAATTTAGTTTATAGGATTATAATATGCTTAAATAAGCTTATTAATTAAGTTAAATTAAGCGAAGTTAAGCAGGAACATACAATGCTAGCTTGTTATGTGACTGTAAAAAGGGGGAAAAGAAATGAGTAAGGTAAATATATTTGAAGTTGGTCCTAGAGATGGATTTCAAAATCTGAAGGAATTTTTAGATACTGATAAAAAACTTAAGATTATTGATGGTCTTATTGCATCTGGGATTAGACAACTTGAAATTAGTTCATTTGTAAGCCCAAAAGCAATACCTCAGATGAAAGATGCAAAGGAAGTAGCAACTTACTGTGTAAAAAATTATCCTGATGTGAAACTTTATGCATTAGTTCCAAATTTATATGGTGCTAAAGTTGCATGGGAGTGTGGTATAAGAGATATATCTTATGTTATTTCTTTGAGTGAAACTCATAACAAGAAAAATATAAATCGTACTCATGAAGAGTCTATTGATGAGCTTAAAAAAATAATGAGTACTTATCCAGATATGAATATATGTATTGGAATGGCTACTGTATTTGGATGTCCCTTTGAAGGTTTGCCAAAAATTGAAGATGCCATAGCATTTGCCAAACGTCTTTGGGAAAACGGTATCAGAGAGATAAACCTAGCAGATACAATAGGCATTGCCGACCCTAAACAAGTAAGAGATACTATTAGTGCACTAGTTGAAGCTTTGCCAGAGTGCAGATGGCAGGTACATATTCATGACACTAGAAATATGGGGATGGTTAATACTCTTGCTGCTATTGAATGCGGAATTACCACTGTGCAGTCTACACTTGGGGGATTAGGAGGGTGTCCTTTTGCTCCTGGAGCATCTGGAAATACTGCAACTGAAGATTTAGTATACATGCTCGAACGCATGGGGTATGATACAGGCGTTGATTTTGTTAAACTTCTTGAATTATCAAAGTATCAGATGAGTTCTGTAAATGGTGTATATAGTGGTCATCATGTAAATATAAAGTCTGAGAGTTCTAATTGTCAGTCCTATTGATTAACGAAACATATCTATTAATAAAGTATATTAGTTAATAAAATAAATAAAAGAATTGAGGGGATTAGTATGGATGTTATAGCTTTACTTTTATTCTTAGGAGTTATTATTCTTGCATTTGTACGTAAGAATAATGCAGGTATTTTAGCTTTAGCTATTGGTGTTATAGCTGTTAGAATTTTTGGTATGGATGATAAAGATCTTTATGGAGCTATAAGTAACTCAATGTTTACTACGCTTGTTGGTATAACATTACTTTTTGCAATAGTGAATTCAACAGGAGCATTGAAGCTTGTTGCAGAAAAAATTGTAGCTGCTTCAGGTAAACGTGTTTGGCTTATACCTATAGCAGTTTTTATAGCAGGGTTTGTTGTTGCTGGTGTTGGGCCTGGAGCAATCCCAGCACTTGCAATTATTCCTGCAATGGCTGTTCCTGTAGCAATAACTGTTGGTTATAATCCTGTGATGCTTGCACTTATAGGTGAATGTGGATTAATGGCAGGACGTATGACTCCTATTACTCCAGAAGGTCAAATCATAACAACTGTTGCAGAGGGAGTTGGAATTGAAAATGTTATGCCTGCTGTTTTAGCTTGTCAGACTCTTTCAACAATCGTATTTTCAATAGTATTGTTTATAATTTTTAAAGGATATAAACTTAAAAAGCCTATAAATGTTATAAATAGTAAGGAAATAGAAAAATTTAATGTAAAGCAGATAATTTCTCTGACAAGTATAGTGGTTATGATTGCTTTTATCATAATCTTTGATATGAATGTTGGACTTGCAGCTTTTTCAGTTTCAGCTGTACTTCTTCTTTTCAATATTGCTGAAGATGGAGAATGTATCAAAGCAATTCCATGGAGCACGATAGTAATGGTACTTGGAGTAGGTGCAATGATGACAATCGTAGACGCAGCAGGAGGAATTGATTTAATGAGTAATGCATTGTCATCATTGATGAATAGTAAAACAGCTACCCCAATTATGAGTATTTCAGCAGGGCTTATGTCTATGGTTAGTTCAGCATTAGCAGTAGTGTATCCAACCATGATGCCTATGTGTGTTGATATAGCTAAGTCAGTTGGAGGAGTAGACCCACTAGCACTTATTGCAGCAGTTGGTGTGGGAGGTTCTCTTGCTGGTGTAAGTCCACTTTCTACTGGTGGTGCATTGATTTTGGCAGCTATGGGGTCAAGTAAAAAAGACTTCAATAAAGAAGAACAAAATAAGGTGTTTGTTCAACTTTTCATTATGAGTGCAGTTGGACTATTGGTTATTGCAGTAGTATCAGTTCTATTTTTTAATGGAATAGCACATATAATGCATTAATTTCGATAATCGGAGAATTTGTTATTAAACTCAACTTTTAATATTGAGTAATATAATATAAATTGGGGGTATAGTTATGAAAAAGGGAGCATTAAGTAATATAAAAGTACTTGACCTTACTAGAGTTCTTGCAGGGCCATATTGCACAATGATGTTGGCTGATTTTGGGGCTGATGTTATAAAAATAGAAGTACCAAAAAAAGGTGATGATACAAGAGGTTTTGGACCTTTTGTAAATGGAGAGAGTCTATATTATGCAAATATAAATAGAAATAAGAAAGGTGTAACTTTAAATCTTAAGTCAGAAAAAGGCAAAAAGATATTTTTAGATATGGTAAAGCAAGCTGATGTTGTAGTAGAAAATTATAGACCAGGTGTTATGGAAAAGCTAGGATTGGGTTACGATGAGCTAGCTAAAGTGAACAATCAAATAATTTATGGAGCTGTATCAGGCTTTGGATGTTATGGGCCATATTCAGAGCGTCCAGGATATGATATTATTGCACAAGCAATGGGTGGTCTTATGAGTATAACAGGAACTGAAGGAGGAGAACCAACAAGAGTAGGTAATGCTATGGGAGATGTATTGGGTGGAATGAATTTAACTATTGGTATACTTGCAGCACTTAATGCTAGAGAGATAATAGGAAAAGGACAAAGAGTAGATGTTTCCCTCGTTGATTCTGTTGTATCATCTCTTGAAACTGGTATACAGAGATATTTTGATTCAGGTCAACCTGAACTTATGGGAAATAGATATGCCTCAGCTTATCCTTATGATTCTTTTAAAGCAAGCGATGGTAATTTTGTAATAGGTTGTGGTAATGATAAACTTTTTGAAAATTTATGTAAGAAGGTTCTTTTTAGAGAAGACCTTTTAATAGATGAAAGGTTTAATACAAATCTTAACCGTTGTGAAAACCATGCATCTCTCAAACCAGAGATAGAAAAATGGTCTATCAACTATACAATAGAAGAAGCTGTTGATTTAATATCGAAAGCAGGAGTTCCTGCTGCTCCTATATATGACCTCGGTCATGTTACAACAAATGAACATATTGCAAAGGCAAGAGAAATGATTGTAGATATTAAACATCCTATTATAGGAGATATGAAAGTCAATGGAAATCCAGTTAAGTTGATGACAACAAAAGCTCAAATTAATGTACCAGCACCATCTTTAGGAGAAAATAATGAGGAGATTTATAATAGCTGGCTTGGGTTTGATGGTGGAAAAATAAATGAGTTAAAAGAGAGTGGAGTTATTTAATTTTAGAATAATATCAAATAAAAGATTAAATCAACATTATAAATCAAATCTAAAATTATCAGGAGTATTTAAGATAGGAAAAACTATTTAGACATTAAGTCTTTGTGGTTTTTCCTATTTTCGTTAAAAAATTTATACTATTGGAACATATACATAGATATACTAAACTAAAGTATTAACAATTTAAATTAATAGAAAATAAATTACCTAATATGTTAAATAAAGACTCTTTTACTAGAGTGCAAATAAACTTAGTGCAAATAAACTTATGGATATACAACTTAAACTATTTTAATGAAAATATCAAAAATGAGACTACATTCTCAAAAATGAGACTGTGTTTTTAAAGTATTTTCTCGAAAATGAGACAAAAATATGGTTTTATGGGTTTTGTTGGATAAAAATTCTTTAGTGAATTATAATTTAATCAATTCTAAAGTTAAAAATGATTAAAAATTAAGTGAAATTTATGTATATTTTGTTTATTTTATCAAAAAAAATAATTTTTTAACAAAAATAAAGGAATTTAATATAAGTTGGCGTAGAACTTGCTATTATATATTAACAAGAAATGTAGAAAAAATAACAATGCATAATGGGGGGAATATGATGGGATTTGTAATGGAAAATTTGAAAAATCTTAAGGTGGAAGTTAAGGATAAAGTCTGTGTTATTACTATAAATAGACCTAAAGCTTTAAATGCTCTTAACAATGACACTCTTAGAGAATTATCTCAAGTTATTGATGTAGTATCAGAAAAGGAGGAAATATTAGGAGTTATTATTACTGGAGAAGGTAAAGTTTTTGTAGCTGGAGCTGATATACGTCAGATGCAAAACTATAAAAGTGAAGAAGGCAGAAAATATGCAGGTTATGCCCAAGGAATTTTTGATAAAATTGAAGCTCTTGAGAAAACAGTAATAGCAGCAGTCAATGGATATGCATTAGGTGGTGGATGTGAACTTGCTATGAGTTGTGACATTAGAATTGCATCAGAAAAGGCTATATTTGGACAACCTGAAGTTAATTTAGGAGTCATTCCATGTTTTGGTGGAACTCAAAGATTATCAAGACTTGTTGGAACTGGGATAGCCAAGGAATTAATTTTTACAGGAAGACAAGTAAACGCAGAAGAAGCTAAATCTATTGGTCTTATTAATAAAGTGGTTCCAAGTGATGTGCTTTTAGAAGAGACAATTAAGATGATGAACCAAATAGTTGAAAAAGCACCAATAGCAATAAGATATGCAAAAGTTGCTATTAATAAAGGGATAGATATGGATTTAAAAAATGCTCTTGAACTAGAGAAAGATATTGCAGGCTTAACTTTTGCTACAAGAGATAAGCAAGAAGGCATGGATGCATTTATAGAAAAGAGAAAACCGATTTTTGAAAATAAGTAATTATTATAACTAAAATTAGAACAAATATAGAATATATTCAAAATCTAAATTTCGTGAAAAAATACATATAGTTTTATAGTTTAATTTTAAAAGGAGTTAATTTATGAATACGGGAGTAATTATAAGTTTAGTAGGGATTATCATGGCTCTATCCCTTCTAGTTGTAATGGTTATGAAGGGAGTAAATATTTTTATAATAGCAATTGTATGTTCATTATTAGTTGCTATAACAGGGAATTTAAATGTGTATGATGCACTTAAGGTGGATTATATGACAGGATTTGTTGAATTTCTTCAGGCAAATTTCTTTATTTTCCTAACAGGTACCTTAATGGGAAAAATAATGGAGATTACTGGTGGAGCAAAATCTATTGCTAAGATGATTGTAAGATGGATTGGTAAGGATAAAGCATTACTTTCTATTCCAATAGCTTGTGGAATATTAGCTTATGGAGGAGTAAGCGTTTTCGTTGTAAGCTTTGCAGTGTTTCCGATAGCTTTAGAAATTTTTAAAGAAGCTGATTTGCCACGACGATTTATACCAGCAGCCTTGACTTTTGGATGTTCAACTTTTGCTATGGTTGCACCAGGGGCACCTCAGATTCATAATATTATTCCAGCTTCAACATTAGGGACAGATATTATGGCTGGAGCAGTAAATGGATTTATATCATGTGCAGTAATGTTTATAGTTGGAAGCACCATTTTATACAAGATGGTTTCAAAAGAAAAAGCCAATGGTGGGCATTTTATAGCACATGAATCAGATACATTTGATGAAGTAGCAACAACTAATTCTAAGAGAGAAAATGGTCCTAATGGTCTAATTGCGTTAATTCCATTAATAGTATCAATCCTAATAATTAATGTGAAAATTAATGGACAAGCAATAGTACCAATTGAGGTAGGAGTATTTATTGGAGCTTTATTAGTATATTTATTGTTAAATAAATATCAAGATAATGCAAAAATAGTTGGCCATGTTGGTGATGCATGTAAAACTACAGTAGTAGCAATATGTAATACTTGTGCTGTAGTAGCATTTGGTTCAGTTGTAAAATCAGCAGTCGGTTTTGACTTCATAGTTAATGCTATGACTAATATTCCTGGACCTCCTATTGCAGGGGCTGCAGTTGGAACTACAGTTATTGCGGGTATCTGTGGGTCAGCTTCAGGTGGACTTGGAATTGCGGCTCCACTTCTTGGACCAGTATTTTTAGCTAAGGGTGTCTCTGCTGCAGCATTAACTAGAACTATGGCAATTTCGTCAGCAGCATTAGATTCACTTCCACACAATGGATATATCGTTACTGTAACAAATGGTCTATGTAATGAATCACATAAGGATGCTTATATGCCAATATTCTGGGTAACTGTTTTAACCCCGATTATTGGAACCGTAGTAGCAGTTCTTATGTTTACAATGTTCCCAGGATTACCATAACAGAAAAGACAAAAAGTATAAATTATATTTTGATATTGTAGAATCAATTTTCAAAGTATATAAAGTATATACAATAAATTTTATGTTTTAATACCATAAATACCATATTTAAAATACCAAGTTGACAGTATAAGGAGGAATTGAAAGTGTTAAATAAACCATTAGAAGGAGTTAAGGTCATTGACTTAACATATTTTGTAGCAGGTCCAGGAACTTCCAAAATATTAGCTGACTGGGGTGCTGATGTTATTAAGGTAGAGCCAAGCTTTGGAGACCCAGGAAGAAAGACAGGGGCAACAATGACAATGCCAATAGATGATTATAATAATCCTTTCTACAGCACATATAATTCAAATAAAAGAGGTTTGTCTATAAATCTTAAGAGTGAAACTGGAATTGAAATTATGGATAAGCTTTTAAGTGAAGCAAACGTATTTGTTTCAAGCTATAGAACAGGAGCATTAAAAAGACTAGGTCTTGACTATGAATCATTAAGCAAAAAGCATCCACATCTTATCTGGGGACAAATAAATGGTTTTGGCGATTTTGGACCTGCTAAGGATAATGCAGGTTTTGATACAGTTGCCTTTTGGGCAAGAAGTGGAGCTATGCTTGATATCGCAGAGAAGGATACAAGCCCAATAAACCCACCTATAGCCTTTGGAGATGCCACAACTTCTTGTAGTTTATCTGGAGGTATATGTGCAGCTTTGTATCAACAAGCTAAGACTGGAAAAGGACAAAAAGTAATGGCATCTTTATTTGGACAAGCAATATGGAATGCATCATCTTTATTAGCATCTACACAGTTTAGCGATGAGTATCCAAAAACTAGAAAAAATGCTATTTCTCCAGTAATAAACTCTTATCGTTGTAAGGATGGAAAGTGGATATTCTTAAGTATCCTAGAGCATGAAAGATATTTTGAGGCACTTTGCAGATTATTTGGAAGAGAAGATTTAATAAAAGAAGAAAAATTTGCATCTTCAGTAGAAAGTAAGAAAAATGCTACAGAGCTTATTAATATTTTGGATGGTGAATTTGCAAAATTCACTCAAAATGAGATGGTTGAAAAGCTTACTACTGCGGATATAGCCCATGAAAGAATTCAACATGTTAATGATGTAGTAACTGATGAACAGGCTATTGCTAATAACTATATATATGAACATACAAGTAAAAATGGAAATAAGACAATGCTTGCATCCACTCCAGTTAAGTTTGGAAATATTGAAGTTAACATGACTTGTGATGCTCCACTTATAGGAGAACATTCAGATGAGATATTGAGAGAACTTGGATACAGTGATTCTGATATAGAAGTTCTAATTGAGTCTGGAATTGTAGCAATGAATAAAGAAACATGTGAAGTACGTTAATAAATAGGAGGAAATTTTATGGATTTTAGATTAACAGAAGCACAATTAATGCTTCAAAGAGTAGCAAAAGAATTTGCAGAGAAGGAAATAGCACCAATAGCTGCTGAAACTGATAGAACAGGTATTTTTCCAAGAGAGCTTTTTAGCAAAATGGCTAAAATAGGCTTTAATGGTATTGGAACACCTGTAGAGTATGGTGGTTCTGGTGGAGCAGATATAGAAAAGGTAATTGTTGTTACTGAGGTTGCCAAAAAATGTGCAGCATCTGCAGCAATATTATCAATACACACAATATATGCTCAAGCTATTTTAAAATTTGGTACTGAGGAGCAAAAGAAAAAATACCTTCCGATGATGGCTGAAGGTGGGTGTGTAGGTGCTTTTGCTTTAACTGAGCCTAATGCTGGTTCAGATGCCGCAAGAGCTGCAACAACTGCAATCATTGATGAAGCAACTGATGAATATGTCTTAAATGGGACTAAGTGCTTTATTTCTGGTGGAGGTCAAGCAGAATCATTAATAATATTTGCACTTACAGAGCCATCAAAGGGAATAAAGGGAATGTCTGCTATCATCGTTGACAAAGGGACTCCAGGTTTTTCAATAGGAAAAATTGAAGAAAAAATGGGTATCCATGGTTCAGAAACTGCAGAGTTAATATTTGATAACTGTAGAGTTCCAAAGTCTAATTTATTAGGAAAAGAAGGAAAAGGCTTTAACATAGCTATGACTTGCCTAGATGGAGCAAGAATTGGAGTTGGAGCTCAAGCTGTAGGAATTGCTGAAGGGGCTTTAGAAGAAAGTATCAAATATTCTAAAGAAAGAGTTCAGTTTGGCAAACCAATTTCAGCTTTGCAAGGTATTCAATGGTATATAGCAGATATGGCGACTATGGTGGAATCAGCAAAGTTGTTGGTATATTATGCTGCAGACTTAAAAGCTAGAGGAGAAAAACATACTAAAGAAGCTGCTATGGCAAAATACAATGCGTCACGTACTGCAAGAGAGGTTACAAACCTAGCTCTTCAAATCCATGGAGGATATGGATATATGAAGGATTATCCATTAGAGAGAATGTACAGAGATGCCAAGATAACAGAAATTTATGAAGGTACTTCAGAAATACACAAGGTTGTTATTTCAAGAGCAGTACTAGGATAGGAGGAAGAGCATGAATATAGTTGTTTGCTTAAAGCAAGTTCCAGATACTAATGAAGTTAAAATAAATAAAGAGACAGGTACCCTAATAAGAGATGGTGTACCAAGTATAATCAATCCAGATGATAGAAATGCTTTAGAAGAAGCTTTAAAAATAAAAGATGAACTGGGAGCAGTGATTAAGGTTATAAGCATGGGACCTCCTCAGGCTAAAAGTGCTTTAAAAGAAGCTTTGGCAATGGGCGCTGACGAAGCATACTTAATTTCAGATAGAGCTTTTGGTGGTTCAGATACCTGGGCCACATCTACAATTATTGCTGCTGCTATAGAGAAGGTTGGAAAGTATGATGTAATATTCTGTGGAAGACAAGCTATAGATGGAGATACAGCTCAGGTTGGACCAGAGGTTGCAGAATTCTTAGGGGTACCACAGGTTACCTATGCAAAAGAAGTAAAGGTTCAAGATGATAAATTACTAGTAACTCGTTATACAGAGACAGGAGATTATTTAATAGAAGCAAAGATGCCAGTTTTACTAACTGCTATAAAAGAGTTAAATAATCCAAGATATCCAAGTGTCAAAGGAATCTTAGGAGCTTATAATAATGGAGATGCAAAGATTACTGTGTTAACACTTGAAGACTTAGCTGTTGATACAACTCAAATTGGATTAAAGGGTTCACCTACAAATGTTTACAAGTCTTTTGTACCAGTTAAAGACAAGCATAATGAAATAATCGAAGGTATAAATAAAAAGGAAAAAGCTGAGAAATTAGTAGAAATACTATTCGATTTGAAACTAGTATAGGAGTGTTAAGATGATGAGAGCAAAAGTTAATCAAGGTATAAATTTAAATGATTATAATGGCGTTTGGGTAATAGGAGAGCAAAGGGAAGGCAAAATCAATCCTGTTACTATAGAACTTATTGGTGAGGGAAGAAAGCTTGCTGACCAATTAGGAAAAGAGCTTGCAGTTGTAATAGCTGGATATGAAGTAGAGAAAGAAGTAAAGGAGTTACTTCACTATAGTGTTGATAAAGCATATTATATCAACGACCCTCTTCTTAAAGATTTCACAACTGATGGATATGCAATTTCAATAGCAGGTTTAATTGAAGAGAAAAAGCCAGAGGTTGTACTAGTTGGAGCTACTTCTATAGGAAGAGATATCGCACCTAGAATTGCAGGTAAAGTTGGAACAGGTCTAACTGCTGACTGTACAAAACTTGAAATAGATTCAACGGATAATAAGTTATTACAAACAAGACCAGCCTTTGGTGGAAATTTAATGGCTACTATTGTTTGTCCAAAAAATAGACCACAGATGTCAACAGTTCGTCCAGGGGTTATGGCAAAAGCTGTAAGAAGTGAATCAGAGGCTGGAGTTTTAGAGGTTATTACTCCAGAACTTAATGAAAAAATGATTAGAACTAGATTAGTAGAAATGCTTCCACAAGAAAAGAAATCCATAAATCTAACTGATGCTAGAATAATAGTATCAGCAGGAAGAGGATTAAAGAAGGCAGAAGGATTTGAACTAATAAAAGAATTGGCGGATAAATTGGGGGCAGAGATTGGTGCTTCAAGAGCGGCAGTAGATTCAGGGTGGATAGAGCATTCTCATCAAGTGGGACAAACAGGAACTACTGTTAGACCAGAGTTATACATTGCATGTGGGATATCTGGAGCAATACAGCATTTAGCAGGTATGAGTGATTCTAAATATATAGTTGCTATAAATAAAGATTCCAAAGCCCCTATTTTCAGTATATGTGACTATGGAATTGTAGGAGATTTATATGAAATTCTACCTGAAATAATAGAATCATTAAATAGGTAACTTCTAGAAAACATTGAATACATAGAATGGTAAGTCTTATAATATTGTATTGTAAGACTTATTATTTTTGCTGAAGGTTATAGTGGAGGGATGAAACAATGAAAGAGCACTGGTATAAGGATATATTTGCAAGAGTGTTATCCATGACTGATGATGGTTTTATTGTTGTAAATAAAGATGGAGTAATCATAGATATTAACGATAAATATTGTGACTTCTTAGGGAAAGAAAGAGACGATATAATAGGACACAATATACAAAGTATTATACCAAATACAAAAATGCTAGACATTATGAGAGATAAGTATTGTGAAGAAGGAGCTATACATCATTACTCAGGTGGAAATACAAAAGAAAAAAGTGTAATAGTAAGTAGGTCTTATGTGGAAAATGACAATGGAGAAGTAGTTGCAGGAGTAGCTCAAGTTAAATTTAGATTGCAATCCTTTGATGTAGCTAAAAAGTTAATGTCAGAATATATGGAGCTCCAATATTATAAAGAACAGTTTAAGGATAACTGTGGTTTTGACAAGCTCATAGGTGAAAATAGAGATTTCATAGAACTTAAGAAAACAGGTGTGAAAGCTTCTAAAACGAACTTCTCAGTTCTTTTAACAGGTGAAACTGGCACAGGTAAAGAAGTTTTTGCTAGAGCAATTCACAATAATAGCAGTAGGTCAGACAAACCCATGGTTAGTATAAACTGTGCTGCAATACCAGAAGAATTATTAGAATCAGAGCTATTTGGGTATGACGAAGGAGCTTTTACAGGAGCAAAAAAAGGCGGCAAAAAAGGTAAATTTTTAGTTGCGAATAATGGTACAATCTTCTTAGATGAAATAGGTGACATGCCTTTGACCATGCAAGCAAAACTTTTAAGAGTTCTTCAGGAAAGTGAGATAGAACCAGTTGGAGGTCTTAAAACTATAAAGATAGATGTAAGAGTAATCTCTGCTACAAGAAAGAATTTAAGTAAAATGGTTGAAGAGGGATTATTTAGAGAAGACTTATACTATAGGTTAAATGTAATAAATATTCATATGATGGAATTAAAGGATAGACAAGATGATATTTTATTGCTAGCAAATTATATATTAAATAAATTAAATGTTGAATATAAGGAATTGAAGGTTTTAAGTGATAAGGTTAAAAATTGTTTTATTAACTATATTTGGCCAGGAAATATAAGAGAACTACAAAATGTAATAAAAAGCGCCTATGCTGTAAGTGATGATATGGTCATTATGATGTGTGACCTTCCATCTAAAATGGATAATATCAGCAGAGTGGCTCAATGTAATGTGGATAGTAATTGCTCAATTCATGAAATGGTTGAAAATTATGAGAAGAGTTTAATTATTGATGTGTTAAGGAAGTACAATTGGAAATGTTCTAAGGCAGCAGAGGTTATGGGAATACACAAAAGTCTTTTGTATAAGAAAATAAAAAAGTATGAAATTGAATTAAACAATTAAGATGACTTTAATTAAGATTAATTAATTTTGGACATAACAAAACCCTCCTAGTTTTAGACAGTTTTACATATTTTAACTGTCTCCTAAGAGGGGTATCGTTCAAAATTAGAGTGACTTTTATCTAACATTTACAAAAACTGTTTTGAATAGTTCTTTTGTTATTTAATCATAATTTTCTACTTCTTTATCAAGTTCTTTTCCACAAGAATCACATTTATATATAGCATTATATCCGTAATCATATTCATCAACTATTTTCTTTTGTCTAAATACACCACCACAATCACATAAGAAACCGTTTTTTATAAGAGTAACAATAAATTGTGATTTTATAAACTTTATATCATTACATTTATCATTAGTGTAAAAATTATAAATATAAGAGTTGTCACATTCATCTCTCAATTCAAATTTTTCAATATATGTGTTGTTTTTTAACTCCTCAAACTCTTCTTTAGTTAAGTATGACTTTTGTTGCAATTCGTGTAAGCGCTTAATTTGGTCCATAATTTATATCCTCCTAATAATTTTAGTATTTTAAGCTTAGATAAGGACTCTAAGTTTTATTAAATTTATCTCAAGGAATTATTTAAATTATATTTAGTTTTATTTAATTACAACATAAATAAATTAGCTATAAATAAAAACTAATTTTAAAAATAATTTCCTATGAAAATCTAAATTACTAACCCCTTACTAACCCGAAAAACTAAAAAAGAAAATAAAAAATATATCCAATCTAAATGATATATAAATAAAGATATTTTATATAAATTTAACTTTAAATATCTCAACTGTAATATATAAAAATATATTATAGTTAAAATATACCACATATTTTGGGTATTGTATACTGGAATTGAAGCAATTAATTTATTTTTTAACATACAAATGATTTTATAAAAAAAAACAAGACTGAAAAATTCTTATATTATTTGATAGAATAAAAATAAGAGTAAATTTATTGAATTTTATAAAATTTATAAGGAGTGAGTTCAAGATATGCAAGAGAATAAAAATGATATATTTGAATCAATAGATAACAATGACTTTGACAATAAAACAGAAGACGAATATTTAGAAATAGTAAAGCAAAATGGGTTAAATTTAATATACATAAAAAATCAAACAGAAAAGATATGTCTGGAGGCTGTTAAACAAAATTGTAATGCGATAAAATGTGTTGATAATCAAACAGAAAAAATTTGCATGGAAGCAGTCAAGCAAGATTGGAGAATGTTAGAATTTGTGGAAGAGCCAACAGAAGAAATATGTATGTTAGCACTTAGCCAAGATGGAACAGCATTAAAATATATAGAAAATCAGACAGAAGAATTATGTTTAAGAGCTGTTGAAAAAAATGGTACAGCCTTAGCATTTGTAAAAGAGCAAACAGAAGAAATATGTATAGAAGCGGTTAGAAATAGTGAGTTTGGATTAGCAAGAGTAAAAAATCAAACAGATAAGATATGTATGGAAGCAGTTAAACAATGTAGTTATAATTTAAAATGGGTGGAAAATCAGACTGAAGAAATATGCATGGAGGCAGTAAGACAAAATGGGCTTGATTTGAAGTTTGTAAAAAATCAGACAGAAACAATATGTTTAAGAGCAGTAAGACAAAATGGTATGGCTTTAGAATTTGTAAAGGAACAGACTGTTGGAATATGCTTGAAAGCAGTGAGACAATATGGAATGGCTCTAAAATTTGTGAAAGAACAAACAGAAGAAATTTGTACAGAGGCTGTTAAACAAGATAAAAGAGCACTTAGTTTTGTCAAAGGAGATAAAGAAAAATATAAAGATTTATGCGACGGGAATGAGCCATTTGCAAAAAGATATGTTAGAAATGTAATAGAAAAAGAAAATAGAGCTTTGATTAAAAAAGGAGAAGAAAATGCAAAAATCAAAATTGCAGGAAAACTTCATGATAGAGGCATGTCTTTTGAAGATATATCAGATATAGTTGAGATTGAAATAAACAAGTTAAAGGTGAGTTTGGGGATTTTTTAATATAAAATAGTTAATTAAAAAATAATTGGATAGTCCTTTGTAGGATAGTAAAATAAGTGCTATAATTTGACATATAATAAATTATTTTTATTACACATTAAGGAGGGATTGAAATTGAAAATTACAATATTATATCAAACAAGAAGTGGAAACACAGAAAGAGTAGCTAAGTTAATAGAAGATGGTGCTAAAAATGTAGAAGGAATAGAAGTTAGACTTATGAGATTTGATAGTATTGATACAGAGTATTTAAATGAAAGTAAAGCAGTAATATTTGGAACACCAACATATTTAGCTAATACAACTTGGGAAGTAAAAAAATGGTTTGATGAGGATTCAAAAAAGATAAATCTAGCTGGCAAGTTGGGAGCAGTTTTTGCTACATGTGACTATGTCTGTGGCGGTCCTGATGTTGCAATTCTTACTATAGTAGGGCATTTAATGGTTAAGGGAATGCTTGTGTACTCTGGAGGTGGTTCTTTAGGAAAACCATTTATACATTTAGGACATGTACATTCAACTGAAGGGCCAGAAATACAAGACGAAAAAGCTGTAATATTTGGAGAAAGAATTGCTACAAAAGCAAAAGAATTATTTGCTTAATTTCTATATACATAACAATGCTTGAGATAAGTTTAATGCTTTAATGAGGATTTAAGGTAAAAATTGTATACAAATAAAAATTTTCCATAAAATTACTCAATATGCTATCAATATGAATTATAATATGATTGTAAACATATTATATTAAATAAAATAGTGAAAATTAAACAATAATAGTGAGGTAAGTTTATGGTATGGCATATAGAATATGAAATTTTTTCTGCAATTATAGTTGTTTTTTTGATGGTATACTTTTTTAAAAGTAAATTTATACCTACTTTACAAAATAAAATATACTGTGCACTTTTAATTTGTTCATTTTTATTCATAATTTCAAATGTTTTAGGCTCACTTTGTCTAAATAATATAAATAAACTTCCAATTTTTTTGACTGGTTTATTGAATCAAATATATTTATTTTTATTGCCGATACCAGCGGCTCTTGTATTATTTTATGTCATGGCTATTATTTATCAGGATATTAGATATATGAAAAAAAAGCTTTTATTTTTATCTATACCACTTATAATTTGCATAATTTTATCTATAACTAATCCTTTTACACACATTTTATTTGGATTGTCAAAAGAAACAGGTTATGTTCGTGGCTATGGATATACTGCAACTTTTTTATCATTTTTCTTTTATGCAATATATTCGGCATTTTTATCTTTTAAATACAAAAAAGCAATGCATGAATCTAAAATATGGGCTATTAGAGGTTTTCTTATAGTTTCAGTTATAGCAATTATTTTACAAGCGATTTTTTTACAGTATCTTCTTACAGGAACAGCATGTGCATGTAGTTTACTTTTGACATATCTTTCTATGCAGAATCGAGGTCTTATCATTGATGACCTTACTGGTGTACTTAATAGACAATCCTTTATTCAAGAACTAGATTTAAATATAAATACTGAACAGTCAGGATTTATTATTACAATTGCTCTTGATGATTTCAAATTTATGAATGAAACTTTTGGGACTAAAAATGGAGATATTGCATTAAAAGAAGTTGGGAAATATTTGATTCATATTCATGATGTAAATCATGTATATAGAATAGGAGGAGATATATTTTCTATTGTTGTTAATAGTCAGTTAGGAATATCTCCAGAGACAATTATCAATGAGATAAAAGAAAGATTTAAAAAACCATGGCTAATAGAAGAAATAAGTTTTAATTTATCAACTAGTATTGCAGCTGTTTCTTTTCCAGAAAATGCTGAAACGACAGAAGATGTTATAGTTGCAATTGACTTCTCTATACATGAAGCAAAACGCTCTGAATCAAGACAAGTTATTTATGCAGATGCGTCTATAAGTGAAAAGATAAAGAAAAAACATATAATAAAAAATTGTTTGAAAGAAGCTCTAGAAAATGATGGTTTTGATGTATATTATCAGCCTATATTTTCTACTAGTAAAGATAGATTTGCTTTAGCTGAGGCTTTGATTAGGCTAGAACATAAAGAACTAGGGTTTATACCACCAGATGAATTTATACCAATTGCAGAGCAGACAGGTCTTATTAATTCAATTGGGTTAGTGGTTTTTGAGAAGGTATGTAAATTTATAGCTAGTGATGATTTTGAAGATTTAAAGCTAGACACCATAGCTGTTAATCTTTCTGTAGTACAATGTATGCAGAAGAATTTGGCTGATGATTTGTTTAATATTATGAAAAAATACAATGTGTCACCAACTAAATTTAAATTTGAAATTACAGAAACTGTGGCATCAGGTTCATTTAATACAATTAGAGAGACCATGGAAAAATTAATTGATTTAGGGGTTAAATTTGCACTTGACGATTTTGGAATTGGTTATTCTGGAGTTACGAATATGCTTTCCTTACCATTTTCAGTAATTAAGTTAGATAAGAGTCTGATTTGGTCTATGAATGAAGATAGTAAGCATAAGCTCACAGTTGAAACTATTATATCGCTTATAAATAAATTAAATATGAAACCTGTAGCAGAAGGTGTTGAAACCATTGAATACGCTAAAGATTTAAAGTCTATGAATTGTGAATATTTACAAGGGTATTATTTCTCTAAACCTGTTCCAGAGGAAATTTTAAGGGATTTGTTGAGAGAAAATGCTTTTACGGTTTAATACCCTTTATTTTTTTAATTACAATTTTGTTCATTGACACTATTAGTCAAATATTATAAAATTAACACAATAATAAATATTAAAATTATTATATATATTATTAATATTTATTCCTAGAGTAAAGATTTATTATATATTTTTATAGCTTAAAATATATATTTTACTTAATTATTCTAAAGTAAGAAAGGAAGATGTGACATGAATAAAAAGAAAATATTAGTACCAATTGATGGAACAGAAAGAAGTATGCATTCTTTGGAATTTATACAAGGAATATTCAAAAAAGATGAAGTCGAAGTGGAAATAATGAATGTAAAAGAACTAGTATTTATTGATGGCATATCCCTAGCTGAAGAGATAAAGAATTCTGAAAACTTAGGAAGACGAATCCTGGACAGAGCAGCAGAGATAATGGGAGAGTATGATGTTAAAGTTCATTTTACTTTTGGTTATCCAGGAGATGAAATAATTAGAAAAGCAAAAGAAGATAATGTAGATATTATAGTTATGACAAAATCTACTAAAAAAGGTCTAACAAGAATGATAGGTTCAGTAACAGCAAGTGTAGTTAAACAAGCAAAGTGTATAGTGATGATTGTACCGGAGTAGAATTAGTGAGGTATCTGAAATATGAATAAAAAGATAGTAGCAGTTTGTGAAAGTGAAAAAAGTTCAAATTCTCTTAAAGAAGCTGCAAATATTTTAGGGTTTGACTTAGTTTATGAAATTCAAAGTGATGGAAGTATAAAAAATGAACTTTCTATATATGATATAGAAGATGCATCTATAGTGTTATTTGTTACAAGTGATTCTATAGAGAGTATAGAAAAGATTGATAGATTTATAGATAGGGAGTTTTATGAGGTTGATCCAAAATATATAATAAGTGATGCAAAATCTATAGTAAATGAAATTTTAATAGATTTAAATTAATCTTAAAAATATAGAAAGGGAGTGTCTTAAAATGATTTTTGAAAATCATAAATGAGATACTCTCTTTTATGTAAATACAAGAAATTCGCTATTGCAAAAAAGTCAACTACAGCAACCTCATTTTTTTCTACATCCTTGTTAAATTGCTATTATTAAGTGCTTGTGCCATTTGTATATCCTCCATAATTTTTATTGTCTTGCTAAGATGTTTATATTTTATGATAATAAAAAAATATATCTGTGATAATATCACAAATATATTTTTAATTTAAACTTATACAAATAGATTCAATCCAGCATCTTCAGTAGCACCTAAATATGAAGCTACTCCTCCTAAATCAACACCATCTATAAACTCTTCTGACTTTATTCCCATTAAATCCATACTCATCGTACATGCCACAACTTTTACACCCATATCCATAGCATTTTTTATTAAAGTATCTAAGTCATCAACGTTGTGCTTTTTCATTATTTGGTTTATCATCTTAGGTCCCATTCCAGCCATGTTCATTTGAGATAATGGTAATTTACCTGTATGAGATGGTAACATAATATCGAACATTTTTTCCATAGTATCTTTTGATACATTCGGCTTATCTTTTCTCTTTAATATATTAAGTCCCCAGAATGTGAAGAACATAGTTACCTCTTTACCCATAGATGCAGCTCCAGTTGCAATTATAAATGACGCTATAGCCTTATCTAAATCTCCACTAAATACTACTAGTGTTGCTCCATTTTTATCACTTTGATTTATATTGCAAGATGGATTTACATTTAATACAGTTAGTCCTTTTCTAATATATGCTACAAATGCTTTCTTTGTCTTATCAAACTCAGCCTTCATTAATGTATTTCTTGTCTTTTCACACCAAGATTGTATATCCCTGCTAAATCCTGGATCGCTTGCTCTAACTTCTAATATTTGACCTTCTTGCATTTTGTTGATTTCTTCAAATACTCTTCTTATTGGTCCTGGGCATTGAAGTCCACATGCATCTAGTGTAACATTAGCATCTATTTTTGCTATATCTATGTTTTCCATATCCATATCAAAATCCTCACTATTTGTATTTATTTTCTCACTTTTATTCTGTTTATTTATGCTTTCTTCTGCTCTTTTTACTGCTAAATATGTTTTTACTCCACCATCTATGTTAATACACTTAAGCCCATGTTGTTCAAGTATTCTACAAGCAACATATCCTCTAAGTCCAATTTGGCAAGTAGCATATAACTTTTTATTTTTTGGTATTTCATTTAGTCTATCTCTTAGCTGACCTAATGGTATGTGCATAGAATTTGGAATTTTTCCAGTAGCTAATTCAAACTCTTCTCTTACATCTATTATTACACCACTATCAGCTATTATATTGTCAACTTCATTCCATTGTACTATCTCAACCAGATCCTCTATAATATTTGATGCATAATATCCTAACATATTAACTGGATCTTTAGCTGAGTTATATGGTGGAGCGTAGCAGGTTTCTATATCTGGTAAATCAAATACAGTAAGACCACCTTTTATTGCTGTAGCTAATACATCTATACGTTTTTCAACCCCTTCTATTCCAACTCCTTGAGCTCCAAAAATCTTTCCTGTCTTAGGGTCGAAAGTCATCTTAAGAGATATAGGAAATGCTCCTGGATAATATCCAGCATGAGATCCCGGATGTATATGAATAGCTTTATAATCTAGACCTATTCTTTTTAATGTTTTTTCATTATTTCCAGTAGTAGCAACTGTATAATCAAATACTTTTGCTACTGATGAACCTAATGTTCCTTGGTAAGTAATATCTCTTCCACATATATTATCAGCTACCAATCTTCCTTGCCTATTTGCTGGCCAAGCTAAGGGAATCATTGTAGGTTTTTTATTTATAAAATCAGTTATCTCTACCGCATCTCCAAGTGCATATATATTCTCATCAGAGGTTTTCATATAATTATCAACTATTATAGCTCCTCTTTCATTTAACTTAAGTCCTGCTTCTTTCGCTATAGTTGTTTCTGGCTTAACTCCAATAGATAGTATTATCATATCTGTTTTTATTTCTTTTCCACTGGATAATATTACTTTATTTCCATTTTCAGAAAAAAATTTAACTCCGTCTTTTAAAATCAACTCAATATCTTTACTTATTAAATGATCATGTATCACACTTACCATTTCTATATCTAATGGTGCCATAACTTGTTCACTTGCTTCTACTAAAGTAAGTTTTATACCTTTATCATGAAGATTTTCTGCCATTTCAAGACCAATAAACCCTCCACCTATAACCACTGCATGTTTTGGTTTATTATTATCTACATATGTTTTTATTTTATCTGTATCTGGTATATTTCTAAGTGTAAATAAGTTTTTGCATTCATTTATACCTGAAATAGGTGGTTTTATAGGCTTGGCTCCTGGAGAAAGTACTAATACATCATAACTTTCTTCATACGTTTCACCTGTTTTGTGGTTTTTTACACTTACACTTTTATTTTCTTTATCTATTTTTATAACTTCACTTAAGTTTCTTATATCTAAATTAAACTTTGAACTCATTGTTTCTACAGTTTGAACTATTAGCTTTTCTCTTTCATTTATGCTTCCTCCTATATAATATGGAAGACCACAATTTGCAAATGATATATATTCACCTTTTTCAAACATTATAATTTGAGCCTTTTCATCTAAACGTCTTAATCTAGCCGCAGTTGATGCTCCCCCTGCAACTCCACCTACTATAATAATCTTTTTATTCATAAAAGTATCTCCTTTTTATATATTGTAAAATTTATGATATTTTTTTAACACATCTTTATCATATTCTAAATCCATGTTTTAATCTGTAACTTAATCACATAACTTTTTGTTTTTTTAAACTATAATAAAAAATATCAACCGCAATCAAAACTTATAATTAGAAAGGAGAAATTAATATGAGCTTTTTTTTAGAACTTTTCAAAGGCAGTAAACATGAGAATATTGATGGTATGGAATTAAACATACTTTTAAAAAATAACAAAAAAACATTAATATTAGACGTTAGAACATCAGGAGAATACAGTACTTTCAATATTCCAAAGTCTAAAAATATACCTGTACATGAATTAAAATCTAAATTAAACACTTTAGATTTATATAAGAATTCTACTATAGTTGTTTATTGTGCATCAGGTGCAAGAAGTAATTCTGCTGCAAAAATATTATCTAGAAATGGATTTAATAGTGTTTATAACTTAAAAGGTGGAATATCGAGCTATATATCAAAGAAAAAGTAAAATAGTATTACAATATTTTAGGAGGTAATCATGAATAATCAAAAATGGTTAAAAGGAGCAATTATATTAGGGTTATCATTTTTTATATCAGTTTTATTAATTAAGCCAATAGGAGTATCTACCCAATTTTCAGTTCTATCAGGTATAGTTCATAGCTCTATGGACCAAGGGATAATACAAGAAGATAATGAAAGAGAAACTGGATATAAAAGTACAAATGAGTATTATGATAAATCAGATGGTAAACTAGCTAAATCAATAAAAAATCCTATTAATTATGATTTTATATTTGTACTAGCAATACCCTTAGGTAGTTTTATAGGTCATGCAACTAGGAATAAAAAAGAAAATAAGCTATATTCAGAGGATATCTGTAAGGTAAATACAAATAAAAACTTTATACAAAAATACTTGCCTAGCTTTATGGGTGGATTTTTACTATTATATGGAGCTAGATTAGCCGATGGATGTACTAGTGGCCATATGATGAGTGGTATGATGCAATCAAGTGTTAGTGGATATGTATTTGCAGGTGTTGTATTTGCTGTTGCTATACCAACTGCTATTTTAGTTAAGAAATTCAAATATTAATAAGAAGTTAGGAGAAAATAATATGAAAATATTACTTGCCATATTACTTGGAGCATTCTTCGGATACGCTTTATATAAAGTTGGAGCTATAAGCCCAAAAAAATTATTATCTATGTTAAGATTAGAAGATTTACATTTAGCTAAAGTTATATTATTTGCGATAGGTTTTTCAAGTGTACTCCTATATTTAGCAAACTTAATAGGAATATTTAACTTAGACCATTTAAGTATTAAAACTATGAACACTGGTGTTATACTTGGAGGGATTATATTTGGGTTAGGATTTGGAAGTGCTGGCACTTGTCCTGGTACTTGTGTTGGTGCAGCATCAGGAGATAACTTAAAAAAAGCAATTAGTACTATTTTAGGTGGACTTACTGGAGCATTTGCATTTTCGATGTCATATGCTTCTCTAAAATCAATTGGATTAATTTCAAGCTTAGATATGAGTAAATTAACCTTATTTAATTTATCACCAGAGTTTCCATCATTATTCAATTTAGGATTTACGGGATTACTTATAACTGGAGTCTTATTTATGGGTGGTTCTCTAATACTTCCAAATTCTATAATAAAAAAATAATTAATTAGGATGTGTTAATATGAGTCATATAAATATAGAATCGTATTTTAAAGATAAACTACCATTTTTCAATGATTTATCTGAAAGTGAAGTAAAAGATTTAATTTCAGCAAGTTATATTCAAAAATATAATAAAGGTGAACTAGTTCATTCTAAAAATTCAGCCTGTACTGGAATAGTAGTAGTTTTAAATGGTCAGCTTAGAAGTTTTATGACTTCAAATTCAGGTAAAGAAATTACTCTTTTTAAATTGTTTGAACGTGATATTTGTATGTTATCTTCTTCTTGTGTATATCAAGATCTTACTTATGATATCAATTTAGAAGCCGAAAAAGATTCTTCAGTTATTATAATTGATAGTAAATTTTTCAAAGAAATTTCTAGTAACAATCTTAGCATACAAAACTTCTTTCTTACTTTAACTCAAGATAAATTGTCTCAAATTATGTGGGTTCTTGAGCAAGTTGTATTTTTTAGCTTAGATAGTAGAGTAGCTAATTTTTTAATAGACCAATACTATTTAAATGATTCTATAAACATTAATATAACTCATGATACTATAGCTAACAATTTAGGCTCCGCCCGAGAAGCTATAAGTCGAATGCTTAAGAGGTTTGAAAATGATAAAATAGTAGAACTTTCAAGAGGAAGTATCAAAATAATTGATATAGAAAAATTAAAATTTTTATCAAGTCCGTAAAATCGAGTCTATAAAATAAAATGTGTATTCTTCTAAAAAATGGTGATAAGCAGGGTATTAATCCAATTATCAAAATAGGAGGTACACATTTTTATGTGTAATAAAACAGGAATATCAAAACATTTAATCCAAGATTATGGAAATGACATATCTGTAATAGAAAACTAATTTATTGGTATGTACTCAAAAGGTATGTCAACCTTGAGACAACTAATTTTAATGTTTAAGATTAAACTATATTTGGTTCTAGAAAATATTTTAAAATATTTAAAGAGAGAATAAACAAAAACCGAAATTGACAAAATATGGTATATAATCTAAAATAATAACAGTAATCGTTATTAATATTGAAAATTAAAGCGTAATTACTAGAAAGTCACAATTATAAGGAGAAAGATTAGATGAAACACTCATTTACTGAAATTAGAATTCCTATTGAAAAGGATAATCCTGCAATACTTAGGGATGAATCAAAATGTGTAAAATGTGGTCAGTGTAGAACTGTTTGTGAGAAAGAAATCGCTGTAGGGAAAATGTATGACTTAGATAAGACAGGAGATAATGCCATCTGTATCCATTGTGGGCAATGTGCAGTTGTATGTCCAGTTGAATCAATTACACAAGTGTATGATTATGAAAAAGTGAAAAGTTCTATTAATGATTCAGAAAAAATAGTTATATTCAGTACATCCCCATCTGTAAGAGTTGCACTTGGTGAAGAATTTGGTATGGAACCTGGTACATATGTTGAGGAAAAGATGGTTTCTGCTTTAAGAAAATTAGGGGCAGATTATGTATTTGATACTACATTTTCAGCTGATTTAACCATTATGGAAGAAGCATCTGAATTAATAGAGCGTATAACAAAGAATGATAAATCACTACCTCAATTTACAAGTTGCTGTCCAGCTTGGGTTAAGTTTGTAGAAACATTTTATCCAGAACTGATACCAAATTTATCTACTGCTAAAAGTCCAATAGGTATGCAAGGTCCAACGATAAAAACGTATTTTGCTAAAAAGAAAGGTCTTAATCCAAAACAAATTGTAAATGTAGCTGTAACTCCATGTACAGCTAAAAAATATGAAATATTAAGACCAGAAATGAATGATTCAGGAAAATACTATAAAGATGAATCCATACGTGATATGGACTATGTGATTACAACTAAAGAATTAGCAAAGTGGTTAAAAGAAGAAGAAATTTCATTTGAAAATCTAGAGCATTCATCATATGATGATTTACTAGGTAGAGGAAGTGGAGCAGGAATTATATTTGGCAATACTGGTGGAGTTATGGAAGCAGCTATAAGAACTGCCTATTATCTAATTACAGGAGAGCAACCTCCTCAAAATATACTAAATTTCACTCCTATTAGAGGAATTGATGGAATAAAGGAGGCAGAAGTTAAAGTAGCTGATAAAGTCATAAATGTAGCAGTAATACATGGTACTGCTAATGCTAAAAGTCTAATAGAGAGTATGAATGATAATAAACATAAATATGATTTTATAGAGGTCATGACATGTAGAGGTGGATGTATAAGTGGGGCAGGTCAGCCAAAAACATCTTTTGAAGTCACAGATATGATTAGGTTTAAGCGTATAGCTGGTCTGTATAATAAGGATAATACTATAAAAATAAAATCTAGCTATGAAAATCTAGATATAAAACAAGTTTATAAAGAATTTTATGGAAGTCCACTTTCTGATTTAGCAGAAAGTATGTTACATACAGCATATAATTCTAAAAATTATATGCTAAATAATATATTAGAAAATGAGAATATTTAAATAAAAAAAATAATATTATATATAGTTGACAAAAAGTGGAAATTAATATATTATATAAATATAGAAATAGTAATCATTACTATTATTAAAAAGGGAGGAATTAATTATGAACTTAAAAGGAACTAAAACAGAGAAGAATCTAATGGCAGGATTTGCAGGGGAATCAGAAGCAAGAAATAAATATACATACTATGCATCAAAAGCTAAAAAAGAAGGGTACAATCAAATAGCTGCTATATTTGAAGAAACTGCTAACAACGAAAAGGAACATGCTAAACTATGGTTTAAACTTTTACATGATGGAATGCCTTCAACAGAAGAAAATTTAAAAGATGCAGCAGCAGGTGAAAATTATGAGTGGACTGACATGTATGCAACATTTGCTAAAGAAGCTAGAGAAGAAGGATTTGACAAAATAGCTTATTTATTTGAAGCTGTTGGAAGAATAGAAAAAGAACATGAAGAAAGATACTTAAAACTTTTAGAAAACCTAAATGAAGGAAAAATCTTTAAAAGAGAAGAAGAAGTTGTTTGGCAATGTCAAAACTGTGGTCATGTGTATGTAGGTACTGAAGCACCAGAAAAATGCCCTGTATGTGACCATCCAAAGGCTTATTTCAATATAAAAGCTGAAAACTATTAAAAATTATTATAATTAAAAAGGAATGTTAACTATGAAATTTTCTAAACAAAGAGAACTGATTTTAAATGAAATATTAAATAATCCAGTTCATCCTACTGCTGATTGTTTGTATGAAAATCTAAAAAAAGATAATCCGAGTTTAAGCTTAGGGACTGTGTATAGAAATTTAGCTCAGCTAACAGAACATGGTTTTATAAAAAAAGTTAGTATTCCAGGAAATCCAGATAGATTTGATGGTAGAACAGAAAATCACTATCATATTATATGTGAAGTATGTGGAGAGGTGTACGATTTAGAATCTGAAATTCTTAGCAATTTAAAAGAATCAATATCAGAAGAAACAGACATAAAAATAACATCTTATAACATAAGTTTTAAAGGGATTTGTAATAATTGTAGAAAGTGTAGCCAAGTAGGTTAACTTTTCAAATTCTAAAAATAATTAATGAGGTGAGTTTATGTGTAGTGAAAAAAGATTTTTTATATGTGAGACTTGTGGTAATCTTATAGGGATGATACACAGTGCAGGTGTTCCTGTTTTCTGTTGTGGAAAGCCTATGAAAGAGCTTGTTCCTAATACAACAGATGCAGCAGTTGAAAAACATGTGCCTGTGATTGAAGTAGACGGAAATAATGTTACTGTTAAAGTAAGTAGTGTTGCTCATCCAATGACTAAAGAACATCATATAGCATGGGTGTATCTTATGACTGAACAAGGTGGTCAACGTAAATGTCTAGCAGTAGATGGAGAGCCTGTAGTTAAATTTGCTTTGAATGATGATGATAAAGTAGTATCTGCATATGCTTATTGTAATTTACATGGATTATGGAAAGCTGAATTGTAATATTTAAATAAACTGAATTAAAAAGGAGGCTAAAAAATAGAAATTTATTTCTATAAAAATAGCCTCCTATAAATTTATATAATTTCAAATCTTAATTTGTTTTTTTTATTTGTTTTGAGATTAATAGAGTATAAGGAGAAAATAATATGTCAATTTATAAATGTAGTGTTTGTGGATATATTTATGATGAATCTAAAAATGATAAAACATGGGATGAGTTAAGTGAAGACTGGACATGTCCTGTATGTACAAAAGGTCGTAGTTATTTTGGAAAAATAAGTACTGTGTATTTTGAAGGTGAAGAAAATAAAGAAAATAAAATAGAAGCATCTGTTCAAGAAAAATCTGATGTAAATAGTGAAAAAACAGGTGATTTAAATTATTTAAATACATATTTAAGAAGAGATGATGAAGTTGAGCAACATATGGATATAATTCATGAAATGGCTGTTACAGGAAAGTCTATAATAGAGCCTATGAAAACTAAACTACCAGTAATTTCTTGGGATGATATTTTAATTATGGGAGCTCAATTAAATCCATTACCTCTAAATGAACATGATGAAGTAAATACAACAACAATAATAGGAAAAAAAGCAAAAAAGCCTATGGTAATAGAAAATCCAGTTTATATTTCTCATATGTCATTTGGCGCTTTGTCTAAAGAATTAAAAATAGCTTTAGCAAAAGGTGCAGCTAAAAATAAAACAGCTATGTGTAGTGGTGAGGGTGGTATATTACCAGAAGAAATGGAAGCTTCATATAAGTATATTTTTGAATATGTCCCAAATAAGTATAGTGTAACTGAAGAAAATCTTAAAAATTCTGATGCTATAGAGATAAAAATTGGTCAGGGAACAAAACCTGGTATGGGAGGTCATCTTCCAGGTGAAAAAGTAACTGAAGAAATTGCCAAAGTTAGAAATAAGCCTGTAGGACAAGATGTTATAAGTCCATCTTGTTTTGAAGAAATACAATCAAAAGAAGACTTAAAGAAACTTGTAGATGAGCTTAGAGAGGTCTCAGAAGGACGTCCAATTGGTATTAAAATTTCAGCTGGGCACATTGAGAGAGATATGGAATTTATAGCTTATGCTAAACCTGACTTTATGACTATTGATGGACGTGGTGGAGCTACTGGAGCAAGTCCAAAGTTACTTAAGGATGCAACTTCAGTTCCAACAATATTTGCTCTTTATCGTGCTAGAAAATACATAGATACACATGGATTAGATATAGACTTAGTTATAACAGGTGGTCTTCGTATATCTACTGACTTTGCTAAGGCCATAGCTATGGGAGCTGATGCAATTGCAATTGCTAGTTCTGCTCTTATGGCAGCAGCATGTCAACAATATCGTATATGTGGTTCTGGTAAGTGTCCTGTAGGAGTAGCTACTCAAGATGAGGAATTAAGAAAAAGATTACATATGGAAAATAGTGCAAATAGAGTGGCAAATTTCTTAAATGTTAGTTTAGAAGAGCTTAAGACTTTTGCTAGAATTTCTGGTCATAAAGATATACATGATTTGAGCGTTGATGATTTATATACAGTTAACTCTGAGATATCAAATTATACGAATATACAACATGTATAAATTTTTAATTTAAAACTATCTAATAATACGAGTTTATAAAAGAAAATAGATTTAATAAAAAGAGAATTTTATATTATAGAATTCTCTTTTTTAATATGAAATTGAAGAGATTAAATTGTAAAATACATTGTAATATCGTACTATTAAACTAAACAACAATTTAAGGAGTGATTATTATGGAAAAGATGCAGATACAAGTTCTCGTTGATAATAATACATATATTGATAGGTACTTTGTTGGAGAACCAGCAGTTAGTTATTATATTGAGATTGATGGAAATAGAATTTTATTTGATGCAGGCTATTCAGAGGTATTTATATCAAATGCTGAAAAAATGGATATAGATTTAGGAGACTTGACTCATGTTATTTTTTCTCATGGACATAATGACCATACAAGGGGTATTCAATTTTTAGAAAATAAATATGATTTATCTAAAGTTAAGCTTATAGCACACCCTAATTGTTTTGAAACTAAAAAATGTGGAGATGATAATATAGGAGCACCATTTTCTATTGAGAAAGCTAGAAATACTTTTATGTATAAACCAAAGAGTAAACCTTTTAAGATAAGTGAAAATTGTATATTCTTAGGAGAGATTCCCTCTATAAATAAATTTGAAAAAAGAGCAAAAATAGGAAAATATAAATCAGAAAATTTATGGGATGATGATTATGTTTTAGATGATTCGGCTATAGCATGTAAGACTGATAAAGGTATTTTTATTGTTACAGGATGTTCTCATAGTGGAATTTGTAATATAGTGGAATATGCCAAAAAAGTATGTGGTGATGATAGAATTGTTGGAATCTTGGGTGGTTTTCATCTTTTTGAATTAGATGATAGACTAAGTAGTACTATTCAATATTTGAAAAAAGAAGAAATAAACATGTTGTATCCTTGTCACTGTGTTTCTTTTAAGGTAAAGGCTAAGATGAATGAAATGTTAAATGTAAATGAAGTTGGAGTAGGATTAACTATAAGTATATAGGACTTGAATTAAGTTATATAGTTTTAGAAAAGCCAATAATGAGTTTGAAAAAAATAAGTTTGTTTCAAAAAAATTAAGGGAATTAACAACAACTACATAGGTATAAATTAAAAGCAAAAGGGGCTGTCTCAAAATAGAGATAAGCCTCTTTTTCATTGTTGAAATGATGAAAATATATCTGATTTCATACAAAAAGAGTGCCTCATGAACTAAAAAGTTCATTTTGAGACACCCCCCTTTTTATATTATGTATTTATTTTAAGATAAAAGGAGATGTATAGTATTAATTAAAAAAAAAGATGTTTTTAATTATTTAATATTTTCATTAGTAGATAATTTTATTATGTATTAATAATGATGATATAAAGAGAAGTAAATTAAATTAGTTTATCTAAATACAATATTATTTTAAATATAAATTTATTTTTATATATAAGTCTTAACGATTTCAATAAGAATGCAAATATAGTAATAAATGATTATAACTATTATAGGTATGTTAAGCATTATCTAATTACATAAGTTCGTTTGTAAAAAATTTAACGTTATAAAAACAGTTTCATATAAAAAAATATAATATAAAAATATTATTAATTCATAATAATAAAATAAACGCATGAAATTTACCTGATTAGAAATAAAAAAATTAAAATTGTAAATTTTTAGAAAAATTACTGTTGAATTAACTTGACAAAAATGTTATTATTTTGTCAAATGTATGTTAAATTATAAATTTTTTACTATTATTTCTAGAGAGGATGATTTTATGCAAAAAAATGTAAAAAAAGCAAAAGCAACAGGCTCTATTCTAGCTATATTTGGAGTTGCAAGTGTTCTTTTTAGTTCGCATGCAGGTGGAGGATTTGCTACAGGAAATCAAGAAACTCAGTATTATGTGCAATATGGATGGATTGCACCACTCATGGCAATTTTAGCAATGATTATACTTACTGCTACTATGAGAGAAGTTATTATAATGTATAATAATAATAATTGTAAGAATTATAAGGATTTATTTTGTGAACTTTGGAGTCCATATCCAAAACTTGAAATAATATGGGAGATATATTATTATCTAATGGTTTTAATAGCTGTAAGCGCTGTTATAGCAGGTGCAGCAGCAGTTTTTCAGAGTATAGGAATTAATTATTTTATAGCCGTCTTTATTATCGGAATTGTACTTCTTATTTTTACTATATTTGGAGCTATGCTTGTATCTAAAGCAGCAACAGCAATGACCATAGCTATATTAGTATGTACTCTTACTATTTTTATAGTGGGTATAAAAGCTAAGGTACCAGAAATATCTGAAATATTCTCAAACAGAACAAGCTTCACACCTGGATACTTTAAGCCAATACTTAATACTTTTATTTATGCAGGATTCCAATCAGTTGTTATACCTACACTTGCAAGTTGTTCAAGACCACTTCTTAAAAATTCTAAAGAAGCTACTAAAGCAATGATAATTTCATTTGCTATGAATGCAGTTGCGTTGGGGCTTGCTGTAACTATGCTAATGGGATGGTATAGAGAATTTACTGCTGCTGGACAAACAACGCTTCCTACTCTTTATGTTGCAGGTCAATCTGGAAATAACACTATATACATAATTTATAATGTAGCACTATTCCTTTGTTTGATGTCTACAGGAGTAACTACAATATTTGGTCTTGTAAATAGATTTGAAGACCATAAAGCACTTTCTTTCCTTTCTTCAAAAATGAAAAGAAGAGTATTTACAGCATGTGCAATAATGGTAGTATCAATGCTTATATCTCTTACAGGGTTAAGTAACATAGTTAAGTATGGATATGGATATTGTGGTTATCTTGGTCTATTCACTATAGTTATACCTTTTCTAACATTGGGTCATTATAAGAATAAGAAATTTGCAAAAGAACATCCAGAGGCTAAATGGCCAGCAGATTTAGATGAGAATGTTGAGAATTTATAGTATAAATTAGTAGCTTAAGTATAAAAAGATGGTCTATAAAAGATTCATTAATGATGACTTAAGTGCAAAATTAATATAAGATTAATATCAGAAAAAATTTAAAATGATATTAACAATATTATTAAAATGAAACAATATAAAAATGTATGTGAATTTATCTAAGATAAGTACACATACGTTTTTATTTATTCAATTTTTATAAATTAAGGCGTAAAACCACTATACCTTTAGGTTAGTGGATGTAAGCCTATCCCTGACTTTGTATATATCTTTCAATAGTTTCTTTAGAAACATTTCCTATACTACAAGCAAAGTATCCATCTGACCAAAAAGTTTTTTCCTTCCAGAAATATTTGTTAAGATATAATTGGTTATTGTTAATTCTCCAAATCCTATAAGTTGAAATTTGCTTAAACCATCTTACTATCTCTAATATAGAAATTGTTGGTCTATATTTAACTAATAGATGCACATGATTTTTATCAACTTCCATTTCACTATGATTAAATCTTTTTCTTTTGCTATATTACTAAGAATATGTTTAATTTCATCACCAAATTTAATTAACAAGTTTTTTCTGTATTTACATACAAATATCAGATGTACCAATAACAAACACTTAGAATGATTTCTACTAACATAATCCACAACTCCAATTCAATCCCTTCTTAAATATATATGGTTTAATTAGTTTTACATTTGGCACTTTTTTGATTTCTTTTAAAGCTATATATTGCCCCTCATTTTGACTGCCTTTAACTGTATAAACTTTTCCATCATATTTAATCAAGTCATTTGGCTGATACAATGATTTTTGCTTCCTTATTCTTCTTTGACCTTTAGATATTTTCTGACCTCTGAACACTCTAAGATTTTCAGAATTTAAATTCTTGTTTCTAGTTCTTCTTCCACAATTAAGTTCACTTGCAGAAACTTTCTCACCAGTTCTATTATCTATATATTTAGCATCATAGAATTTTTCAAGACTTCTATTGTTTAATCTTGATTGTTCAACTTTAAATACTTCTAAATTTCTAACTTGATTAACACCTTTAGCTATAGCAAAAGCATCATTAAAATGACTTTTTTCTATACCATGTTCAATTCTATGATTTTTAGTCAAATAACCATAAGTTGCTTTAATGTTAGTATATTTTTCTTTCAACTGTTCCAATAAGTACCATCTTATCATTGACATAAATGTAGCATCTTTAAAATCTTTAACCTTTTTACCATTTTCACACCAATCATACAGAAATTTACCCTTTTTATGATTAGGAGATGTATGACACTTATTACACAAAGTTATTAAATTACTAGGAGCATCAGAACCACTATCACTCTTGTACTTAATATGATGAATTTCTAATATCTGTTCTTTATTCTTATTCTTACAATTAGGATTTTGACATTTATGTCCATCTCTATGAAGTACATATTCCCTTACATTCCAAAAACCAATTTGTTCTCCCTGCTGATACTTTACTCCATATATATCAGGATTCTTGATTTTTTGCATATCAAAGTTGGCAACCTCTATTACTATATTTTTAATAGGCAGTATTGAATTAAGATAATCTATAAATTTAACATGAGTATCTAACTTATGTTGTAAACTTGGTGCTAACCATCCATTTTCTATTTTTCTATTGTTCCATCTAGGTTTTCTATATCTTAATCTTTGTCTTCTAATTCTTCTATATTGACTTTTTTCTAATAATCTATCTTTCATACCTTGAAGCAACTTTACTTCTCCAACTATCAATTCTTTACTATCTGTTATAGCTGAAAATCCTATATTTAAATATCCGCTATCTATCCCTAATGTTACAGATTGAATATATTCAGTATCCGTTTTATACAGTAATTGTATAGTAAATGGATTAACTCTTTTAACAGTAGCTTTCTTTTGTTTTAATAATTTTCTAGCTTTTGCATTATTAGTAGGCATTAACGGTTTTCCTTCAAAGCTAATTACATACACCATAATATTAATCCTTTCAGATAATTTAACCTCACCTTACGGTGGTAAGCTCTCTTCGCCAATGTTATGAAAGGTTTTAAATATACCACACTTCGCCTGCCATCAGTGATGTTTAATGATACACCGTAGAGTTTAGGACTAGAGAAGTATCCTAAAGTACCTATATATTCTTACATAACGTAGTTAAAACTTAGGCTATTCAACTAACTTGTAATCTCCTACAAGCCACTACCCTTTAGGGTAGTTGACAATTTGATAGTTAGCCTATATATTATAATTTTACAATTCTTCTATTAATTTTAGATTCTATAGCTGTTTCAATTTCACTTAATATTCTCTCGTTTTTAGGGTCAATAAAAGCACAAGTATAACCCTGTTCTCCAGCTCTACCAGTTCTACCAATACGGTGAATATAGTCTTCAGGCGTTTCTGGTAAATCGTAATTATATATGTGACTTACTCCTGATATATCAAGACCTCGAGAAGCTACGTCTGTAGCTATTAAATATTGTATTTCTAAATTTCTAAATGATTTCATTATTCTTTCTCGCTTTGATTGGGCGATATCACTATGCAACTTTTGACAATTATATCCTCGTATAGCAAGAGCCTCTTCAAGGTTGTCAACTCTTCTTTTAGTTCTACAGAATATTATAGCCATAAAAGGATTGTCTTCGTTTAAAACACTGCATAAAGCATCTAATTTCTTTCTATCTGTAGTTTCTACTACTTCTTGTTTTATATTAGTAAGAGTAATTTCTTCTTTTTCAATAGAAACAACAACAGGATTTTTTGTATATCTATAAGCTAATTTTTTAACTTGAGAATCCATAGTTGCAGAAAAGCATAATGTCTGTTTTTTATTTGAAGTTTCTTTTAAAATAGCTTCAACCTCATTTTTAAATCCCATAAGCAACATTTGGTCTGCTTCATCTAAAACAAAAGTTTTTAATTTGCTAAGGTCAATTGTTTTTCTATTTAAGTGGTCTAGAAGTCTACCTGGTGTTGCTATAATCATATGAATATTTCCTTTTAGTTTTTTTATCTGAGAACCAATGTCTTTTCCACCATAAGCTGCTAGAATATTTATATCCTTAGATTCTTTAAGTTTTATAGCTTCTTCTGTTATTTGAATAGCAAGTTCTCTAGTTGGAGACAGTATAAGTACTTGTATATCATCTATATCCAATGATATATTCTCAAATATCGGAAGCAAGAAAGCAAGTGTTTTACCTGTCCCAGTCTGAGCTTCTGCTATGACATCTTTTCCTGATTTTATTAAAGGAATACTTTCTTTTTGTATAGGTGTAGGTGTTGTTATTCCTGATGTTTTTATAATATTTATAGTATCTTCGCTAATTCCTAAGCTCTTAAAATCCATTATTATCTTACCTTTCATGAAAAATTTTCTATTTTATTAATCAATTAATAATATCATATTTGTAAGTATTTTTAGTAATTTTTTCGATTATTATTTATATAGTTTAAAAATATAGTGTATAACTCTTAAAATATAGTGTAGATTAAATTAAATTTTAGCTAGAATTTTAGAGGTTTAATTTAAAAGGTTTTTTGAAAATAAATCTATTTATAAATTAAATTAAAATGCAAGAAAAACATAATAACTTTCATTTTTAAGAAGTTTTCACAAAAAGGAAAAAATATAGTGCAATAATTAATATAAAGTAATATAATAGATTACAAGATATGAAAAGCTAAAAAAATAAATTGCAAATGAAATTAAAATGAATAAAAAATAAAAAAATAATCAAAAGTTAGAGACATCACTGAAAAATAAGACCTAATATTATTAAAACTAAATGTATACTAAGGGGGGCATTAATATGTGCATTATATCAAAAGATAGAGCAAAGGAAATCAAAATAGTAGATACTACTTTAAGAGATGGGGAACAAACAGCTGGGGTTGTATTTGCGAATAGAGAAAAAATAATGATTGCTGAAATGTTAAGTGATTTAGGTGTCGACCAAATTGAAGTTGGTATACCTACTATGGGTGGAGACGAAAAAAATGTAATAAAGCACATATGCAATAGAAATTTAAAAGCAGATATAATGGCTTGGAATAGAGCAGTGATAAAAGATGTTGAAGAATCTATTTCTTGTGGTGTTGATGCAGTAGCCATATCAATATCAGTATCTGATATTCATATAGAAAATAAACTTAGAACTTCTAGAGGTTGGGTTTTAGAGAATATGGCTAAGACAGTTGAATTTGCAAAGAAAAATGGATTATATGTTTCAGTAAATGGAGAAGATGCTTCAAGAGCGGATATCGACTTCTTAACTGAATTTATAAATGTTGGAAAGCAAGCAGGAGCAGATAGATTTAGATATTGTGATACTGTAGGAGTTATGAATCCTTTTTCTATAAAAAATGCAATAGAAACTCTTTATGAAAGAACTAATTTTGACATAGAAATGCATACACATAATGATTTTGGTATGGCAACAGCAAATGCACTTGCAGGATTAGCAGCAGGAGCAAACTATGTTGGAGTTACAGTTAATGGCTTAGGTGAGAGAGCTGGAAATGCAGCGTTAGAAGAAGTTTTAATGGCACTTAAATGCATCTATAAATGTGATTTAAATAACGTAGATACTAGAAAGTTTAGAGGGATATGTGAGTATGTGTCACAAGCATCAGGAAGAATACTTCCTACATGGAAACCAGTAGTTGGAGATAATATGTTTATACATGAATCAGGTATACATGCAGATGGAGCTTTAAAAGACCCACATAACTATGAGCCATTTGACCCAAGTGAAGTAAATCTTGAAAGAAAGATAGTAATAGGAAAGCATTCAGGAAGAGCAGCAGTAATAAATAAATTGAGTGAATATGAAATGTATATTTCTCCAGAAAACGCTACCAAATTATTAAATGCCATAAGAGCTACATCTATAAGATTGAAAAGAAGTTTGATGGATAAAGAGATTCTTCAATTATATTGTGATATACTAGCACATGAAAAAGGTACAACAGAAGAAGAAGCAGTTAGAGGTTCATATATTTAAGATATAATTGTTTAGGAGGAAAGTATGGGAGATAATATAGTTTATAAAATAATCAAAAAACATATAGTGGATGGAGAGGCTGTTGCTGGCAATTCAATTGGGATAAAAATAGACCAGACTTTAACACAAGATTCCACTGGAACAATGACATATCTTCAATTAGAAGCTATGGGCATAGATAAAGTAAAAACAAAAAGAAGCGTTGCATTTGTAGACCATAATATGTTACAACAAGGATTTGAAAATGCAGATGACCATAAATATATACAAACAGTAGCTGATAAATATGGTGTTTATTTTTCTAAACCAGGAAATGGTATCTGCCATCAAGTGTTTTTAGAAAGATTTTCAACACCAGGAGATACACTTTTGGGTTCTGATAGCCACACACCTACTGCTGGTGGTGTTGGTATGATGGCTATTGGTGCTGGGGGATTGGATGTTGCTCTAGCTATGGCAGGAGGAGCATACTATATAAAAGCACCAAAAGTCTGTAAGGTAAACTTAGTTGGAAAATTAAATAATATGGTATCTTCAAAAGATATAATATTAGAAGTGTTGAGAAAACAAACTGTAAAAGGTGGCGTAGGTAAAGTCTATGAATATGGAGGAGAAGGTGTCAAAAATCTATCTGTTCCACAAAGAGCCACAATAACAAATATGGGAGCTGAACTTGGAGCAACTACTTCAATATTCCCAAGTGATGAAAAAACACTAGAGTTTTTTAAGAGTCAAGGAAGAGAAGATGTTTGGATGGAGCTAAAATCTGATTCAGATGCAATTTATGATGAAGAGATTACTATAAACTTAGATGAATTAAAACCATTAGCTGCAAAGCCTCATAGTCCAGACAATGTAGATGAAGTCGAAAATATAGGAAAGATTAAAATAGACCAAGTTGCGATAGGAAGCTGTACAAATTCTTCTTATGAAGACTTAATGAAAGTAGCCCAAATTTTAAAAGGCAACAAAGTTCATAAGAATGTAAGTTTGGTAATAGCACCAGGCTCAAGACAGGTTATGGAAATGATAGCTAGAAATGGAGCTTTAGGAGATATAATAAGTGCTGGAGCTAGAATATTAGAAAATTCTTGTGGGCCATGTATAGGTATGGGTCAATCTCCAGGAACTGATTCTGTATCTTTAAGAACTTTCAATAGAAACTTCTATGGAAGAAGTGGAACTCTATCAGCACAAGTATATTTAGTGAGCCCAGAAGTAGCAGCAGTAAGTGCTATAAAAGGAGAACTTACAGACCCAAGAGAATTTGATGTTAAATTTGAAAACTTAGATGTAAATGAATTTTTAATAGATGATAGTATGATAATAAAGCCTTCTGATGTAGGAAGCGATGTAGAAGTAGTTAGAGGTCCTAATATAAAGCCTTTCCCTCTTAATACAGAACTAAGTGAGTCTATAAGTGGAAAAGTAATATTGAAGACAGAAGATAATATAACTACTGACCATATAATGCCATCAAATGCTAAGTTACTTCCTTTTAGAAGTAACATACCATATCTTGCAAATTATTGTTTTAATACTGTAGATACAGAGTTTCCTCAAAGAGCAAAAGATAATGATGGTGGATTTATAATTGGTGGAGACAACTATGGACAAGGTTCAAGTAGAGAACATGCTGCCTTAGCACCATTATATCTTGGTGTTAAAGGAGTAATAGTAAAAAGTTTTGCAAGAATACACAAAGCCAATTTAATAAACAGTGGTATAATTCCAATGGAGTTTTGTGATGAAAAAGATTATGAAAATTTATCTCTTTTAGATAGTCTGGAAATACCAAATATTTTAGATAATTTAGATAGTGGTGTTTTAGAGGTTAAGAATTTAAGCAAAGGAACTTCTTTCAAAGTTAAAGTAGAATTATCATCAAAAGAAGTTGATGTATTAAAAGCAGGTGGAAAATTAAATTACACTAAGAATCAAGCTAATTAATATGAAAAGAGGGAATATTAATGTATAAAGTGACACTTATACCAGGAGATGGAATAGGACCAGAAGTTGCGAAAGCTATGAAAAAGGTTGTAGAAGCTACTGGGGTAGAGATAGAATGGGAAGAAGTTAATGCAGGAGAAGCAGTTATTGAAGAATATGGAACTCCACTTCCTCAATATATTATAGATAGTATAAAAAAGAACAAAATAGCTATAAAAGGTCCAATCACTACTCCTGTAGGGAAAGGATTTAGAAGTGTAAATGTAACTTTAAGACAAGCATTAGATTTATATGTTAACTTAAGACCAATTAAGAGTTTTAAAGGTATAAAGTCAAGATATGAAGATGTTGATTTAGTGGTAGTAAGAGAAAATACAGAAGACTTATATGCTGGTATAGAACATAAGATAGGTGATTATGCAGCTGAAAGTATAAAGATAATAACAAGAGGTGCAAGTGAGAGAATTGTTGACTTTGCATGTAACTATGTTAAAGATAACAAGAGAAAAAAAGTTACAGCTATACATAAAGCAAACATAATGAAAATGTCTGATGGCTTGTTTTTAGATGTATTTAGAGAAGTAGCATCAAAACATGGTGTCGAGTATGATGATTTAATTGTAGATGCAGCAGCTATGAACTTAGTTTTAAATCCAGAAAACTACGATGTAATGGTAATGCCAAATCTTTATGGAGACATACTATCTGATTTGGGAGCTGGTCTTGTTGGAGGCTTAGGTATAATTCCAAGTGCAAATATTGGTAAAGATTGTGCTATATTTGAAGCTGTTCATGGAAGTGCTCCACAAATAGCTGGGCAAAATAAAGCTAATCCAACAGCTCTTATTCAATCGTCAGTAATGATGCTTAGATACCTAGGGGAATATGAAAATGCACAAAAGATAGAAACAGCTTTAGAAAAAGTATTTCTTGATGGAAGTAAATTAACTGTAGATTTAGGTGGTTCAGCTTCAACTACTGAATTTGCAGATGAGGTATGTAAATATATTTAGTTGTTATTTATAGTAATAATATGATGTAAGCCTAAAAAGAGCTGTTAATTGTATATGGGACAATTAACAGCTCTTTTTTTAGCTCTGTAATTATATATTTATAAGCATCCATTCAAAAATATGAATAAAAATAAATGTAAAAAAGTTATTTTTTTAGTTGAATATTCAACCAATATATGGTAATATACAAATATAGTTGAAAATTCAACTAAATATATTTTAAACTTAGAGGTATTGATTGGAGGTGTATTTGATTAAAACTTTAGACAGTAATATATTAAGAGAAGTTGGTACTTTATCTAGAGCAGTAAATTCAATAAATGATATGAAGTACAAAGAATTAAAGTTACAAAAAGGGCAATTTACTTTTTTAACACGAATTTGTGAAAATCCTGGTATAAACCTTGTAGAATTATCAAATGTGTTAAAAGTAGATAAGGCTACTACAACCAAAGCTATACAGAAGTTAATAAAAGCAGGATATGTGGATAAAAAGCAAGATGAGTTTGATAAAAGAGGATACAATTTAACTCCAACTAATAAATCTTTAGAAGTATATGAGTTAATAATTGAAGAAGAAAATAGAAGTATAGAAATCTGTTTTAATAATCTTACAGATGAAGAGAAGCAAACAGCAAACAATATACTAGAGAAAATGAGAAAAAATATAGAAGAAGAATGGTTTAAAGTAAAAAGGTAGTAAATTAATATATGAATATAAGGAGATATTTTTATGATTAGAAAAGCAAATATAAATGATTTAGATAGTATCATGGGAATTATAAAATCAACAGTAGAGGAAATGAAAGGCTATAATAATACACAATGGGATGAAAACTATCCATCAGATAAAGACTTTGTTTCTGATATTGAGAAACAAGATTTATATGTAGAAGAAGTAGATGGAAAGATAGCAGGATTTATATGTATTAATTATGATGAACCTAAAGAATACATAGATTTAAATTGGTCGTCTAATGAGAAGGCTATGGTAGTACATAGAATGGCAGTAAATCCAAGTTTTAGAAAGATGGGAATTGCATCTAAACTAGTTGATTTTGCTGAAGAATTAGCTAAAGAAAACGATGTATCATATTTAAAGAGTGATACATATTCAATAAACTCAAAGATGAATTCATTGCTTATAAAATGTGGATTTATCAAAATTGGTGAAATGAGTTTCCTAGGAAAAGAGAAATCTTTCTATTGTTATGATAAAATATTATAAAAAGTATTTATCATACAAAGGCTAGAGAATACATTTTCAGTATTAGTAGGGGCATGATGTAAGCCAGATGTATGCTATTATGAAAGGGTTGATTTAGATGATTGAATTTCTAAAAAAAAGAAGAAGTAACTTCAATCTCATGAGCTTGGATTAGGTTCTTGCTGGATACAAGTAAGAAATAGGATGCATGATGATAGTATAGATGCTGATAAATATATTAGAGATGAACTGAACATACCTGATAAGTACAGTGTAGAATGTATAATTTCTATAGGCTACCCTGATGAAGAAAAAAAATCATACTGTGACTCTGATTTGGACTATGAAAAAGTTCATTTTAATAAATTTTAATGTATAATATATTATATTAAGACAGTATGTTTTTTTGATATTGTTAATATATATTTAAAATTGTAAAAATATATCTGAATTTTACTAACTTATATAGGGGTTATGTACAAGGATTTTAAAGATAAGTATAGAAATTAATGTTTATAATCGATACATAACTAGAGTAACAAAATTTAAGGAGGTTCAAATATGGGTATATTTAAAACAAAGATTGATGAGGATTGGAAAGTAAACTACATCAAAGAATTTAATGAAATGAGAGACTCTTATGAGAGTAAGCTTCAAAAAAAACAGTTTGAAGTAGATAGTTTAAAATCAGAATTAGATAGACTTAGAAGCTACAAAAATAGTCTTAAGCCAAAGGAAAAACAAATTACTGATGATGATATAAATAATATAAAAAACTTGAGAAGAGATGGTTTAAGCTATAAAGAAATTTCAAGTGAAACAAGTTGGAGTAAAGCAACTGTGAGTAGAGTATTAAATGGACTTTACGATTAGTATATACATGGGGTGATTTAAATTGGGGATGAAGTATAGTTATAAAAAATGTATAATGGATTCTATTTCATTGATGTTCATAGTTCAGATAGTAAGGATGATTTTAAATTATATACTTCTAAGTCAATTTGAATTTACCCTTGAAAATTTTAACATTGTAAATTTAATTTCTTTTACAATAGTTGGGTTATCATTAATTTTATTTTTAAAAAATAGTCCTTTGTATAATAAGGTGAGAAATAGAAAAATCACAGAAGCTTTCAATGAAAATAAAGATAATGTACTTATAAAAAGATGTAAGTTGATACTTTTTATAGTAGCTTTATCTCTAGTGGTAATCTCAATTTATTACAATAGAGGCTATATGTTTTTTTATGTAACTATGATGACTTTATCTGTATTAATAGTTCCAGTATTTGAAGAATTATTTTTTAGAGAGTACATATGGAATTATTTAAACAATTTTATAAAATCAAAGAGTAAAGTTATATGTATAACATCTATATTATCTGGTATTTATAATATAGGATATATAGATGTTATACATAATTACATAATGTTATATAATAACTCTTACTATACATTTGAAGTTATTATTTCAAAAATTATTATAGGTACTGTTTTTGGTATTGTACTTGGTATTGTTAAGTCAAGATTTAAAGATGTAAGCTTTTGTATAATATTGAGAAGTCTGTTTACTATACTTATTAGACAGATAATATGATTATATCTACTTAAATAATATAATTATCTTGTAATAAGTATATAAATAATATCTACTTAGATAATATAATTATCTTGTAACAAGTATATAAAGGTAATGAATGATAGCTATATATATAAAATAAACTCTAATATTTGGAGTTTATTTTTTTGTAGGAAATTATTTTAAGAAATTAATTATATTACTTATGCAATTTATTGTTTTAAAGATTAACAAGACTATTTGACAGCTTAGCCCATAATATGATATTTATATAAAATGAGATGAGTGTACAAACTAAAACTAATTATGAATGAGAGTGATTTACTTGAAGAAATTTTATGAAATATATTTAGATTTAGAGAAAGATATAAGAAATAATGTATATGCAGTAGGAGAGCTTTTACCAACAGAAGTAAAGCTTGCTCAAAAATATCGAGTATCAAGAGAAACTATTAGAAAAGCGCAGTCGCTTTTATTGGAGAAGGGGTTTATACAAAAAAAACAAGGTAAAGGGGCTATTGTTTTAGATATAAATAAATTTGAAATAGAAGGGTCAGGGTTGATTAGTTTCAATGAATTACAAAAGAATAAAAATTTAGATACAGAAATAAGTGTACTAAAAAATAAAAAGGAGATTATGCCTTTAGAAATTTGTAAAAAACTAGATATAGACACAAAAACTAAGGTTATAGCAGTTGAAAGACTTAGAAAGATTAATGGAGAAGCTGTTATTTTAGATAAAGATTACTTTATATCTGAAATAATACCAGAAATACCATTAACAGCAGTTCAAAGTTCAATATTTAATTATATAGAGAAAAATCTAGAACTAAAAATAGGTTATGCAAATAAAGAAGTAACAGTAGCTCCTGTTACAGAAGAAGATAAAATATTGCTAGATATTGGAACAGATACACATGTTGTAGTGATACGAAGTGAAGTTTACTTAGAAGATACAAGATTATTTCAGTATCATGAATCTAGACATAGAGTTGATACATTTAGATTTGTAGATTTTGCAAGAAGAAGAAATCTTTAATTATATAAAAGAGTGTCTGTTTTGTACTGTACCCTCAATTGTTGAATCAAAATTCTAATGATTGGATTTCAGTATATTTAGACACTCTTTTTTTATTAGACTATATATTATTTAATTTTCTATAAATTCTTTATTAAAGTATTTGCTCTTTGAGAATATGTATGTAAGGATACAAGTAATGGCTATAGAAAGCCCCATTGCTAAGAAGTAAACACTCCATTGGTCTGTAAATATAGATAAAAACGCTGGTAACCCTGATATACCTATAGAACTTGCTTTAACATTAAAGTAAGATACAACTCCTCCAGCTATACCTGCACCTATCATAGATGCTATGAATGGGAAACGATAACGTAAGTTTATACCAAATATTGCAGGTTCAGTAATACCTAACCAAGCTGAAATTGAAGCTGTTAATGCAACACCCTTGATTTTTTTATTTTTTAATATAAAAAACATTGTCAAAGCTGCTGCGCCTTGCCCAAGGCTAGCCATAACTTGTATTGGCCATAATGTAGCAAATCCTAAAGTACCTATCATTTGTAAATTTATACCTAAGAATAAGTGATGCATACCTGTTATAACTAATGGAGACAATATGAATCCAAAAAGTGCTCCTGCAAGTACTGCATTAATTTCAAACAATCCAAGAATTCCACTTGTAATTAAATTGGCAAATGACATTGTTATAGGTCCTATGATAGAGAATGTTAAGAAACCAGTTATTAACAATGTAAGAGGAGCAACAAAAATAAGCTGAACCATCTCAGGAATTTTTTTAGTTAAGAACTTTTCGATTGTCGCTAAAAGATAAGAAGAACATAAAACAGGGATTACTTGTCCTTGATAGCCTATTTTAGCAATATTAAAACCTAATATATTCCAGTAAGTAACAGCTTCAGGTGTTTTAGAGTATTGTGCACCAGGCATTAAATCTGGATTAATTAAAATAAGACCTAATACAATACCAAGTACAGGATTTCCTCCAAACTTTTTGACAGCTGACCAACCTATTAGTGCAGGTAAAAATGAAAAAGAAGTATTTGCTATAAGATTAATCATATTAGATATACCAGCCCAATTACTATGAACTTCTAAAAAGGGTTGTTCATAGAAAATTCCTGGGTTAGCAAGTAGATTATTTATACCCATCAATAAACCAGAGGCAACTATAGCAGGCAATATAGGAATGAATATATCTGCCAACACCTTTATAGCTTTTTGAAGTGGATTTAATTTTTTATTAGAAATCTCTTTAACCTCAGCCTTTGTTGCTTCTTTAAGTCCAGTAATTTCTATTAATGTAGCATAAACTTTATTTACAAGACCTGGCCCTATAATAACTTGAAATTGACCATTTGAGGTAAAGCTTCCTTTCACTATATCTATTTGTTCTAATTGCTTTATATTAACTTTACTTTCTGAATTTAGAGCAAATCTTAATCTAGTAATACAGTGTGTCGCAGATATTATATTCTCTACTCCCCCAATTGCTTCAAGGATTTGCTCAACCTGCTCTTTATGATGTGTATTTTCTTTTAATGTGCTCATAAAATTACCTCCCTCTTAAAATACGATGTTGTATAGACAAATCTTGAAAATAATATACCATAGAGAAATTTTTATGTCAACGTTATCCTAAATATTTTTAAAATTTAATTGCTAAAAGATAAATTGTATATTATTGGAAAATCAAAAAAGTAAGAGTAAATATGGAAGGATTATAGGGAATATGTTTTTTTATTTAGAGTAAATATTGATTTTAACAAAAAAAAGGTTTATTATAAAAATATAAAAGTTGTCTAGACAAAAATGAAAGGGGAAATTTGCATATGGATTTTAAGAAGAAAGTTATTTATCAAATATATCCAAAATCATTTAATGATTCTAATGATGATGGGATAGGAGATTTAAAAGGAATTATAGAGAAATTACCTTATTTATATAAATTAGGTGTAGATATAATTTGGATTAACCCATTTTTTGTTTCTCCACAAAGGGATAATGGATATGATATTGCTGACTATACATCAATAGATTCTATGTTTGGAACTATGGAGGATTTTGAAGAGTTAGTAGATGAAAGTAAAAAATATAATATAGAATTGATGCTGGATATGGTCTTAAATCACACATCAACAGAACATGAATGGTTTAAAAAAGCTTTGGCAGGAGATAAAAAGTATCAAGATTTCTATTTTATTAGAGAGGGCAAAGAAAATAATCAACTACCGACAAATTGGAAATCTAAATTTGGAGGAAATGCTTGGGGAAAATTTGGAAATACAGATAAGTACTACTTACACTTATATGATGTTACACAAGCTGACCTCAACTGGCGTAATCCTAATGTTAGAGAAGAATTATATAAAGTTGTAAATTTTTGGATAGATAAAGGTGTTAAGGGGTTTAGGTTTGATGTAATAAATGTGATTGGTAAAGATGAAGAATTGAACGATTCTACAAATAATATAGGAAAAGAAATGTATACAGATAAACCTATTGTCCATGAATTTATTAAAGAAATGAACAAAGAAACTTTTGGAAGAGTTGAGGGCATAACAACTGTTGGAGAAATGTCTTCAACAACTATTGAAAATTGTATCTTATATTCTTCTCCAGAAGAAAAAGAGCTTTCAATGACATTTAATTTTCACCATTTAAAAGTAGATTATAAAAATGGAGAAAAATGGAGCGATATACCTTTTGACTTTATGATGCTGAAAAAACTCTTAAATGAATGGCAAGAAAATATTGAAAGTGGTGGTGGATGGAATGCACTATTTTGGAATAATCATGACCAACCAAGAGCTATTAGCAGATTTTGTAATGAAGAATATAGAGTGGAAGCATCGAAAATGTTAGCTGCTACAATACATCTATTAAGAGGAACTCCGTATATATATCAAGGTGAAGAAATAGGTATGACAAATCCAAACTTTGAAAAAATAGATGATTATTTAGATGTTGAAACTCATAACGCGTATAATGAATTTTTAAAAAATAAAATCGAAAAAGAAACAATAATGAATATTATAAAGTCCAAATCCAGAGATAATAGTCGTACACCTATGCAGTGGTCAGACAAATTAAATTCAGGTTTTACAAATGGAAAGCCATGGATTAAAATAGCAGAAAATTATAAAGAGATAAATGTTGAAAAGGAACTTAAAGAAGGGTCAATTTTTAATTTCTATCAAAAGTTAATATCTTTAAGAAAGCAATTAAATATTATATCTGAAGGCTCTTATAAGGGAATTTTACTAGATGATGATAAAGTTTATGCTTATGTTAGAAGCTTAGAAAATGAAAGATTAATAGTATTTAACAACTTCTATGATTGTGAAGTTGAAGTTGAGATTAGTGAGGAATTTTTAGGCAAATCACTTACATATTTGATAGGGAATTATGAAAAGCGAGATTTAGAACCTAAGTTAAAGTTAAGACCTTATGAAACAGTAGCATTTTATAGTAAGGATATAAAAAAATAATGGAAAGAGGTAGTATTAATGAAACCAAATATTTTACTTATGATTTCTCATGATAGTGGTAGAAAATTCAGTAACTATGGATATAATGTGGAAACTCCATGTATAAATAAATTAGCTCAAGAAGGAATTCAATTTGATAATTATTTTTGTGCAGCACCTCAATGCAGTCCAAGTAGAGGAAGTATACTAACTGGATTATACCCTCATAATAATGGGTTAATGGGACTTGCACATCTAGGTTTTTGTATAGATTCTAAACATACAACACTTCCTATGGAGTTACAAAAAAACGGATATGAAACAACATTAATAGGGCTAAGCCATGAAACAATAAATGAAGCACCACCAATAAAAGATAGAGTATTTTCTTCAACCTATGACTTAGGATATGATAATTTTATAGCGGTTCCAGGGGATAGAGCTCCTAAGGTTGCTAAAGAGGTAGTTAAATTCTTAGAGGAATATAAAGAAAATCAAGGAAAGCCATTTTACTTAAGTGTAGGATTTTTTGAAACACATAGAGATTTTGATGAATATGAACCTTATGCAGATAAATTGGATGAAGTAGAAGTATTTAAGTTTTTACCTGATACAGAAGATGTAAGAAAAGATATAGCTTTATATAATGGTTCAGCAAAAGTACTGGATGAGGCAATAGGCAAAATATACAATAAATTACAAGAAACAGGATTAGATAAAAATACAATTGTTATACTGACAACAGACCATGGAGTTGCATTTCCAGGAGCGAAAGGAATGCTAAAAGAAGCAGGATTAGAGACAGCGCTTATAATTTTATTACCTAATTCTTCTCAAAAAAATGTGAAAAAAGAAGCACTATTATGTAATGTTGATTTATTGCCAACTATACTAGATTTAATTGAAGCTGAAATTCCTAAGAATATAGATGGAGAAAGTTTTGCCAATTTATTAAAAACAAATGAAGATATAGGTAGAGACTCATTCTTTACAGAGATGACATGGCATGATCAATATAGACCAATGAGAGGCATAAGGACTAATGAATATAGCTATGTTAGAAATTTTGAAGATGGGCCTAAAGTATATATTACAGTTGATTCACATTTGAGTTTATCAGGTAAAGCTGTTAGAGATAAATTTTATGTTCCTAATGATAAAGAAGAACTTTATGATTTAAGAAAAGACCCACTAGAAGAAAATAATCTAATAAATGATTCAGATTATCAAGACATAGCAAATGAATTGAGAAAGAAAGTTGATAATTGGATGTTAGAAACGAATGACCCACTTTTAAAAGGACCTGTAAAAGGGACAGGTTCAAGTAGATGGAAAACAGAAATAGAAGAGGGTAGAGCTTATCCAGGAAGAGAAGAATATTATAGACTATTATCTGATAAGTAGAAAATATTAAACAAGTAAAAAACATTAAATAAGTAAAAATATATAAAAAAGAAGGTTTTTTATAATGAAAAGTATATCAGTTTTGATTAAACCAGTCTCATCGTTATGTAATTTGAGATGTAAATATTGTTTTTATGCAAATGTGAGCGATTTAAGAGAAGTAAAATCCTATGGTATTATGCAGGAGGATACTGTAAAAAACATAGTAAATAATACATTTGAAATTTTGGATAATGGAGATAGAGTTACATTTGCTTTTCAAGGTGGAGAGCCTACTTTAGTGGGATTAAAATTTTTCCAATATTTTATTGAGTATGTTGGTAAAATGGAAAAAAATATAACAGTAAACTACTCTATTCAAACGAATGGAACTCTTATTGATAATCAATGGTGTGAGTTCTTAAAGAAAAATAATTTTTTAGTAGGATTATCATTAGATTTACTAGAAGATTTACATAATAAAAATCGTGTATATTCAAATAATAAGGGAAGTTATATAGATGTAATAAATACAAAAAAACTACTGGAAATATACAAAATAGACTTTAACATACTATGTGTTCTGACAAATCAGATTGCACTTAATCCAAAAGAGGTTTTTAATTTTATAAAAGCAAACGATGTGAAGTATATACAGTTTATCCCTTGTTTAGATGATTTAGACTGTAAAACTAAGTCAGAGTACTCTTTAGAACCTAAATATTTTGCATACTTTTATAAAATAATATTTAAGCTTTGGAAAAATGAGTTCAATAAAGGAAATTATATAAGTATTAATTTGTTTGATAATCTTATATCCATTTTAATTACAGGAATTCCTAGTACCTGTGGGATAATTGGAAAATGCCAACCACAATTTGTAATAGAGGCTGATGGAAGTGTATATCCATGTGATTTTTATGTACTAGATAACTTTAATTTAGGTAATATAAAAGATAACACTTTATTGGATATTTTAAGAAAATCTAAAATGCAAGAATTTTTGCATAAAGATATAAAGAAAGAAAGTATTTGTTTAAATTGTAATTTTTACAAAATATGTGGTAGTGGATGCAAAAGAATGAAAAATTCTATGTATATTGATTCTAGTAACAATTACTGTGGATATAAAGAATTTTTAATGTCTACTTTTAGTGACCTAGAAAAAATATCAGTATTAGTATATAAAAATCAAATACTAAAATAATTTTAGTATTTATAATTCTAAGTTAAAGTGATTAAAAATTATGTATAATTAAAGGGTTTTGAGCAGAGTAAATTTAGTTAGGATGATTTTAAATGAATGTAATTTTATTTGTAATAGCTATACTTTCAACAACTATAGGAGCTATAACGGGTATTGGTGGAGGGGTAATAATAAAGCCAGTGCTAGATTTGATTGGAGTATTTGATGTTTCGACAATAAGTGTGTTATCATCATTTACTGTATTATCGATGGCAATTGTTTCTGTATATAAACAAATTAAATCAAAACTTTTTAAAATAAACTTTAGACTTATTTTAATTGGTGGAGCATCAGTATTAGGAGGGACTATAGGTCAAAGGTTATTAGATTTATCTATTTCATATGTAAATAATCCTTCTATAATAAAAATAACTCAAAATATTATAATGATTATTTTGTTAGTAATGGTTTATTTATATAAAGATAAAAGTTTAAATGTTAAGTTTAATACTAACATTACATATTTTATTGTTGGCATTTTTTTAGGGGTTATATCTTCATTTTTAGGAATAGGTGGAGGTCCTATAAATGTGGCTGTGTTTACAATATTATTTGGATTATCAGCTAAAGAAGCTGCGTTTAATTCCATTATAACTATTTTATTTTCTAATATTTCAAAGTTAGTTACAGTTTTCATAAATACAGGGTTTGGTATATATGATTTATCTGGATTACCTTTTATGATAATAGGAGCAGTATTAGGAGGAATTATAGGTTCCTCGATTAGTAAAAATATGGATGACAAAAGAGTTAAATATATGTTCTCGTATATGACTATAATTATTACTGGAATAAATATATACAGTATATTTCAAGTAATATATTTTATGAATTAAAGTGTATAATGTAGATAACACGAGAAGTCAATTTAAATTATTGGAATGAGGAGATTTAATATGTTCAAAAAGTTATTCTCAAAAAATAAAAATGAAGAAGTAAAAAGTAATTATATAAAAGGAGTATTACAATCGCCACTTACAGGGAAAGTATTAAGTATAACTGATGTTCCTGATGATGCTTTTTCTAGTAAAATGCTAGGTGATGGGATTGCTATAGAACCACAAGAAGGAGTCGTATCTTCTCCTGTCGATGGGGAGGTAATTCAAGTATTTTTGCCATCTAAGCATGCTATATGCATAAAGAGTGAAGATGATTTGGAGATACTAATACATATAGGATTAGATACTGTAAAGATGAATGGAGATGGATTTGAAGTATTAGTAAATGCAGGAGATAAAGTCTACTGTGGGCAAAAACTTATAAGATTTGATTTAGAAAAAATTAAAAAAAGCGTTAAATCTGTAATAACTCCTATAGTTATAACCAATTCTTATGACATAGATAAAGTTGAAATTTTAAGAACTGGAGATATATGTATTGGAGAAGATTTAATGAAAGTTTATAAGTAAATAGGTTTTACCAAGAGGTTTTGTCTAAATAAAAAATATTATAACTATAAAATGGCTGGATATAATAATATTGAAAGAGTGTAGGTATGCTTATTTTATTAAGGGTACCTTTTTTTATTGTGTTTTATAGAAAATTTATCTGCATAAATAAAGTTTTTTAAAACAATCTTCTTATAATTATATTATTTTTACTAATTATCTTATTTTTGATAATTTCTGATATTTATGAATTGTTATACTTTTTAGAACTCTATTTTTAAATATATATTGACATATATATATTATCTATTACAATTGATATAAACTAATAAAAATAAAATATTATTAATCAACTTATTGAATGGAGGAATAGAAATGAAATTTGTAACTTTCTGTACTGGCAATGAAGAAAATATAGGTGTATTTAACTCAGAAACAAATAGTATATATGAAATTAATAGTTTGGGATTAAGCAAATTATATACAGATATGAATGATTTTATTGAAAATGTATCTACTGGAGATTTAGAAAAAATAAAAAAACATTCATTTGAAAATGCAAAGTGTTATAAGTTAGAAGAAGTGAAATTATGTTCCCCAATTGTAAGACCTAAAAAAGATATTATATGTTTAGGTTTAAACTATAAAGACCATGTCAATGAAATTCCAGATGGTGTTATAAAAAATGTAGTTATGCCAGACTATCCAATTTATTTCTCTAAAAGAGCAGATAAGGCAATTGGAGTGGATGATAAGATAAGTTTACATGGAGATTTAGTAGAAAAGTTGGATTATGAATCAGAACTTGCAGTAATTATAGGAAAAGAAGGTATAAACATATCAAAAGAAGATGCCTATGAATATATATTTGGATATACAATAATGAATGATATAAGTGAAAGAGCACTTCAAGATAAACACGTGCAGTGGTATAGAGGAAAAAGTTTAGATACACATACATCTATGGGACCTTGCATAGTACATAAAGAAGAATTTGAGCATCCTTTAAAACTAGATATAAGTAGTGTGGTAAATGGAGAAGTAAGACAAGATTCTAATACAGAATACTTTATATTTGATATACCTACTGTAATAAGTGATTTATCAAGAGGAATGACTCTAAAGCCAGGAGATATAATTTCAACTGGAACTCCAGCAGGTGTTGCTATGGGAATGAATCCTCAAGTATATTTAAAACATGGTGATGTAGTCGAATGTAAAGTCGAAGGGATAGGAGTTTTAAAAAATATAGTTGATTAATGGATAAATATGCCATATAATTTTATTAGTACGAATAATTTAATTAATATGGAATTAATCAAATTCAAGATTAATTTACTATAGAGAGGGATGAGTGTATGGCAAAAGAACTAGAACTAAAGTATGGCTGTAATCCAAACCAAAAACCATCAAAAATTTATATGAAAAATGGAGAACTTCCTATAGAAGTATTAAATGGAAAGCCTGGATACATAAATTTTTTGGATGCATTTAATAGTTGGCAACTTGTAAAAGAATTGAAAGAGGCTACTGGTCTTCCAGCAGCAACTTCATTTAAACATGTAAGTCCAGCAGGTGCAGCAGTAGGAATACCTTTATCAGATACTTTAAAACAAATATACTTTGTTGATGATTTAGAGCTTTCTCCATTAGCTTGTGCTTATGCAATGGCAAGAGGGGCAGATAGAATGTCTTCTTATGGAGATTTTATAGCACTTTCAGATGTGTGTGATAAAGAGACTGCGACTATTATAGCGAGAGAAGTTTCTGATGGTATAATAGCCCCAGGGTACACAGACGAGGCTCTTGAGATATTAAAAGGAAAGCGTAAAGGGAATTACAATATTGTAAAAATTGATGAAAATTATACTCCTGAACCTATTGAAACAAAGGATGTTTATGGAATCACTTTTGAACAAGGTAGAAACGAAATATTAATAAATGAAGACTTATTAAAAGATATTCCAACTGATAATAAAATCTTTACAGATAGTGCAAAGCGTGATTTAATTATAGCTCTTATCACATTAAAATATACACAGTCAAATTCAGTTTGCTATGCTAAAGATGGACAAGTAATAGGAGTAGGTGCAGGACAACAATCACGTATTCACTGCACTAGACTTGCAGGTAATAAGGCAGATATTTGGTATCTTCGTCAACATCCTAAAGTATTAAATTTAAAATTTAAAAAAGATATAGGTCGTCCAGATAGAGATAATACTATTGATGTATACCTTTCTGATGATTATATGGATGTACTTGCTGATGGTATATGGCAGAATTTATTTGAAGAAAAACCAGAACCTCTTACTGGAGAAGGTAAAAGAGCATGGCTTAAAACTTTAACAGGAGTAGCTCTTGGTTCTGATGCATTTTTCCCATTTGGAGACAATATAGAACGTGCTAAAAGAAGTGGAGTAAGTTTTATAGCACAACCAGGTGGCTCTATTCGTGATGATAATGTTATATTAACTTGTAATAAGTACAATATAGTTATGGCATTTACTAAAAATAGATTATTCCATCACTAAAGTATAAAAAATATAAAATAAATACTGATTAAATTAAAAATCTACAACGAGTTTTGTTGTAGATTTTTTTATTTGCTGTATAATTTTAAATAGAACTTTATTTTTAGATATTCAATTTGGAGGATGATATGGCTTTAAATATAAGAGACTATAGCCTATTGTGTAGTCAAGGTACAGCTAAATTTAATGAAGATGTAGTTGGTATAAGTCCATTTGGAGCATGGGTTTTGGATGGTGCGACAGGGCTCAATGGAAAAAACTTAATATCAAATGAAAGTGATGCAAGATGGTATGTTCAGTGGTGGAATAAGTATTTATATAAAAATATGAATAGAGAAGAATCATTAAAGAGCATTATCAATAGTGGGATAATAGAAATTAAAAAAGAGTATGAGATGAAATTAAATGGAATAAAGGTGGAAAAATTAGATTTGCCATCAAGTTCTATAGCTATTGTTAAATTTCATGAAAATAAAGTAGAGTATTTTTTATTAGGAGATTGTTCTTTATTTATTAAAAATGGAGATTCTAAAGTCATAAAAGATAGAACTATTTGTAAATTTGATAATTCTGTGTTTGATGAAATGAGTAAGCTTTCTGATTTAGAAGAAATGACTTTTGATGAGATAAAGTCAAGTGTCATGGATACAATAGTAAGCAATAGATTGAAAAAGAATACTAAAGATGGATACTGGATATTGGATTTTGATGAGGATGCTGTAGAAAACTCAATATACGGATACTTAGAAATAAAAAAAGATTTTCAATTGATGTTAACAAGTGACGGTTTTACAAGTGCTTGTGATAGGTATAACCTTATAAAAGAAGAAGAATTGATACGTATAGCAGAAAAATTTGGCATAGGATATATACATAATAAAGTTAGAGACTTTGAGGATAATGACTATAAAGCAATTAAGGTTCCAAGATTCAAAGTAAAAGATGATTCTTCCTGTTTGTATCTGGATATATATAACGATTAGATTATATGAAATTGTTTAATTTTAGAGGGGCGGTAAGTAAAAAAGTGAAAATTCTTCATATAATAACACAAAAACCAAATAGTACAGGTAGTGGAATATACATGTGTGGTATGATAAAAGGGTTTGAAAAAATAGGTCATGAGCAAGCTGTAATTGCGGGTATAGATGTTAATGACAATGTAAACTGTTTTTCAAGTGATGTAAGTTTTTATCCAGTAAAGTATAATTGTGGAGAACTAAATTTTCCTGTTGTAGGAATGAGTGATTCTATGCCATATGAAAGTACTAGATATAGAGATTTAAATGTAGAAATGATAAATAGATTAAAACATCAATTTAAAATAAATATAGACAGAGCTATGGAAGATTTTAAGCCAGATATTATAATATGTCATCATTTATATCTTTTAACTGCATTTGTCAGAGAGATTGTGAAAGATATTAAAGTTATGTCTGTTTGTCATGGGACTTGCTTAAGACAGTTAAATACTATCGATTTAGAAAAAGAATATATAATATCAAATATAAAAAATTTGGATTTAATATTTGCTCTTCATAAAAAGCAAAAAGATGATATTATAAAGACTTTTGGAGTAAGCGACAGTAAAGTAGTTGTAATTGGTAGTGGATATAATGATAGTGTATTTTATGATAAAAATTATAAAATAAAAAATGATAAGATAAGGATAGTATTTGCAGGAAAGATATGCAAATCAAAAGGATTGATTCCATTTATAAAAGCTATATCTGGACTAGTATATTGTAAAGATTTAATAGAAGTCAATTTTGCAGGTACAGGAAGTGATGTTGAATCTTATAATGAGATTGTTAAGCTTGCAAGTCAATCTCCATTTAAAATGAATTTCTTAGGAAAATTAGACCAAAGTGACTTAGCTGAGCTATTTAATAAGTCACATATATTTGTTTTACCATCGTTTTATGAAGGGTTGCCAGTTGTAGTTTTAGAGGCTTTATCATGTGGACTTGATGTAATTACCACTGATATTCCTGGTGTTAGAGAATGGATTGGTAGTGTGATTAATGATTCTGGAAAGATAGAATATGTAATGTTGCCTTCTATGAGTTTAGATGGTATTCTAAATGAAGAAGAGTTATCTATCTTTGAGAAGAATTTATATAATGCAATAGATTTTAAAATACAATATCTATTGTCTCATTTGGAGAAAAGGTCATCTGTAGATATGTCAAAAAAAACATGGGACGGTTTAGCTTATAGGATGAATGAAGTTATTTTAATGGATGAGATGTGTCTAATTTAGAGTGATTTAAATTATAAAAAAAGTGTAACTATTTTTACACTACTTTTAAGCGAATTTATATTATACTGATACTAAATATATTTATTTTGAGGGAGGTAATTTATGAAGTTTAGTAAAAGAATATTAGCATTAGGTATTTCAGCATTATTATTAAGTGTTAGTTTTCCAACATCAGCAAATGCACTAGATAAAATCGAAAATATCCAGGGAACAGATAAATATGAAACAGCTGGTATTATTGCAGATAAGCAAGATTATACAACAGCTGTACTTATCAATTCTGATTCTAGGATGGTAGATGGTATTTCTGCTAGTGGTCTTGCAGGGGTAAATAATGCAGCAATTTTATTAACTAATAAGGATGATATACCAGAAGCCACTTTACAAAGGCTTAATAGAGTTACTAAGATATATGTAATAGGTGGCGAAAATACTATAAGTAAAGATGTAGAAAAAATGCTACTTATGAGAAGAATGCAGGTTATAAGAATTGATGGAGTAGATAGAGTAGATACAAGTTATAAAATTGCAGCTGAAATAGAAAAGATAAAAAGCAGTGATAAGACGTTTTTAGTAAATGGATTTAAAGATGAAGCTGACGCAGTGAGTGTTGCATCTGTTGCGTATAGAGATGGTGCTCCTATTTTATTGACAAAAGATATAGCTTCAGCAGAAGAAGATACAGATTTAGACCCATGGTTTGGTGTTTCACCTGTTCCAGTATATGCTGTTGGAGGAAAATCTACACTAAGTGATTATATAGTAAGTAGATATAGAGCAACAAGAATTGATGGTAGTGATAGATATGAAACTAATAAGAATGTAATTAAGAAGTTTTATAATGAAACAAAAGAGTTTTATGTGGCAAGTGGAGATGATTTAGTTTATGCTTTAGTTGCTTCACCAATGGCTAAAAACGCTCCTGTTGTTTTAGTTTCAGATAAAAGTGATAAGAGTATATTAAATAATGCTAATAAAGTCACTGCAATAGGTATAAATGATAAGAATGTTATAGAGCAATGTTTAGAAGCTACAAAATAATAGAATGTTATCAGTAAAATGAATACATAATATATAGTAAAAGTCAGTATAATGCTTATATTTTAGTGATATATAGTGTATAAATATTAAACTATATAAATCTTCTAGTTGATTTTATGACAAAAATCAATTAGAAGATTTTTTTTATTAAAATTATGTATCAAAGTTATATACTAAAATTGAACTGTATATGTTAAAAAATAATGCGTGAGCTATTCATATATAAGAATCAATTATCCTCATAAATGACAAGATGAATTGAGTCATACACAAAATTGTATGACAATTCCATCCTATCATGTTCACATCAAAAAAGAAGATATGATGCGCATTTTTTATAAAGAATAAATCTCATAAGAGTTATCTTCTTTTAGTTTTTCTAACCAAACCATTTCTAAAATATCTAATTCTTCTAAGTAATCTTTTTCAGTTTTATTATCATCATGTTTTATAAGTTCTAAAATTTCAAATGTAAATGCTTTTTCTCCATATTTTTTCCAAGCATTATTTAAATCTCTTACCATACATGACCCAGCACAAAGTTGAAATTTGAGGAAGTTAAACTTGCTTTTTATATCATTGCTTTTTCCAAGATAAATCTTTTTAGTAATATCACTTTTTATCATAAATACACCAATGTCAAATTTCATTTCCCTGTATAGTTGTTTTAATTCACGTTTTCTATCCATTTTCTGAGTACCTCTCCTTATAATAATATGTAATATGTAAAATTATTTATATATTACATATTATTATAAGGATATTAATTAGAAATGTAAATAGATTTTGATAAAATTAATTATAAGTTTACTATTGCTTAGTATTAATATTTAGGCTAATTAGAGTTATTATATGATTTAATGTTATATAAAATTAAAAAGAAGAGTTGACATGATGAAAATTATAGAATAAACTAAAAATGTAATAGTAAATGAATATTAACTATTACATTGAAAGGGAATTATTATTATGAAAGGGAGGAAATTGTTACTATGAATAAAAATATAGAATTAATTGGAAATTTTGCTAGTGATTGGATTCGCTATAGTGATTATGAATATAAAATTACTGAAGAAGATGAACTGTATATAGTACCAACAGAAGATGCTGTATTTACTATGTACAATCCATTTGATGTTGCAGATGAAATTATAGTAGATATAATTCGCATAGGGCAAGAAGCATTACAAGATATATCAAAAGAAACTAAAGAAATGAGATTAAAAAAAGAAGTACTTGAATTTGTAAAGAAATATGGACTGTTAGGATTGATTTATTCAAGTGTATATAATAGAGATATTGTGGGTGAAGAAAGAGTACTGATGATTGAAAAGAATTATATTACAAAAGAGAATATATTGAATACTGATGAGTATGTAAATATGTTTATCCCATTTGCAAGTGATGAAGATGTATACTTTAAAAAATATAAACGAGGTATAGATGTATCAAAACGAGAGGAATCACCTAAGTTTTTTGGAAAAAGACCACTGATTTTGGATTTAGTATTTTCAAGGTTTTATACAGAACAATTGGATTGGATTGTAAATTTTGCTAAGGATATGTGTAGACATTTTAATCAAATTTGTGTCTATAAAAATATGTCTAACTTATTAACTGAAAGTGTGACTATTATGTCTGGAGGGTTTAATCCTCAAAAGATAGGATTTTCTATAAGTCAATTAGATAAACCCACTATTGCATGGGAATTTAATTCTTTAAAAACAGCTATTGAAACTATATATGCATTTGCAATTACAAGTGAACCTGCATCTTTAAATAAATGTAAGTATTGTGGAAAGATTTATATACCTACAAATTCTAAATCTCAATACTGTTCACCTTCCTGTAGAAATTGCTCAAATGTAAAGAAAAGCAGAAGTAGAGCTAAAAAAGATAAGTAAATTAATATATCATTGTTTAGATTTTAATTATAAATAACTATTAAATGAATAAATAGTTATAAAAAATATATCTGAGTAATGATATATTTTTTTATTGAAAAATTTAATTAAAATAGTAATTTTGAGTTGACAAAAACTACTTATAATAATACTATTATAAGTAGTTTTGCGAGTGAATATATATACTAATTTAAGTATATCATAAAATAAGTTAAAAGTCAATAGAAAAATGGAAAAGGAGAATTTTAAAATGATATCACCTATTATTTTGAGTTCTATGCATCAAAATTTAAAGGAAATAGAAAGAAATGAATTGCTTGAAACTAATAAAGAATCTAAGTGTTATGGTCTAGTACTTTCAGAGGAGGATGTAAAAGATATAATAACTTCAAGAAATGATACTTTAAAGGGATATGGAAGAATAGAATTAGAGATAAAAGTTACAAAACAATTAATAGAAAATATATATACATCACAGTTTACAAACATGGATGATTATTTAGAGACTATTAATGATATGCAAGAAATCTTTTATTACTTAAAAAATGAAACAGATGATAAAATTTGTGATGATGAAATTATAGAAATACTTGATGAACTTTATGAAAAATTTACAGGGAATATGGATAATGTAAGAGGGGAAGCAGAGGAATTTGCAAAAAAGTTTAAATTTGGAGAAGTTTAATCTAATGAGAGGGGAAACTTACTATGTCAAATAATAATCTAACCAACATCAATATAAACGAAAATAATCTAATAAAAAATCAATATGCAATATCTCTACTTAAAGAATGTATGGATTGTAAAGTAATAAATGAGAGAGAAGTATATAACATACAACAGGAAATATCCTTAATTCTTATAAATTTAATTAAAAAATATACAAATGGTCAAAGTACATCAGTAAAGATTGAAGTTGCTGAAAAATTATTGCTTTCAATTTGGTATGCTATTGATGCATATGTAAGTAAACTTGAAAATATAGAAAAAAGAATTGTAGGATTGACGTCTAAAAATATTAAGAATATATATTTAGAAGGCATTAAAATTCTTGAATATGATTTACTTGAGTTAGAAAAATTTTATGAACTAATGAAAAGTAGAAAATTATATACTAACTCAATAGCATATAATGATACTTTAATGGAATTGTCTGGTTTCTTTAAAAACTATAGTATAAAATTTGAAGCCTATGATATTCCAGTGAGTATAGATTATCCATTGGCATTAGATGATATGGATATTCAAGGAATTTATTATGTAAAAAATTATATTGAGAGTATGGATATAGAAAATAGATTTTGTAATTTATTTAAAAAGAAAGATAGAGAAAAATTATTTTATGATTATGGAATAACTTATAAAATAGATTGTGATGTTATACTTATAAACTTATTTGAACTTATTATAAATAACTCTATTTTCTCTGCAATTTTAGGCAATGAATCAACTAATTTGAAAATTTCAGAATATGAATATGAATTTTTAGAAAAACAATTTAGAAACATCTACAATCATACCTTTGAAGGTGAAATTAAGGTATATGAGGAAAATAATGTAATTGAATTTATTGAAGAAAATAATAGTTTTGATTTTAATGATTCTGAAGAACTCGATAAACAAAGTACAATAAATGAAAAAATAGTTTTATTGCTTGAAGAAGCAATTGATGTATTGATAGAAAGATTAAATATAGAAGATGAAGCCATGATAAAATACATAAAAGCATATGAGAAGATATTTATTGAGTCTGTACTAAGTTCAATAAAAAGTGGCACTTTTAAAAGTATGATAACTGTAAGTAAGAATGAAAATGAACCTTTAGAAAAGTATATTGTTGATGATGAAAATAAATTAGATGATGAGTCATTTAGAGCGATATTCAATGCTGTACTAGAAAGTACTTCTATAATTGAAAAAATAAAAATAATAAAGGAAAACATCAATGCAAAAAAAGACTTTATTGATATTCTTGAATCTGAGTGCTTATTTGGGGATGATTATCTAATGCTATTTGCTTCATTAAGTGAATTTGAATTGGCAATACTGGGAAGTGTAGTATTTTATGAAGATATGAGAATGGAAGAAATTAATTTATTGGAACTCTTATTAAATAAAAATAGTGAAACTACACTATGGAAAAGAGAGTACATTGAATTTATGAAGAGACAAAATAAGGAAAAAATACATTGTATAGAAGAATATATAAATCAAATTAATTAACAAAAAATTGTGAATAAATAGAATGTTAGTATATAATATAATTTGTAAAGCATATCAAAAATACATATCTGTGGAGGAGATTATGAAAGAATATATTATAAATAATATTGAGGAGATAAGAGAAGAATTAATTGATTTATCTAAAAAAATATGGGAAAATCCAGAATTAGCTTTTGAAGAAAAGTATGCAAGCAGTATTCAAAAGGAATATCTAAAGTCAAAAGGATTTGAAATTGAAGAAGTAGACAATTTACCTACTGGATTTATAGCAAGTTTTGGAGAAGGGAAGCCAGTAATTGGAATACTTGGCGAATATGATGCTTTGCCAGAACTATCACAATCTGTGAGTACAGAAAAAAATCCATTGGTAGAGGGAGAATCTGGACATGGATGTGGTCATAATTTATTGGGTGTAGCAGGTGTAGGAGCAGTCGTTTCTATTAAAGAACTAATGGAAAAAAATAAATTTAATGGAACAATAAAGTATTTCGGTTGTCCTGCTGAAGAAGAAGGTGGAGGAAAGACTGTAATGTGTGTAAATGGATGTTTTGATAATGTAGATTGCGCATTTACATGGCATCCTTTTGATATAAATGCCACATGGAGAGGTGGAAGTCTGGCAAATTTATCTGCTAGATTTAAGTTTAAGGGAATAACAGCACATGCAGCTCAAGCCCCTCATAATGGTAGAAGTGCATTGGATGCTGTTGAACTTATGAATGTAGGAGCAAATTATTTAAGAGAACATGTAATTGACTCTATAAGAATGCATTATGTTATAACTAATGGTGGGGGAAGACCTAATGTAGTTCCTGGTTTTGCGGAAAGTTGGTATTTTATAAGAGGTAAAAAAGCAAAAGATGCAGAGCATGTTCTTGACAGGCTAATAAAAGTGGCACAAGGAGCAGCTATGATGACAGAGACTGAAATGGAGTATGTAATTACTGATGGGATTTATGATTATATACCAAATCAGTGTTTAACTGATTTAGTATACGATAATATGATTCTTGTTGGCCCCCCTAAAACTACTCCTGAAGAAGAAGAATTTGCAAAAAAATTATGTGCTACTCTTACTAAGGAAGAGAGACTAGGTGTAGCTACAGCATTCCAAGATGATAAATCTATTATGGACAGTTATATACATCATGGTATAGCTGATGGAGCAGAAGGTAAAGGATTAGCTGGTTCTACTGATGTTGGAGATGTAAGTTATGTGATACCAGTGGCTCAATTTGCAATGGCAGCATGGCCTGTTGGTGTGGCAAGCCATACATGGCAGTCATGTGCATCAGCTGGTTCAAGCATAGGATTTTCAGCTATGATAAATTCAGCTAAGGTATTGGCTTGTAGTGCTTATGATGTATTTATGAATACTAAGGTTATTGATGAGGCAAATATAGAATTTAAAAAATCATTAGATGGACAAAAATTTAAACCATTGGTATAATCTTGGTAATAAAAATATTTCTGGGGGGAATAACTATGAGAGAACAAGTTGAAAGAGTGCTTGAACAAAAGATAAAACCTGTATTACAAAGAGATGGTGGAGATGTAGAGCTTATAGATGTAAATGAGAATGGAGTAGTTTTAGTTAGATTACAAGGTGCTTGTAGTGGATGTCCAGGAGCAACTATGACAATAAAAGCTATTATTGAAAATGTTTTGGTAAGCGAAGTTCCAGGAGTAACTCAAGTATTAGGTGTTTAATAAATTTAAATTATACATAAGGATTTATGAAGTTGTGTAAAAGAGTAAGTAAAATATTATAGATAGATATGAAAAAGTGTGTAAGTGTATATTCATTTTCTTACACACTTTTTTTACTTATTATCCAGCCATACCAATAAACATACCTATAAAGTATGGAATTAACCAGATAGTCCATACAACTATACTAAACTTATGGAAGAATTTTTTCTTATCTTCATCATCCTTATACAAAACAAAAGTAGCCCATCCTGCATGAAAAAGCATAAGAACAATTGCTAGGAGACCTGTTATACTATGAAGATTTTGGGACAATACAGATTTTACTTCAAAAGAGTGGCTATTAGCTATATTACTCATTGTAAATGTTCCTAAAGTATCAAATATTAAACCAAGCCAAAATATAATTACATGTTTCTTTTTTAAAATTTTAGCTTTTCTCTCTCCAAATACACCTATAGTATAAAAAATTAAAGCTGATGTTATAAACACTATTGCAAGTATTAATTTAGAATTCATAATTATCTCTCCTTTATTTTTGCTAATATATTTCTAAGATTTTTTACTAATTCATTTAATTCTTTTTCATCACAATTTTTAAAAATATCATCAAAGCTTTCTTGCATTTTACTTTTAAAATTTGTAGCAAATTCAAGTCCATCTTCTGTAAATTTAACATATGTATTTCTCTTATCATCATATTTTTTGAACTTTTCTACATAGCCAATTTGTTCTAATCTACTGACTATACCTGATACAGTTCCTTTAGCTAAAGACATCTCATCGCATAGTTGTGATATTGTTAGCTCTTGATTATGAGCTATTAGTTTTATAACTATAATCTGTTGATGTGTCAATCCATTTTCTTTAAAATTTTCTTCCACTGTGTACATTGTTTTAGAATAGAGTTCTTTGAGAAGCATAGCTATTCTAAAACAATCATAATTAGTTTTCAATAAAATCACCTCTTAGATGGTTTGCATAGAAACTAATATAATATAGTTTTAATAAATAGTCAATATAAAACCAATAATTATATAATAAAAAACTTAATAATTATATAATAAAAAACTTAATAATTATATAAAATAAAAGATTCGTAACATCATAAAAATTTTATTTTAGGTAAAAATAAAACAATTTGATGAAATTTTAACAATTTTTCAAAAGTTTGTTTACACACAACATAAATGATGCTAAAATTGGTTTATAGATAAATATTTAAAATTTAATTTTTATTTAATGATAATAAAACCACGAAGGTTTAAACGTCGATTGACGCTTGCTTTTGGTGGTTTTTTTTATTGCAACAAAGGGGGAATAGGGGTTTGTTAAAGGATATAGTTAAAAAGTTGTTGCAGTTTATTTTAGTAATGTTTTTATTATCTTTTGTAGTTTTTTATATGGCAAGACTTGCTCCAGGAGACCCGTTAATTTCTTACTATGGAGATGGTGTAGAAAGAATGAGTACTCAAGAGAAAGAAAATGCTATGAAAAAACTTGGTCTAAACGAACCAATATACAGTCAATATATAAAATGGATTTCAGATGCATCAAGAGGCGAATTTGGAATTTCATTCAAATATAAGCAAAATGTTACTTCTGTTATAAATGATGTTTATATAAACACTATCATATTAGGTGGGTCAGGATATATACTTACCTTTGCGCTAGCATTACTTCTTGGAATCTTTTGTACATTGCATGAAGACAAGCTCATAGATAGGATTATATGTAAACTAGGAACAATAACCAACTGTATTCCATCATTCTGGGTTGCTTTAGTACTTATACTTATATTCAGTATAAATCTAAGTATACTTCCAAGTAGTGGAGCTTATTCAATGGGAGAGGAATCTAGTATATCAAGTAGGATATCTCATTTAATATTACCTCTTACAGTACTTATATTGAGCCATTTATGGTATTACACATATATGATAAGAAATAAATTGCTAGAAGAAATAAGAGAAGATTATGTATTGCTATGTAAAGCAAAAGGTTTAAACAATAGAACCATTGTTTTTAAGCATTGCCTGAGAAATATAATGCCATCCTATATAAGCATTATGGCTATTTCAATACCTCACATATTAGGAGGAACTTATGTAGTTGAAAAGGTTTTTTCTTATCCTGGGTTAGGAACTCTTTGCTTTGAGAGTGCAAAGTATCACGATTATAATATGTTATTAGTTTTATGTCTAATAACAGGGGCTTTAGTAGTATTTGGAAATATGTTAGCTCAAATTATAAACAATAAAATAGACCCTAGAATGAAGTACGATAGAGGTGATAACAATGAAGCTGCAATGTAGTGATTTTGAGATTGTAGGAGAAAATTATATTTCAGTAGTAGAAGACGAACAAATAGAAATAAAAAAAACTCTGTTTGAAAAATTTAAACAGTTACCATATATATCAATCATCATTTTATCCATTATAGTTATTGGAAGTGTATTTTCATCTTTGATAATGACACATGAGCCAACATATATGGATTTAGTAAGTTCTAATTTAGCTCCAAGTAAAGATTTTTTCTTTGGAACAGATTCAATGGGAAGAGATATATATTCTATGATATGGTATGGAGGAAAAATATCTTTATTTATAGGAATATTTTCGACAATAATATCAACTATCATAGGAATTGTTTATGGTAGCATAAGTGGTTCAGCATCTGAACTTGTAGATGATGCAATGATGAGATTTACAGAAATCATACTTAGTATACCATCAATATTAATTATAATATTTGTACAAGCGATACTTGGGAATTCAAATCCAATATCTATGTCCATAGTAATAGGGATAACAAGTTGGATGAATATATCTAAAATTGTAAGGACTGAAGTTAGACAAATAAGAAATAGTGAGTACATACTAGCAGCTAAAAGTATGGGTGGAGGATTTTTCTATATATTAAAACAGCACTTACTTCCAAATTTTGTTGCATCAATAATGTTTATGGTAGTAACAAATATAGGTGCAGCTATTGGAACTGAATCAACACTGAGTTTTTTAGGAATTGGTTTGCCAATAGAAATTGTTTCTTGGGGAAGTATGCTATCTTTATCAGAGGAAGCACTGCTTTCAAATAGATGGTGGATTATCCTAATTCCAGGTATATTTTTAGTTACTACATTGGTTTGTATAACTAATATTGGTAATTATATAAGAAAGAGCAATAATAAAAAATCAAGTAATTTATAAATCAGCGTTTCAAGTGTTAAATAAGCAAATACTAAGGTATTTGAAATATCTATTTAAATAAATGGGGTCAAAGCTTTAAAAAATATTTATTATTAAAAGCAAAAGGGGGAGCATCATGAAATTAAAGAAATTAAAAGTTTTAAGTCTAGTAATGATACTTAGTCTAATGGCAGGCTGTTCTAGTGCAGGAAATGGGGACAAAAAAACAGATAAACCTAAAGATGGTAAAGTACTTGTTTATGGAAGTAATGACTATACAAGTATAAATCCGGCACTATATGAACATGGAGAAATAAATTCATTGATATTTAATGGATTAACAGCTCATGATGAAAATAATAAAGTAGTTCCTTGTCTAGCAAAAGATTGGAAATTTGATGAAGCAACAAATACATATACGTTTAATTTAAGAGATGATGTTAAATGGCATGATGGAGAGAAGTTTACAGCAAATGATGTTAAATTCACAATGGAAACTATAATGAATCCAGACAATGCTTCTGAAATAGCATCAAATTATGAAGATATAACAAAAATTGATGTAGTTAATGATACTACTATAAAAATTACTTTAAAAGCACCAAATACAGCAATGCTTGATTATCTAACAGTTGGAATATTACCAAAACATGCATTAGAAGGTAAGGATATAGCTACTGATGGATTTAATCAAAAACCAATAGGTACTGGACCATTTAAACTTGAAAAATGGGATAAAGGTCAAAGTATAACACTTGTTAAAAATAGTGATTATTTTGTAAAAGAGCCAGGTCTAGATAAAGTAGTATTTAAGATTGTACCAGATGACAAAGCTAAAGCAATGCAATTAAAATCAGGCGAATTAGATTTAGCACAAGTAACTCCTAAAGATATGTCTAATTTTGAGAAAGACGAAAAGAATTTTAAAGTAAATATAATGAAAACTGCAGATTATAGAGGGATACTATATAACTTCAATTCTAAATTCTTTAAAGATGAAAAGACTAAAGGATTACCAAATGCTTTAAGTTATGCAATAGATAGAAAAGCAATAGTTGATAGTGTATTATTGGGACATGGTGTACCAGCATATTCACCTTTACAAATGGGACCATATAATAATCCTGATATAGAGAAATTTGAGTATAATCCAGAAAAAGCTAAGCAAGAAATTGAGAAATTAGGTTGGAAATTAGGTTCTGATGGAATATATGAAAAAGAAGGTACTAAATTAGCTTTTGAAATAACAGCTGGTGAAAGTGACCAAGTTAGAGTTGATATGGCTAAAATATGTGCACAGCAGTTAAAAGAAATAGGTGTTGATGCTAAAGCTGTAGTTGTAACTGAAACAGATTGGGCTAATCAAGATGCACATTTAATCGGTTGGGGAAGTCCATTTGACCCAGATGACCATACATATAAAGTATTTGGAACAGATAAAGGTGCAAACTATAATGCTTATTCTAATCCTACTATAGATAAAATACTTCAACAAGCAAGAGAAACAGAAAATAAAGATGAAAAATTAAAGTTATATAAACAATTCCAAGTAGAGATGACTAAAGATATGCCATACACATTTATTGCTTATATAGATGCCATATATGTTGGAAAACCAAATATAAAAGGTTTAACACCTGATACAGTTTTAGGTCATCATGGTGTAGGTATATTCTGGAACATAGCTGATTGGACAATAGAATAATAGTTAGATTAATTAGAAACCTTAGGGATAAAATATATCCCTAAGGTTTGAATAGCATAGGGGTTGATGGTTTTTGGAACATTTATTGGAGGTTAATAATCTATCTGTAAGCTTTAAAATTGAAGAAGGTGAAGTACAAGCTGTGAGAGATGTGTCTTTTACTCTAAAGAAGGGTGAAACACTAGCTATAGTAGGAGAATCTGGTTGTGGAAAATCTGTATTGTGTAAAAGTTTGATGAAGATACTTCCATATAATGGATATATCAAAGGTGGAGAGGTTCTACTTAAATCAAAGGACTTAGTTAAAAAATCTGAGAAAGAAATGGAAAAGATTAGAGGAAGAGATATATCAATGATATTTCAAGACCCTATGACATCTTTGAATCCAACCATATCAATAGGAAAGCAAATAACTGAAGCTATAGTAATCCATCAAGGCATAAGTAAAAGTGAAGCTAAAAAAAGAGCTATAGAACTTATTGAATTAGTTGGGATAGATAATCCTGAAAAAAGATTTAAACAATTTCCGCATCATTTTTCAGGAGGAATGAGGCAACGTATAGTAATTGCTATAGCACTGGCTTGTAATCCAGAAGTATTAATTGCTGATGAGCCTACAACAGCCTTGGATGTGACTATACAAGCTCAGATAATTGACTTAATAAAAGAACTACAAGATAAAATAGGTTTATCAATAATATTTATAACTCATGATTTAGGTGTAGTTGCAACTATGGCTGATAGGATAGCAGTTATGTATGCAGGTAAGATTGTAGAAATAGGAACAGTAGAAGATATATTTTATGACCCTAGACATCCATATACTTGGGGATTATTAGGTTCATTACCTACTTTAGATTCACAAGAAGAGTATTTGTATAATATACCTGGAATGCCTCCAAATTTATTAAATCCTCCAAAGGGGGATGCATTTGCAGTAAGAAATAAAAATGCTCTTAGGATAGATTATGAAAAGGAGCCACCAATGTTTAAAATTAATGATACACACAGTGCAGCAACTTGGTTATTGCATCCAGATGCACCTAAAATAAATATACCAGTTAGGGTAAATGGTGGAAGGGTGATTTCTAATGAATAAAGAAAAATTACTAGAAATAAAAAATTTAAAACAATATTTTCATTTGGATAAAAGTACTACTGTAAAAGCAGTTGATGATATAAGTTTTGATATATATAAAGGAGAGATATTTGGTTTAGTAGGAGAATCTGGTTCGGGAAAATCTACAACTGGTAAAACTATAATAAAGTTACATGAGCCTACTGGTGGAGAGGTAATTTATAAGGGAAATTGTATCTCAGATAAAAAAGCATATAAATTTGTAAAAAAAGATGTAAATAAAAGTATGCAGATTATTTTTCAAGATTCTACTTCATCATTAAATCCTCGTATGACAATTGGAGATATAATTTCAGAGCCACTTAAAATTCAGGGTGTCTGTAAAAATAAAGCAGAAAGACTGGATAAAGTCTATGAGATGTTAAATTTAGTTGGGCTTGATAGAAGCTATGCAAATAAGTATCCTTCTGACTTTTCGGGTGGACAAAGACAACGTATTGGTATAGCTCGAGCTCTTTCAGTAGACCCAGAGTTTATAATAGCTGATGAACCTATAGCTTCTTTAGATGTATCTATACAAGCACAAATAGTAAATTTATTTAAAAAATTACAGCAAGAAAAAAACTTAACTTGTTTGTTTATAGCGCATGATTTATCTATGGTGAGACATATTAGTGACCGTATAGGAGTTATGCATAATGGAAAATTAGTAGAATTAGCGGATTCAGAAGAGTTGTATAATAATCCTATTCATCCATATACAAAGTCTTTACTTTCTGCAATTCCTATTCCTGACCCAAGATATGCTAAGCTAAGAAATAGAGTGGAATATAATTCTAGTATGTATAATTGTTCAAATGATGAGTTATCAAGTTGGATTGAGGTTTCAGATGGTCATTTTGTATATGCTTCTAAATCAGATATAGATAAATACCAACAAAATTTAAAAGTTGTTTAGTGTAAAAACCACTCTAGGTAAGAGAGTATATAGATTTAGAGTGGTTTTTATGTATATAAATTTATGTGTAAAAGTGTCAGTTTTAGAAACTTTCGCCTTTAATTATTATATTTAAAAATTTTATGTTTAAAGTGTTAGCAAGTAGCATATTATTTCTATAAAGGGTTCTATAAAATACTTAAAATAGTTCTATATTTTGTCTTTAAATATATTAATATTAAAAAATTTACACTTTTAACAGGATTTATGTAAGTGTTTATAGAAATAAATAAGTATGTACATAATACATAATTATTTTTTATAATTCTAAAATACAAGAATGGAGAGATAGCTATGAAGTGGAGAGATTATGCTGATGATGTAAACTTATTTGAGGATTTTGATAGAAGTATCAAACCTCTAACTGACGAACAAAAAAAGAAAAATATAAACACTTTAATTGCATATTTTTCAAAAGAAGTTCCTTCTAAAATATACAATTTATCAAATGATGAAATCAAGCCTAGAGATATACTTAGAGGACTTCTTAATGTATATCCACCAAAAGAAATTGCTCCAGAGATACTGAGTATGTTACATAATTTATTGTTAATTGAATGTGAAGAAAGAGAGTTAGTAGATGTAAATGATATAGAAGAAGTAGAGGAAGGTATTGCTATATGGAGAGGCAATATAACTAATTTAAAAGCAGATGCAATAGTAAATGCTGCAAATAATAAGTTATTGGGATGCCTGCAACCATTACATTTATGTGTAGATAATGAGATACATTCATGTGCAGGTCCTAGACTTAGAGAAGATTGTGACAAAATAATAAAAAAACAAGGACATTTAGAATATACAGGAGATGCTAAAATAACTAGAGGTTATTGTCTACCTGCAAAATTTGTAGTACACACTGTTGGACCTATTGTATCTGGTGGTCAGCCAAGTAAAGAACAGGAAAAACAATTACTACATTGCTACAAATCATCTCTAAATACTATAAGAGAAATTGATGAAATAAAGAATATCGTTTTTTGTGGTATTTCTACAGGGGTATTTGGATATCCAAAAAAAGAAGCAGCTAATCTTGCTGTAAATAGGGTGAGATTGTGGTTAAAAGAAAATCATGAGAAAAATTTAAAAGTTGTATTTAATGTATTCACAGAAGAGGAAGAAGAAAAATATAGAAGAATATTTAGATAGTACTTGTCAATAAAGTATATAGTAATATTTATTAGATGAGGTAATAGCTTATAAATATTAATGATTAAAAAAATATAATTTGTAATTTTAGTAGATTAATAGGTATAATAGAAATCATAAGAGTAGTATAAGTAGTGATTGTATTACTTTTAAAAAACACAATATAGGAAAATTAAATGGTAAATAAATATGAAAAATAGTTTTAAAAATTATATTAGTTTAACAAATAAGGTAATAGTTGTGTCAGTTGTATTTCTGTTAATACTATTAATCATATCGTACATATTTGGAAAATTGGTGTACGATAGCTCAGTTGGCTCAGAACAGTTAATAAAAAAAGAGGATGTAGTAAAAGTATTTTCTGAGAGAAAAGATAAACCATTAGATAAATTAAAAAACTACAAGACAGAGGAGTTAATGATACAAAGTTCTAATAATTACAAACTGGAAAGTCTTTTTATAAATTCAAATATAAAAACAAAAAATACTATTATAGTTGTTCATGGAATTGGAAGTAGTCACTATGAAATGTTAAAAATAGCATATGAATACTTAGATAAAGGTTATAATGTATTGATTTACAATCAAAGAAATACTGGTAACAGTGGAGGCGATAATTTCACATTTGGTCTTTATGAGAGATATGATTTAGATAGTATGGTTAAGTTTGTAAAAAATAAATTCCCAGATGGTAAATTGGGAATCCATGGATTTTCTATGGGTGCAGGAACGGCTACTATGCATACAGCTATAAATTCAGAAAGTCAAGAGGTCGATTTTTATATATTAGATTCTCCATATTCTGAAATGAAGGATGCCATTAGAATGGGAGTAATAGAAAAACATATACCAAATATATTAGTAAATTATGTAGTAGCATGTGGAGATTTGTATAATAAATTTAAATCTGGATTTTGGTATAGTGATGTAGAGCCATATAAGGCAATCGAAAAGAGTAATGTTCCTATACTATTTATACATGGAACAAAAGACACTGTTTGTAATTATCAAAATAGCCAAACAATGTATGACTTAGTCAAACATAATAAAAAAGAGCTATGGCTTATAGAAGGTGTTGAACATGTCGCTGGATATGACTCTGATAGTAGAACATATTTCAATAGAATTTTCAAGTTTATAGATAGTAGTATTATTAATTAATAGAAATTAGTTGTATATTTCAAGGGGGTGTCTCAAAATGAACTTTTTAGTTCATGAGGCACTCTTTTTTGTATGAAATCAACTATATTTTCATCATTTCAACAATGACAAAGAGGCTTATCTCTATTTTGAGACAGTCCCTTTTTCATATTAAATATAAATGTTTAATATGAATTAATTGATTATGAAAATGAAAATAACTACCAATTAAATTCACTTATACCTCAAATAAAAGAGTTAGTATTATATATAACAAAATCTAACGAAAAGAGAGGTAGTATATATGAAAAACAAAAATAATAAAGAAAAAGGCATGTTGAATGTGAGAGCATTAAGAGTTTTGGGATTACTATTGATATTTTTTGATTATACAGGAGATACTTTAAATTTTTATAACTTTTTTGCTAAACCCTTAGTATCAGGAAGTTTATATCAACCAGGAGGAGCCGACTATATAGTATTGTTATTATTTGTTGCAGAATGTGTATACTTAGTAGGAAGATACACATTAAAAGTTAAAATAAATTGGAGTGAAGTTATTGAAAATGAAAAAGATAATTTTATTAATAATTTATTAGTTGAGAAAATACAAGAAGAAAGCAACTTTGTATATAACCTATTAAACTCATTTATTTTACCACATGTATACAAGATAGGAGAATTATTCATATTTAAAACACATAACGCGTTAATCTACATTAAGGAAAAATACTATTATGTAAATATATATTAATATATATTTAACTGTTTAGTGTATTGAATTCTATATATGACTATTAAGACGAATAGTATAGGTTTCTTTGATAGGTTAAGTTTTTTGATATACATAAAAATCGCAATTTACCTTACTATTAATTTATAAGTCTTGTAAAAATAGATTGCGATTTTTATTTTTAAACTTCTGCTATGACTTTACCTGTGTCAATCAAATCATATCCACCAAGACCCTGAAGTTCAGCCTTAAATTCAGCTGAATTAATTATACTAATTATAGTTTGGTAGACAGGGTTTTTTAAGTCTTCTTTTTTTATGACCAAATCATAGCGTTCCTTGTGAAGAGGAATAAAGTCAATATTGTTTACTTGTAGAGCAGCTTTTTCATTGCCCAATCCAACATCAGCTATACCACGAGAAACCTTGCTTGCTACGCCTAAATGTGATAATTCTTCATTATAATAACCATTTATATCAGTGCCATTAAAATTTAAAAGTCTAAGTTTACCATCAAGCAAAACTCTAGTTCCAGCCCCTTTTTCTCGATTTACAAGTGTTATATTTGGTCTGGTTAAATCCTTCCAATTTTTTATTTCCTTAGGATTTCCTTTAGCAACGTAAAAACCTTGCATTCTATAAGCTAGATTTATAAGTACACATGGGATTCCTGGTAACAGTTTTTTAACAAAAGTACTATTATATTCATCTGTTTCAAAATCCCATAGATGGGATGATGCTATAGAAACCCTGCCATTATACAATTCATATAGAGCATTATAACTGCCTATATAAGAGCGAAATGTATTTACTCTATCTAATTTTTTTTCAACAGACCTAGCTAAAATATCTAATATTACATCTTGACCAGAAATAATAATTTTAGAATTATTATCAATATCTATATTTTTATTGTTAAAATGTGTATCTTTAATTTTACCAGTTTTCTGATTGTTGATATATTCTTCAACATCTTTAATATCAACTCTTATTTTTTTACCTACTTTGTAAGAAGGAAGCTCACCTCTTTTGATTAATTCATATACAGTATTTTTTGTTATTTTTAATAGTTCAGCTACTTCAACAGGTGTCAAAGATGATAATGAGTCCATAATCCACCTCCATATAAGGTTATTTTAACATTAAAAAAAGAAAAATGTAGAAAAATATTTAAAAGTAATATAAATAATTTACTTGAAAATTTATTAGCAGGTATATATAATTAAGTTATACATAACAAAACATGATAAAACATGATAAAACGAATTAAAATATGTATCAAATTTACAAAAAGGGAGAGTATTATGAAAAAAATATTGGGAATATTAGGACTAGTTGCATGTTTAACTTTGGGGACAGTTGGATGTAGTAGTAAAGAAAGTCCAAAAGATGATGGAAAAGAAGAACAAACAAGTAAAAGTAGTGAGGCAGTAGAATTAAACATATCAGCTGCAGCAAGTTTAAAAGAAGCAATGGCAAAAATTGAAGAAGAATACAAAAAAGTTGATTCCAATGTAAAACTTACAGTTAACTATGGAGCATCAGGTTCGCTTCAACAACAAATAGAACAAGGTGCACCATGTGATTTATTTATTTCAGCAGGCCAAAAACAAATGAAAGCTTTAGATGAAGAAAAGTTATTGGTTTCTGATACTATGAAAGATTTAGTTAAAAATGATTTAGTTCTTATTTCTTCTGCTGGTAGCGATGTATCTAGTATGAAAGACTTAACTACAGATAAAGTAAAGAAAATTGCAGTTGGAGAAGCTGAAAGTGTTCCAGCAGGTAAATATGCAGATGAAGTATTAACTAATTTAAATTTAAAAGATACATTGAAAGATAAATTAGTGTTTGCAAAAGATGTAAAAGAAGTTTTAGCATGGGTACAATCAGGAAATGCAGATGTTGGATTCGTTTACTTTAGTGATACTGTTAATAATGATAAAATAAAAGTAGTTGAAAAAACAGATGAAAAAACTCATTCACCTATTACATATCCAGTTGCAGTAATTGAAGCTAGTAAAAATGCAGATGCTGCTAAGAAATTTGAAGAATTTCTATTAAGTGATGCAGGACAAAAGATTTTTGAGGAATTTGGATATAAAAAAGTAGAATAAGTTTAAAAATAATTTATATATAATTAAAAAGAAATTGTATATAGATAAATGAAAATTGAAAATAATTGTATATTATAATAAAATGGAAATAGTGAAATTAATAGATTTATTAATTTCACTATTTCCATTTAAATTAAGGAGGGAAAAAATGGGGACAGATTGGTCACCTTTATGGATATCACTTAAGACAGCTTTTTTGTCAACGATAATAACTTTTATAATAGGAATATTTGTGTCATATATTATGGCTAACTATAGAGGTAAGTGGAAAGGTCTTATAGATGGTATATTTACACTTCCATTAATTTTGCCACCCACAGTTGTTGGATTCTTTTTATTGTTGTTATGTGGGAAAAATGGCTTTGTAGGTAAATTTTTACTGAATTTTGATAAAACCTTAATATTTAGCTGGACAGCAACTGTAATCTCAGCAGTAGTAGTATCTTTTCCTATGATGTATAGAACCTCAAGGTCAGCTTTTGAACAAATTGATAACAATATGTTGTCTGCTGCTAGAACCTTAGGTCTTAATGAATGGAAAGTTTTTTTAAAGATTGCAGTACCATTAGCTTGGCCTGGGATAATAGGTGGACTTGTGTTGTCGTTTGCCAGAGCACTTGGAGAATTTGGTGCTACACTTATGATAGCTGGAAATATACCTGGCAAAACTCAAACGATGCCAATCGCTATATTTTTTGCAGTTGAAGGTGGAGATATGAATAAAGCTATGATGTGGGTTATGATTATTGTAGCAATATCTATAGCAATGATTTTATTATTAAATTATTGGTCGGAATTCCAGCAGAAAATAATAGGAAAGAGGTGTAGATAGTTGAGTTTATATGTAGATATTGAAAAAGATTTATCCTCTTTTAAATTAAAAGTAAAAATTGAACAGGAAAAAGGAATTTTAGGATTTTTAGGTGAATCTGGTTCTGGAAAAAGTATGACATTAAAATGTATAGCAGGACTTGAAAAACCTACAAGAGGTAAGATTATATTAAATGAAAGAGTGTTGTTTGATTCTGAAAAAAAGATAAATTTATCAACACAAGAAAGAAATGTTGGTTTTTTATTTCAAAACTATGCATTATTTCCACATATGACTGTAAGCCAAAATATCGAACTTGGTCTTTCAAAGTTAAGTAAAGATGAAAAAAAGGAAATAATAATGAAATATTTAGAAATACTTAAATTAAATGGATTTGAGGGGAGATATCCTTGGCAATTATCTGGTGGGCAACAACAAAGAGTGGCACTAGCTAGAGCATTAGCTACATCTCCAGATATACTACTTTTAGATGAACCTTTTTCTGCATTAGACCATCATTTGAGGAGTAATATGGAAAAAGAACTTATGAACATGTTAAAAGATTATAAGGGAGATATATTGTTTGTTACTCATGATATTGAAGAAGCTTACCGAGTTTGTGATGATATTATGGTTTATAATAAAGGAGAAGGTCTTCCCAAAAGACCTAAAAAAGAACTATTTGAGTTTCCAAAATATCTTATAGAAGCAAAAATAACAGGATGTAAAAATATATCTCGATTAAATAGAATAGATGAAAATACTATTTACGCCACAGATTGGGGATGCAAGTTGACATTAACTGGAAACATAGGTGATAATATAGAATATGTGGGAATCAGAGAGCATCATATTAAGGTTTTAGATTCTAGTGAAAATTTAGATGGCAAGTTATGTTTTCAATTAATTAACATCATAGAAAATCCATTTACATATACTATATATGCTAGAAACCATAATTTATCTAGTGAAAGTATGCCTATTCAAATAGAATTAGAAAAAAACAAAATGAGATTTGAGAAGGGAGACAGCATTTATTTAGATTTTCCACAGGAATATTTATTTTGCTTTAAGTACAATTACAACGAAAAGGAGTAAATTATATGACTGAAAAAGAAAAAATGTTGTCAGGTCAAGGTTACTATGCAAGTGATGAATTGTTAGTAAAAGAGAGAGAGTATTGTAGAAAATTAACTAGATTATTTAATAATACTTTGGAAGATGAGTATGAAAAGAGAGCAGATATTTTAAGACAACTATTTGGTTCAGTTGGTAATAAAATAAATGTGGAACAAAGCATAAAGTGTGACTATGGATATAATATACATGTAGGTGAAAATTTTTTTGCAAATTATGACTGTATTTTTTTAGATGTATGTAAAATTGAAATCGGTGATAATGTAATGTTAGCTCCAAATGTTCAAATTTATACAGCTTATCATCCAATTGATGCACAGCTTAGAATTTCAGGAATAGAGTATGGCTCACCTGTAAAGATAGGGCATAATGCATGGATAGGTGGAGGAGCAATTATAACTCCAGGAGTTACTATAGGTGATAATGTGGTAATAGGTGCAGGAAGTGTGGTTACAAAAGATATACCATCAAATACTATAGCAGTTGGAAATCCATGTAGAGTAATAAAGAAAATAGAAAAATAAGCTTATTTATATAAATAAGTTAAGAGTATTTACATACTATCTTTAAATAAATAATGTATTAAAAGTAAAAATATATGCCTGTTTTATGTCTTGAAAAACTCATAGAAACAGGCATATTGATTGTATACAAAAATCTCATTGAATTTTACTTTGTTTTAATATTTTATATTAATTAGAGTAGCCAAATTATTTATTTTCAGTTTTAATATAAACTATATTCTCGTCAGAAGGTTTATCTATAGAAAGTGCCTTTAGAGTATCTTCATTAATAATTAAATTAGTTTCTTCTAAACTTGTTATAGGCATATCTGAAACTTTAGATTCTCCTTTTAGAATCTTAACAGCCATCTCACCAGTCTTATAACCTAATTTTTCATAATCTATACCTTGGCAAGCCAATGCTCCACCTTTTACCATACCCTCTTCTGCAGCTATTATAGGTATTTTGTTTTTAGTAGCAAGTTGAGAAACTATAGGCATAGAAGATGCAAGTAAATTATCTGTAGGAGCGTAAATAACATCTACATTACCCATTAAACTAGAAGCAGCTTGATTTATTTCACTAGAAGAACTAATTCCTTTTTCAACAATTTTAAGGCCTTTATCATTTGCATATTTCTTCAAGTTATCAACTTGAACTTTAGAATTTACCTCGCTAGTATTATATATAACACCTATAGTCTTTGCTTGTGGGATGAGTATATCAAGAGCCTTTAAACTCTTATCAATAGGTGTAAAATTGGAAGTTCCAGAAACATTTTTACCTGGTTTATCTAAAGAATCTGCAAATCCAGCAGAAACAGGGTCAGTTACAGCAGTTATAAGTATAGGTATATCTTTAGTAGCATTGTATGCTGCCTGAGCAGATGGAGTAGATATAGCAAATATCAAATCTTTTTTATCAGAAACAAATTTACTAGCTATAGTTTGTGTAGTAGGCATATCATTTTGAGCATTTTGATAATCTATTTCTATATTTTTACCATCTTTAAATCCATTATCTTCTAGAGCTTTAATGAATCCTTCTCTAGATGCATCTAAAGCTTGATGCTCAACCAATTGAGTAATACCAATTTTTTTAATTTCATTATTTTTATCAGATGATTTATTTGAATCATCCTCATTATTTTTAGAACAACCTGTAATGGTGGATACACTAAGAACACCAATTAAAATTAAATTTATCAACTTACTGGACTTCATTTTGACCACTCCCTCATAAAAATCTATTATATTTATTCTTGTTTAGTTTTTACATAAGAAATATTTTCATTAGAAGGTTTTTCCATACCTAAAGCTTTTAATATATCTTCATTAACAATGATATCTGTATCATCTGATGTAGCTACAGGCATATCAGAAACTGATTCACCATTTAAAATTTTAACAGCCATCTCACCTGTTTTGTAACCAAGTTTTTCATAGTTTATACCTTGACAAGCAAGAGCACCTTTTTCAACTGGACCAGATTCAGCTGCTATAACTGGAATCTTATTTTCAGTAGCTATTTTAGAAACTATAGGCATAGAAGAAGCTACTAAGTTGTCAGTAGGAACATATAAAACATCTATCTTACCAACTAAACTAGAAATTCCCTGATTGACTTCATTTGAAGTAGTTATCCCTTTTTCAACAACTTTAAAACCATTTTTAGAAGCATATTCTTTTAAAGCATCCACTTGAACTTTTGAATTAACTTCACTAGTATTGTACATAACTCCTATAGTTTTTGCCTTAGGAGCAAATATTTTAAGAAGTTCTAAGCCTTTTTCCACAGAAACGAAATCTGATGTTCCAGATACATTTCCACCTGGTTTTTCAATTGATTTAACTAAGCCAGCAGAAACAGGGTCACTGACAGCAGTTATAAGTATAGGTATATCCTTAGTTGCATTGTACGCTGCTTGAGCAGATGGAGTAGATATGGCAAATATTAAATCCTTTTTATCAGATGCAAATTTACTTGCAATACTTTGTGTAGTAGGCATATCATTTTGAGCATTTTGGAAATCTATATCAATATTTTCTCCATCTTTAAATCCATTTTTTTCTAAGGCTTTTACAAATCCTGTTTTAGTAGCATCTAATGCTGGATGTTCAACCAATTGAGTTATACCAATTTTTTTCACTTCTTTATCTTTAGAGCTATTTTCTTGTTTAGAATTGCCAGAGTCTCCACCTTGTGAACATCCTGTAAGCATAGATACTCCAAGAGCACCAGCTAAAATTAAACTTACCAATCTTTTTTTATTAATCATTTTTATATCCCCCTCAAAAGTTTTATTGTTATATATGTTCATATATTCATATGAATTGTTGTAGTATTGCTAAAAATGTTATGACTTTAAAATTATTTTATAAATAAACTAACTTGTAACTAAGCTAAAATTAAATTATCATAATAGATACTTTTAAACTGCATATTCAAATTTTTCTAATATTTCTTCAACTGTTAATTTTTCTTTTTCTTTTCCCTTTACATCTAAGACAACTTCACCTTTATGGAGCATTATCAATCTATCTCCATACTGAAGAGCATGCTTTAAGTTGTGAGTTACCATAAGGGTAGTTATATTTTTTTTTCTTACAATCTTATCAGTTAATTCAATTACTTCATTTGATGTCTTTGGGTCAAGTGCCGCTGTATGTTCATCAAGTAATAAAACTGAAGGGCTTGTTAAGCATGACATAATTAGTGAAAGTGATTGTCTTTGACCTCCTGATAAAAATTGTACTTGTACGTCTAGGTATTTTTTTAAATCCAGAGAAACTCCTTCTAATAAATTTTCTAGAAAATCTCTTTTATAACGAAGACATTTTTTTAGATTCAATAACTTACCTTTATTAAGAGCCAAGGATAAGTTTTCTCTAACTGTCATAGAAGGACAAGTTCCTAAACTTGGGTCTTGAAAAACTCTACTTACTATTTGAGTTCTTCTATGTTCAGCTAAATTAGATAGATTGTGTTTATTTAATAATACTTGACCAGAAGATTCTTTTATAAGACCCGATATTATATTTAATAAAGTGGATTTACCAGTTCCATTACTACCTATGATACTTACAAATTCACCATCTTCTATGTCAATTGATAAATTTTCAAATATAGTATTAGGTTGACCGTATGGATTTGGGAAACTCTTTGAAAGATTTTTAATTTGTAACATCTATAACACCTCTTTTTTCAGATTTATTTTTGGTACTAGCTTTGTACTTGTTTTTTTTTAGTGAGATATTTAAGTTACCAGTAGCTAAGAAAGCTATTATAACTATGGCAGTTATCAGTTTTAAATCAGTTGATAGCATACCTAAACTCATTGCAAAGTATATAGTGAATTGGTATATGAAAGAGCCAACAATTATTGCAGTAGTATCTTTAATAAAAGTGAATTTCTTAAATAATGTAATACCAATTATGATAGAAGCAATTCCAAGTACTAAAGTTCCAATACCCATATTTACATCTGAAAATCCTAAGAATTGAGCCATCAAACTACCAGATAAAGCTATAAGTCCATTTGAAATCATAAGTCCTAATATTTTTATAGAACCAATATTTATACCCAAAGATTTAATCATTTGAGAGTTGTCACCAACACCTTTTAGAGTGTATCCAAGACCTGTCTTTAAGAATAAATCTAAAAGCACTTTACAGATAAATACAAATACTAAAGCTAAA
>NZ_JAGWDA010000007.1:0-211978 GCF_020657875.1 Clostridioides sp. ZZV14-6150 | reverse complement strand
AAACTTAATGACTTAGTTTTCTTATTATATAATTTTAGAAGTATATCACACTTTTGTTTTATCTCTGCTTCACTCATATTTTTATCAACTGTATCAAACATTTGAAGTATTCCCCAGCTTCTCATATGCGTAGAATCTTGTGCAATATAAACATCCCTTTTTCCTGTTTCTTCATTGTCTCTCACAAGTTTTATCTTTGTGTAAGTATCGCTATCTATTGATGAATTATAGTCAAAATCCTCTATTACATCATTATTCATAACAATATCTAGTTTCATTGATGCTACATTTTTTAATGTTATTCTTCCAAAATCATCATAGAGTACATACATTTCCTTTTTCTCTCTTAAGGTATCATCAAGAGCAGTTAAAACCATATCAAAGAGTGTTTTATTTTCTTCAACTCTCGATATTTTATATTTTGTATCTTCTATAACATTGTATTTTAATTTAAAATCTTTAGCCAACATTTTTACAAGTTCGGATGCAGTTTTATTACTATATACGTAAGTATCTTTATTCTTAAAATATCTCAACTGGTCATAAGCAACAATTTTAATGTGATTTTCTTTATCTCTTTTCTTCTGAAATATATATCCATAGAATATGCCTATTCCCTTGTAATACAGCCTTACAGAATTACCTTCACAGAACTCTAATATATCATCCATGACTATGGTAAATTCTAATTTACTTGGTGTACCTCGTCTTTCTATCTCCCATGTTATGTTATCAAGGACAACTGGCTCATAGAAATCTTCCCAATGAGCAATAACTAACCTTACATCTCTATCATTTGCTAATACTAATTCATCAGCCAAGTTTTAACACCTGCCCTTTATAGATGGTGTATTTAGGTACTTTTTTACCCTTATTTGCTTTATCCATCATACTTTTATTTAGTTCATATACTTTCTTATATAGTGACCCATTTCCTAATTGCTTTTGACAAATTGACCAAAGAGAATCCCCGCTTTTGACTGTGTATGTTTTACCACTTGGTGCATTGACTGAATCAACTCTCTTAGGTTCTATTTTTACATTAGGTCTACCAGTATCACTTTTAGGAGGAGCAAGAACTAATTTTCTAGTTGAGTAATCTCTATATTGTTTTAACTTTATTGCAACCTTAAAATCTGAACCATTTTCTGCATCTTCTACTATGTTATATTCCTCAAGTGATACTTTTCTATTTGTATTAAATAGTACTTTATTCCCAAGTTGTCGAGATACAATAAATTGAAATGGCTTACAATCTGTCTTTAGTAGTTCTAATTTACTTAAAAAGAATTGAACATCTTTAAAAGTACCTCGATAGAATGGTAGTTTATTATGTGTAAACTCTGCTTCAAAACTTATTTCAGATAGACCAGGAGTCTTTAATATGTTTACTTCTCCATCATTTATAAGGTCTACAGTTTTATTTTTATTTGTTGTTTTTATTTCTAATTTGCCAGGTGTGATTGGTAATTGTACTCCATCCAAGTAAAAATCATAAGCCATTTTTTCACTCTCCTTTCTAAACTACTCCTTCTGCCGATACAACCATTGCGTCGTTTAATTTTTCAGTTAGTACATTAACTATTCCATCTAAGTCAGTATCTCTACTTATATTGTTTGTATTGTTCATGTCTATTTTAATGTTTACTCCTGTAAATCTGTTGATAGTCTCTTGTTCCGCAATATCTCTTAAGTATTTTAAGTCCTCTTGACTTTTATCCATTGTCTTAGCCATTTTAGCGGTGTTTCCTGCTGTATCTTTTGCTCCTTTTGCAGCGTCGCCAAGCGGAGAATTTAATCCAGCCGAACCCAATCCATCTCCTAATCCATACTTTTTGTCCCAAAGGTCATCTAGACCTAAATCTTTTTTTGCTTTTTCTGCTATTTTGCTAATATCAAAAGCATCTTTTATTTTATTTTCTAAGTTTTGACCAAAAGCATATCCATTCTTCATCCAATCTTCGACATTTTTGTACTCTAATTGTTTAAACGATTTATAACCTTTTGGTTCTGCTCCAAGCCACTTATTTAAGTTTCCTTTAGCTTTTTGAAGTGTACTTGTAATAGACTTTGTGTGCCCAATCATATCAGCTTTTCCGAGTCCTAGCTTATCTCCAAGTCCTCCAAATTTATTTAAGACATCCACAAATTTATTCCAAGCTTTTAATGCCCCATTAATTCCATCTATGATAGAGTTTGCTAAATTAGTAGCAAATTCATCACATCCTTGTGTCATAGATATAAGATTATTTAATACTGCTGTAGCTAAATTAAAAAATAATTTCTTCACTGAATAAACTGGATGGTCCAATACATTTGTAAAAAACTCAGCAAACGATATAAAAACATTAACCCAAAAAAACACACTATTTATAATAAATGCTGTTAAACCTGCTAATGCTCCTGTAACAACACCTATAGCAGATAAACTTGTTCCCGCGAACTTATTCATTGCAGCTACTGCTACAAATATAATGACTATGAATGCTAAAAATCCTAATACTACCCATGTAATTGGATTAGCTAAAAGTGCAGCATTCAATCCCCAAGTAGCTATTGTTGCTGATAAAGTCGCTCCATTTGCACGCATTAATGCTGCTGCTTGAATATTAGTCATTAGTGCAGAAAATGAAGAAGCTGCAGCATGAGCAATATTTGCAATCACATTGCCTAAGGTAGCTATTTTAGTTGCTAGTAAAACTGCTTGAAATATTATAAAAACAGAAGCTATCCCCAAAATTATAGGAGAAATAATACTCCAATTTTGAGCGAAAATATTAACTACATTTAATGCTTGTGTTATTATCCAGCCTAGTGCTTGTGAAATTAAACTTATCCCAACAATCATTGTGTTTGAAAAACTTTGAAAAGCTGGGCTCCCTAATATACTTATAATTCCATTAAAAATGTTATAAGCAACATTTCCAAGTACATACAAAGAGTCTATAAAATTATCTATAAAGGTTCGAAATCCCTTACTAGACATAGACTGTTCAATTTTTTTCTGTATAACACCAAATATCATGATTGCATTATTTTTAATTGAAGTCCAAATTTGAGAAAATGTGTAAGGCATTTTTTCAAACTCTGCATTGGTCTGCTCTGCTGCTGCAAGTAATGAGTTTTTTACAATATCTGCTGTTAACATTCCCTCTGATGCCATTCCTCTTATTTTTCCTATGTCCACGTCCAAATAATCTGCAATCGATTGGATGATGTTAGGTGCTGACTCAAACACAGCATTTAACTCTTCTCCACGCAAAACTCCACTTCCCAGCCCTTGAGTCAACTGTAAAAGTGCCGAATTCATTTCCTCAGTACTTGCACCTGCTATTACGAATTTTTTGTTTAATTGCTCTGCAAAACCTACAATTTCTTTTGTACTGCTAAATGCTTTACCTGCATTCATACCTACACGCGAAACTATTTTTGCAGTATCTAAATAAGATGCTCTTGACCTTTCAGCTGATTGAAATATCATTTTGTTAAGTCCGCCATCCGATTGTTGCCCATCGTTAATCATACTCAGTCTCGCATTGGTACTTGTCATCTGGTCGCTTAAATTTCCTAGACCTCCTAATGTTCTTATACCTAAATAAGTTGCTGCTAACTTCTTTGCACTTCCAACTAATCTATCTGTAGAACTTGCACCCTTATTTATATCCTCATTAAGTCTTCGCTGTTGCCCATCAGCTTCTCTTATTTGTTGTTCTAATCTATCAAACCCAGCTTCTGCACGTGCTAGTTCTTCTCTAGCTGTTCTAATACTATTAGCATCTATAGCATTGCTAGATGTTCTTTGTAATTGCTCGAATGAACTTAATACAATATTCATAGCATTAGTCATGTGCCTAAAAGCAGGTGTCATTCCGTCGAAAATTCGGATAGATGTTTGTATAGTTGCCATTTTTAACCTCCTTTCTTTTTTAACATAATATAAGCACTTACTTATTTTTAAGTAAGTGCTTATATATTATAAATTTAGCAATTCTTTTTTCTTAGTATCAAATTCTTCTTGTGTGATGGCTTCAATATCCAAAAGATTTTTATATTTTAATATTTCATCAGCTACAGAATTAGAATTTATATTATCTGCAACTTTAATACTTTGTGTAATAGCGGATAATGTTGATAAAATTTTATGTGCATCTTTGTATGCTTTCTCATAAACACTGGAATTGGTTTTAGTCTTTTTATTAATCAATTCAATATACTCAACAGGATTATCAATATCGTTAATTGTTATTTTAATTTTAAATGAATTAACAACCTTTCTTGCTGTTTTTTTGCCTGTTACTCCTCCAACTATAGCTCCAGTAGCACCAAACAAAGCTCCTCCAACTATAGCTCTTCCCACTCCTCCACTAACTATAGACTCTCCATCTTCTAAAATTTCAAATTTCACAATATTTTCATAAGAATGAATGATAGGAGCTTTTTTATCGTTTTCACTTCTTTTAGACACAAGCCATTTTTTATTATCTTCATCAAATTCTATATAGTTCTCTATATTATTAGTTGGATTAAATATTTTTTGGAGTTCATTGTTTTTTTTAGTTGATGATATAGTTTTTTCAATATCTAATTTTTTTAAAATTTTAGGTGCTTTAGTCATAGAAAGTGCATCACAATATTCTTTAAAACAAGAATTGCATATCCAACCATCTTCAATATTCAACACTCCTATCTCAGTATCACAAATACAGCATATATCTGCTTTTTTCTTCCCAAATAACCCCATAAGTTTTCCTCCAGTACAATAATTTTATAAGATTATTATACTATATTAGTAAAATTTTTACATTAGATATTATCTTCTTCTACTCCTTCTAGCTTCTTTAGCATTCTTCTTTTCTTCTTTTATTTCTTCTTCTACTTTAATATCTATAGAAGCAGCAACAAATGCCCTCTCGTAGTCTGGTAAATCTGTATATTCATGTGGTTTCCATTTGAATTTATGAAGGCAATAATGAGCTACACTAGCATCATAATCGCCTCCTTCAATTAGTTTTTTGCTTCTTCTACTTTATCTTCAAAAGTCCTATCAAAACCATTCACTTCTCCTACCTCACTTGAAAGGTCTGTGTATTCACCAGGAGTTAACATTGTTGTTAATAGTTCCTCTGCTCCCATTACACCATAGCTATTTTGAAGTTCTGCATCATGTAAATCTGGAAATACTACAGTTTCTACACACAGTTTCAAAGTATAAGTATTAAAATCTGTTTCACTAGTGTATTGCCCTGTTGCTTTCCCTTTTTTATTTAGTACAGGTACTCTTATAGTTGAATCTTTTCTTAATTGTCTATCTCTATCTGAATCTATTGCTTTAAGTTCCCATTCGATTGCTTTTCCATCTTCTCCTATAAACCTTTCACTTGCCACATACTTTCTATTCTCTACTTTTATTGCATTTTGACTTAAAAAAGCGTTTAAATCTCCCATATTCTTATTCTACCTCCATCACCAAATATTTTGTTTGTTTTTCTATTGTTGCAACACCAGCTTCATTTATTTCAAATTTTATGATTATTGGCTTTAATGACGAACCATCAATTGTATCTGTTGCTAACTTATCTGAAATATCTATAAGATATTTTCCTGCCTTTTTATACATCTCGCTGACACGTTCTTCCAAAGGTCTTTTATTGCTATAATCAAAAGAAATTGAATCTTTTATCTCATATTTATCCTTAATTTTAATCATCTCCTATTCTTATAAATAAAAAATACACATCCATAAATCATAAATGTGTATTTTACTCCATACCATTTGCTATATTAAATTTCTCAACTAATTTCCAATTCTCAAAAGTAAAATCCATATCTTCATCTAAATACTCACCATCAGCATCAAATTTAGCAATTATGCCTGAGTCCATATTGCAATCTTCCAGTATTATAGTTTGACGACCCACTGAACTTGTTGGGTCTTCATTGGTAATTTGTATATCAAAGTAAATATCCTCACCAGTTTCTTTATACTCATACAACAATTCTCTAAATATAGAGGTATTATAATAAAATGTTGCATTTCCTGAATATTTACTTCCTGTTGATTTATTTCCTTTTGTAGTACTACCTAATATAGGTATCTCACTCTTATTCTTTTCCATTTTAGCTTCTAAGTTAATAGCTTGCATAAAGTTATATCTTTTACCTTTTATAGTTACAAAACACTCTGCCTTAGATGCACTTATTGTATCTCTTGCTTTTATTTGTTGTGCCATTATAATTATTCTCCTTTCTTATTGTTAACTAACTGAAACAGTCATATAAAGCTTACTCATAGCACTAATAACTTTTACAGCATCACTTACTACAACAGTCTTCTTGTCGCTTCCAGGTTCTACAGAAACATCATCAGCTTTGAAATCTTCTATTGCTCTTATATTTTGTAGTTGTTCATGATGCTTAACTACATCATTCCAAAACGAGATACGACCAGATTTATCATTTGGTACTTCACCCAAGTACTTTGTATTAAATAAAGTCGCTATATCATTAGCAATTTGGTCAAGTACTCTAACACTTTGGTTACTTGAAAAATCGTCATTTTTATCATCTGTAAATGATACAAAAGTATTTATGTCCTCTAACACATGAACTTCATCACCAACTTTATGAAATATAAATTTACCAGTTTTTAAAGCTTCTTCTAACTGTATCTGAGTGTAATTTACATCAACATCAAACTCACCATCATACTTTTTATTAGTATTAGATTTATTTATGTCACATCCTGCTATAGCTCCAATAGCCCAATAAATCAAGCTAGATTCAACTAAATCTTTATCTTTAATCTTATTTTCTACAGACACTACACCTTCATAATCTGCATCACTTTTCTTATATAGTACTGTTTGAAACTTAGCTCCTACCTTATCTCTCATTCTCTTTGTAAATTCTACAAATAAACTTTTGATTTCTGCTGTTGTAGCCAAACACCCTAGTGCATTAAATGAATAACTTTCTATTTTGTCTAAGAAAGTTTGGTACTCTGCTCCTGTCACAGCTTCGCCATTAGCTCCACCAGTAAATACAAGTCCTGCACTTGCTTCTAGTGTTGCATCCTTCTTCCAAGTGATATAGTCATTATCTTGTAAGTCTGTAATCACTTTAGCTATTTGAGTATCTACCTTCTTATTATCTAAAAGTGTTACAACATCAAACTTAGTGTTATCATCAATGTTTGTTGTAACTACTATCTTCAAATCATTACCTCTTATTCCACTATATTTAGCAGTAGCAATAGTGCAACTAGCTTTAACACCTTTATTTAGCTTATAGAAATATCCTAATCTTATATTTTTGAATAAATCTCTCAAACCTTTCAATTTTTCATGAGTGTAATCATATCCAAAGAACTTTGTTGAATATTTCTCAAAATCATCACTGGTTACTTGAAATACTTCTTCATTAATACCCCAATCAAGCTCAATTGGCATTGCTACAATACCTCTATCAGATAATGAACTAGTTGCTCTCTTAGCTGAGATAAAATTTATATAAGCACCTGGTAATACTTTATTTTGTGTTACAAATGTTCCTCCACCTAAAGCCATATTAACTCACTCCTTTCATAAAATTATTTATTATTTCCTCTACTTCTGAGAAAGAATATAACTCATTTTCTTTTAAAATTGCATTTAATAAGTCTTTTCTATTTACATACTTCTTAGAGTTAACTATCTGCTCCTTAGTAAACTTGTAGTTATCTTCTTTGCTTAATGTTTTACTCAAAATTATCACCTCTCTTCAACCCACCGAATAACTCTACTGTATCCATCTTATCTGTATCATTACTTTTTATAGTAAAGTAGTTATAATCAACGAAGAAATGAAGAACATTATCTACAATTTCAAAGTTCATATTTGTACCTCTGACTAAATCTCCATCAATTTCTATATACTCTAATTCCTCTAATAACATTTCAGCTATCTCATTTATTTCAAATGATTTATCATTACTTTTGGGAAAATAATGTACATCAAAAGAGTTCTTTTTTAATGTCCTGCCACTTGGATATGATACTTTGCTTGGATTTAAAGGAACAATAAAAAAACAAGGTTCATTAATCCCTTGCTCCACATCTTCACTATAAATTGTATAACTCTCTCCAAATGTTTTATCTAATTTAATAGATATTCCATCAATTATATTATTAAGCATCAAATACTCCTTTAAGTAATATTAATAACTTTTTCTCTATAATCTTATCAACTTGGCTTTGTAGTTCCATCTCTGAAATTGTTAAGAAATGTTGTCCTTTTACCCAACCTTTTCCATCTTTAGTTCTATGCCCGAAATTTACATAACTTGCATATTCAGTTGGATTAACAACTTCTATAATATAATTATTACCTTGTTTGTAAACAGGAAGCGACCTAGCATAAGCTACTCCACTCCAACCCTCTCTCAAAAATCCTGTATCTACTGGAGTTCTTCTAATTACTTTTCCTAAGAGTCTTGCTGCCAATTCTCTTGCTGCATCTTTACAAAACTTATCTAAATCAATCTTTGTAAATTTCTCCATCCTTTTACAAGCTCTTTTAAACTCTCTAAAATCAACACTACCCCATCTAGCCATTATGCTTTATCCTCTAGTAATTCTAAGACAACTTCTTGATGGTTTGGATATATAGCTGATTCTCCACTTCTTACATATTCTTTATCATTTATAATAAGTTTTGAACCTGCTTTAATTTCTATATCTGGAGATATAAAGAGTTTAATAGTTTGCTCTAGTTTAGCTACTTTTCCATCTGTAGCTGATGTAATATTTTTATATGATAACTTACAAAGTTGATTTTCTAATACAACTACTTCTTTGTTATTTGTTCGCTTTGTTATAGGGTCTTTAATTGGCTGATACTCAACTATAGTACATTTATCTCTATACATCATTTCTATTGCTTTTCTAGTTCTGTTTACCATCTTAAACACCTAAAGGTTAATATTTTATTCTTACCATAAGTAGTAAGGTAGGTTATAAGACTATCAAAACGTTGCTCGGGAGTTTGTGAGCCACTCCCTATAGCAAAATCTACCTTTGTATCACCTTCTGATATAGACTTTTCTACAGCTTCAAAATTAAGACTCTCTATGTCTAATTGCCCTATATTTTTCTTAGTAAACAAGAACTCTCCAACTATCATATCTACTTCAATTTCTTTTAATTCAATTGGCACAGCTTTTATATTACAATCTAGTTTAATTATATTTTCTATCTTTTCTTTTACAAAATCTATTAACCATTTATCTCCATCTTTTAGAGTATATCCAAATCCTTGAAGTCTTTTTTCTATATTGTCAATCATGTTATTTTCCATAAAATTTAACCTTTTGATATTATTTGAGCAATTGCAATTGATTTATGGTCTATATATTTTGTTTTAGTTGTTGCCCCATCATTTACTAGGGTCCAGTTTGAACCATCTTCAAGTTCTGATTTTGTTGGAGATAGTGAAACTTGTTTTTTCTTTTCATATGAAATTCCACAAGGTGCAAATACTTTTCTTTGTCTAGTATATAAAGTATCTTGACCACCATTTGTTTTAGGGTCTCTATCCATTTCATAAGGAATTTTTGCTCCTATATCCTCATAATCAAAAGCTCCATCACCTAATATATAAGTAGTATATTTTGTATATCCATCACCTGCACCACTTGCACTTTCTGCAACATCTTCTACTGGCATACTATCATCAATTAATACAGTTCTACCATTCCATGTAGCTAAACCTAAATCTCTTTGTATTCCTTGCTCGTCAGTATACTTTAGATAAGCTAATAGATTTAAATTTTCTAAATTAGTAGCTACACTACTGTGCATGATAGCTAAACTAAATTTATTTTTATTATCCCCACATGCTTTTTGTATAGTAGTATTAAGGCTTTCAGCAGAAACTTTCCCATCACCATTTTTAGTTACATCTGATGTATGAAAATCAACAAACTTCTTATTTTCAGTTCCTGTCATTGAAAATATGCCTTTTAATATTGATAACAGTGTATCTTGGTCAACATCCTCCCAAAATGAAGCTACTTTATTTCTTACATTAGCCATAAAGTCTACACCTGCTGTTATATCTTGACTAAAATCTTTCTCCATCCATGCTTTAGCTCTACCAATTACTACAACACCTCTTTCATAGGTAACAGTAGTATCTGCTGTTATATCAGTCATACCATCATAGTTAAGTGCATCCCCTTCTAAGTTGCCATACATAGGTATTCTTCCATATGATGTAGTTGTTTGACTACTAAATAAGTTTCTAATTTCTGAGTTTGATTTTAAAGCTCTTGATTTTAATAATTCATTTCTTTTTAGTGTTGGAGCTGACTCCATATACTTCCCAAATGCTTCTGCATTAAATGATTTTGCGTCAAATTTTGTATTTGCCATATTTATTTACCTCTTTTCTTTAATTTTCTAATTGATTGCACCAATCTTCATAAGTAAAATCTTCTGTTGATTTTTCTACTATAGGATTACTTTCTCCTGGATTTACTCCTTTAAAATTTACTTTTGTTTCTTGAACTTCTTCAAATAAAAACTTACTTTCTTCACTTTCTTGTAGTTTCTTAATCTGTGCTAATCTTAAAGACTCATACTTTTCATAATCTTCTTCCTCAATTTCTTCAAGTAATGCCTTTGTTGCTTTTTTATTTCTTGCTCTATTTTCTGTTAGTAATCTTTCATCAATAGAATCCCTCCTTATCTGTTTTATTTCAGCTTCATAAGTTGCTTTTAATTGTTCAACCTCTTGTTTTGTCATAACTCCTTTAAAACCTTCAATTGTCTCATTTGCTGTGTTTAATTGTATTTCAAGATTTTCGTAATCTTCTTTGTTAACTGTAGTCTCTTTTATTTTCTTTTCTATAGACTTTTGTAAAGAAACTACATCAATCTTGTTATCTTCTATTTTTGTTCCTTCTAGCAATTCTTTTAACCAATCCATTTTAAATGTCTCCTTTCATTTTTTACATAATAAAAAAGCCCTTATAGACTTTTATCTAATGATTTATTTAATTCTTCCATTACTCTCTTTAAAATTTCATCAGAAACTTTATCTATATTAGCTTTATTTTCTTTTTTTAATTTATTACAAAGAATACCTACATTAACATTAGCAATACAATTAATAACGATTTGTACTACACAAACTACAACTATAACTTGAGTTAATATACACATTAAAATCACCTACCTTTTTTAAATTTTTACATAATAAAAGCACCTACTAATTTATTATTTAGCAAGTGCTTTTATATTACTTTTTTACCTTTTTCATAAGCTTCTTTAGCTTCTTTTAATGACATTTTGTTTGGTCCTTTGTAATTAGTTTCTTTTGGTCCACTGTTTTGCCAATTACAATTTTCACAAATATCAAACACATCTACATCTTTACCACATACTGGACAATTCATATCTAAACCTCCTTATATTCTTTTATTTGTTCTAACCAGTAATTATAACCTTCTTTTGGCTTAAATAAGGTTGATATTTTACCATCAGCTCTTCCAACAGCAAAATCATTAGTACTCTTTCTATACTTAAATAAAAAGTTATCTTTACTTAAAAACCCTTCTACATCATTACTTAATTGCTCTGATAACAAATTTCTTGCAGTAGATAGATATTCTTCAGCAGTTATATTTCCATATTCATTTAAGTGTTTTTCTACATGCTTTTTAAATTTCTTTTCAGTTGGAAAATCTGCTTTTAACCAACTCTTATTACTTAGTATATCATCTTTTTTATCAATTATAAATGTCTTCTCATGCCATTCTTTATATTTCATATTAGATGTAACATAATATGTTTTCCCATTTTCATCTCTTGCTGCTCTATAGCCTTCTTCATCTTCAAACCAAGGAGCTGTTGTTGTACGACATCTAGGATGAAATGGTGGAGCTGTGACTCCTATCTCATAACCTTTCATATCAAATATTTTTCCATCTAATTCTCTACATATATTTGATGTTTTTAAATCTAGTGTAGCAACTATCTCATATTTCTCTACATCTAAATCGTTAAAACAATCTTTTCTACTTGCTGATGCAAAGAAAGCTGATTCAGTCATTATTAGGTTCTTAGCTTGTGATTTAGATACATTAAACATCTTAGCAAAGTCATTTACTAGATTTTTTGGATTCTCACCTCTAATAATTGATTGTGTCAGTTTAGTATATAACTCATTGATTAAAGCAGGTCTATGTTTACCCCAAATTCTTTCACTAAAGTTTAATCCATCTGTTGCCCATGGTTTAGAGATAATTTTATTTATTCTATTAGTATCAAGTGACATTAAACTCCAACCAACGTTTACTCCTTGTTGAACATTAAAAGCTGTATGATAATATCCACTTGTATAAATATCTCTCATTAGTTTATCAATACCATCAAGTTCATTTCCATATAAAACTTCTACTTGTTGCTGTATTTGTAACTTTAAAGCTTCAAGCCTTGTTATATGAACTCTTGCACTAGCATTTTCTAACTCTTTCATCCACTTTTGATTTATAGCATTTTCTTTACCATATTTAATATATTCTTCTACACTCCATTTAAACTCTTCTAGTTCTCTTGTATTTAGTAGTTTCTTAGCTTCTAATAAAGATATTCCCTCATTTTTGGCAAATCTGTTGTACCATGACAATATATCTTTTTCGACACTATTCATAGCTAGTTTATATTGCTTTTCTAATTCAAGATAATATTTTACACTTTTGTTATTTTGAGCTTCTTCTAATTGTTCAAATCTCTTCCTCCAATAATCTTTATGTTTCATCTATAACACCATCATTCGGTATCAAATCATCATACTCTCTTTGAACTTCTTCTTGTTTTTTCTTCTTTTCTAGTTCTTGCTTAACATCTATAGTCCAAGGATGTTGAGATACAATAGTTTCCTCTGATAATAACCCAACTGAATTTTGACAATTAGTAATACTTTCTGTTTCATTTATTAATATATCCCTATTAAAGATTATTTCTACTTCTTCATTTTCATAATTTCCTTGACCAGTATTTAAAATGTGCATATTTACAAACCACAACAGTTCTTCAAAGGAAGCTTGAAATTCAGTTTCCATACCATTGGCATCTAAATCTATATCACTATACATGCTTTGTATATTCATTTGATTTGGATTTCCACTCATTCTATCATCTTTAGCATCATATCCTCTTCCATTTTCAATTAATGCCTTTTTAAATACTTCTAAGATAGATTTATAGTTATCAGAATTTACTTTTATCTCTAGTGTTTTTAAGTCTCCTACTGCCCCATCTACAGTACGAACTTTAACAGCTCCATACTGTGCTAGATTTTTTCTAAACTCTCCTAGATTTTGACCATCATAATTTTGAAGTACCAGTATTGTATTTCTAGCATCTTCTTGCATATTGTTCTCAAAATCAGACAACATAATATTTATGCCATCCTGTAAACTCTTAACTCTTTTAATGAGTGCTATCTCTTTATTGTTGTATTTAAATGGTATTAATGGTATCCTATCCCAATTAAGTTCCTCATGAATATCATCAGTTTCAACTACTAAATAAGAAGAATATGGACTTTCTGAGTCAGCTATCAAAGTCATTCCTTGTAAAATATATCTCTTTATACCTTCTTTTGAATATACTTCCACCTTCTCAATTATCTTTTCATTTGCTCCACTATATGCCTTTACTTCATATAACCTAACTGCAAAATCTAATATTGTATGCTCTGAATCTTTCCAGAAAGGCAATACTTCATATGATGGAAACCTTTTGAAACTTAGTTTACCATCTTCACTATAGTATGGGTGTAACCATGCTATACCACCATTTAGAGAGTCCTCACAAAGGTTTTTGAAAGTCCTAAGAAACTTCTTATTAAATATATCTTTTAATAAAGAATTATATATTTCATTCTTAGTTTGGAAAGTAAGTGGTTTACCTAGCAAATAATTAACTTTTTGGTCTACTAAATTAGCATATTTATTATCTACTATTTTATTATTTGGTAGATTTTCAACTTCTGTCAGCTTCCCACCTTCTCCAATAACAGTACGTTTCCGTCTTAAAATATCATGCTCACCTTTATAATACCTATCACCTTGTAACTGCTCTTTTCTAGTGTTTGATGTTTTCCATTTATTTATTTCATACTCTATATATTTTAAATTGTTTGCTGATTGTTTTAGTGGTTTATTTAGAATATTATTCAGTTTAGCTACCCCCTTTCTTAAAAGATTAATCAAAACTAAACACCTCTCCTTTTATGAAATCTTCCAGTGCATATCTCATAGCATCCATTAAATGGTTAAAATCATCTATAGGTTTATTAATCTTATTTCCAAATTTATCTTTATCCCAAGTATAATTGCTTATTTCAGTTAAAAAGTTTACACATTTAGGATGTATTATAATCTTGTAATCTTGTATATATTGAATGCCATTATTTACACTATCTTTTCCTTTTCTTGAACCTTTTATATTTCTTAACCCTAACTCTCTCAGATGGTCAATATCTTTTGGAGAAGCTGAATCTGCTGTTATATGTTCTTTAGAATATCCTTTCCTATTAACTTCTCTATAAAGTTTCTCATTAGACATACCATGTTTATATATTTCATCAAACACATAAATCTCTTTTGAAGTTTCATCAACTAAACCACAAAATAAAGTTGATGGGTCATTAGTATAACCAAAATCCATCCCAAAAGCTGATTTGATATTCCTCTGCTCTATAAGAGTGTCTATATTAAAAATTCTCTCTTCCCAGTTTTCATATACTAATCCATCAACAATACCCCAATCCCCAAGTCCTGCTACTTTATAACGCCTTGGATTGTTCTTTTTCATAGTTTCAAACACTTTCTTATCTGCATCATCTAAGAACTCATTACAGAGGTAATTAGTAGTCTTTGAAAGTATATCCTTATCCTTTGTATCAAAAAATCTTTTCTTAATCCAATGATGCTCATTCCAAGGATTAAAGGTCATTGTTATTTGTTTAAATAAGCCATCTGGAACTTTACCTCTTATACTTTCATCTAACATATTAAAACTATTTTCATCTGTTATCTCATAAGCTTCTTCAATCCAACACCAACAAAGTACTCCAACATCAACAGTAATAGATGTAATTTTAAGTGGGTCATCAAATCCTCTAAAGTATATCTTTTGTCCTGTAGGAACGTATGTAATTTCAAGTGGATTAGTTGTACTATCCCAATAATTATCTACTCCTAACTGATGTATAGCCCATTTGAGTTCCTTATAACAACTATCTCTTAATGTTCCAAACACTTTCCTCACAACTAATAAATTAGCTTCTGGATGTTGCATTAACTTAGTAATATAATATAAAGCTGTTGTCTTTGATTTTTTAGAAGCTCTTGAACCTTTACAGACTCTATAACGACCCTTAAATCTCCAATAGTCTTTATACCCCTTACCTACTAGCTTTGCTATATTTACTTTCTTAATCTTCAATTTCATCATCTCCAGTTATAACTATAGGAATAGCTCCTTCAACTTCTACCTTATCAGTAAATAACCTATATCTCTTACCTAGAAGTTCAGCAGCTTTGTTCCTGTCTCTTATGCTTACATCTTTTTTTATTATTTCTGGACCATATTCAGAAACTACAACCACTTCCTCTTTTGCTTCATTCCTTACTATCTTAGTTAAATACTCCATAACCTCTTTGGCATCAGCTATCCTGTTTGACTCAAATTCTTTTAGTTTTTCATCAATGTAACTTTTTAGGTATGGTTTTGTTAAGTTTTCAGCACCTATTACTTTAGCAGTCTTTTCAGAATATCCTGCTCTTATTGCTGCTTCTGTTGCATTGCCAGTCTCAATATAGTAATCACAAAACCTTTTTTGCTTCTCAGTTAATTTTGCCACATCACCACCTCACTTTTTTTAAATATAAAAAAGACTAAGTTAGGGGTACTTAGCCTTTTTCAAGAGGATATATTATACACTTGTTTCATACTACCATTATAACTTATCTCATAGTATATTGATGTGACATGTTTCTATACTAAATCAATCATTAATCGGTCATAAATCGGACATTAATCGGACACAAACACGACTTTCATATTAGATTATATTTTTTAGCAAAGGGAAGTATTTTATCTAGTGCTTTTTTTCTCTTTTTTCCTACATATAATTCGCTTATATTTAATTCATAACTTATTTGTTTATATTGTAATTTTTTAAAATACCTTAGTTCTATTAGATTTTTCTCAAAATCATCTAATAAATTTAACATATTATTAACTGATTCTTTTTTAATTTGTAGATATATTTTCTCATTCTCCAATCTTTCAACATATATTAACTCATTTTCTATTGGTGAAGAAACATTATTTCCTTTAGGCATTCCATTTAATTCTATTCCTCTTAAACTGCTCCCTCTTACTTTTAACTCTATTTCTCTAATTTCAATATCCAAATTACTATATGAGTTTAACAATTCTTCTAATTTTTCATAGTCTGTCACTTCATTTTCACATCCTTGCAAATTAACAGAATTTTCTTTTTAATTATTTTATTAGGCTATTAATGAAATACAACTTATTTTTTTAATTAAACTTCATTATATAACTTACTAATTAAACCAAGTTCAAGATGGTTCAAGATGTAAAATAGATGTTGAACCTCTTGAACTTAAGTAATTTCAATATATATAGTCAAGAACATTTGTTCAGTCCCATACTATTATATATATATTCTTTATATAAAGGGAGCAAAATCATCAACTTTTTGTGATGATTTTTTACTTAAATATATATAAAGGTCAAAAACATCTTGAACCATCTTGAACCCCATTGATATTACTGCATTACATCTTGAACCCATATCTTGAACCATCTTGAACTATCTTGAACCGTTGATGAATACTCTATACTTTTTCCCATTGATTTTTTTGTCCTTTATTTCATATCCAAACTTTTTAACAACTTGCCTTGAGAATTCTACGTTTGATATAGGTTGTAATCCATTTAAAATACAATACTCCTGATATTTCATGTATATTTCTTTTGTAGATTCATTTTCTATCTTATCAACTTCTTTAAAAAATCCTAAAATAGGATTATTGATTTCTTCATATTCAAGTATTTCTTTTTTAACCTTATCTGGTACTGTAAATTTTCTATTCTTCAATACTCTTTTTAAGCCTTCTAATCCTAGATTTATTAAATACTCTATAGCTTCTTGCTCTCTTAATTTGTACTTTATATAAGGGTCAAAATCCTTATCATTTACTGAAAAACTAGCATTAAAAGGAATAATAATTAATCTATCAAGTACTGCTCCAGTCTTATCTTTTATTCTAGGTATGTTGTTAGCTGAAAATAAAAACTTACTATAGTTGTTAAAATCAAATGGATTCTGACCTTTTCTTTCAACATTTACCCTATCACCACTTACTAGCTTTTTAAATATAGCAGGATTAGCAATAAATTCATCTCCTATATCATCTCCTATATTAGCAAGCTTTCCAAATAACTCAGCAGTTTTAAATCTATCACTTAATTCTTTTAAATCAAGTGCTGATGTATTTTCATCCCCTAATAATGTCTTTATCATATCAAGATAGGTAGATTTACCATTTGCTTTATCTCCAGTTAATATAAAAGCTTTTCTAAGCTCATTACGTCTATAAAAACAGTATCCCACTACTTCTTCAAGTAACATTCTAATTTCAAAATCTCCACATGATAATTTATTCATAGTTTTATCAACTAACTTTGAATATGCTCCTGGATTATAGTTCCAGTTAACTTTATTTGTTATAATAAATTCTGGTGAAAATTCTATAAAAGAATCATCAACTATATTATATATACCATTCTTAAAAGCGATTAAATTAGCTTCTGACATACTTGTATTCTCACTTATTAATAAATTTAAATAACTAAGTACTTCACTCCTCTTAGCCTTATTTAAATTGCTTATATTGTTAATCATTTCTGCTTCTATTCTTGCTTGACCATCTACATAAATACCATCCTTATATAAATGTAACTGGTCATTTATCTTGATTACATGATTATTATTTTTTATGTATTTAGCAAACTCATCAAATAAAAATGAACCTTTTGAATTAAAAAATATCTTCTTTTGAAAGGATTCGTCTCTCAAAATTACTTCAAGTTCATTATCTTGTAATGGAGTTTTTAAAACATATTTATTAATAACTCTTATTGTTTCTCTTATTTCCTCAATAGTAAAATCATTACTCTGTAGAGTTAATATATAATTATATAATGCTTGATTTCTTCCATCACCTTCTCCAAGACTTAAAAAATCAATTCCATTTTTTATAGGAGTTAAATACATTGGTATCTCTTGTATTTCTTTACTATCATATAAAATTTCTCTTTCAATATTGTTGAACTTCAAAATTGAATAGGAATTTTTACATCCTAATTTTATATCTGAATTTAAACCTATAGCTAGTCTACATTTTGTTCTATTCTTTTCTAAACTAGTATTTTTAAATAGAAAATGCTTACCTCGTGTTGTCTTGTAAACTCTACATTTTAGCTTTAAATCTTGTACTATTTTGTATAGAATTTCACTACTTTCAAAATCATCAATATCAACTAATATAGTTTCTTCTGCTAAAACACCTGCAAACTCTGGTAAATTCTTAATCTGTTCATAAGTTTTTAACTTTTTTACATTTTTAAATTTCTCAGCTGCCTTTTTATTATTTGTAATTATATATCCTTTAAATATGTCAAAGCTCACCAATCACCACCTCAATTACTTAATAATACCCCAAACTGCTTGAGTCTTTCATTTGCTAAATCTATATACCAAGTTTTATCTAGCTTTCTTGGTACTTTTTTACCTATAACACTTCCATTTTCTATAAAACATTTATCTGGGGTATTAGCAAATTTTTCTGGATTTTTTTCCTTATTTTTGACTTTATAAATACCACCATCATTTTTATTTTTTGAAGCAAATACTCTAAAACATTTATCATTTAAAATCTTACCACCAATAAATACTTTTTTTGTTTTTCCCTCTATAGTTGGACTATATAAACCATGTGAATATTTACTACTTATTTTTACTATCTTTTGAAACTCTATTAAATCATTACAGTTATTTATAGTTTCTTCAATAGGTGTATTGTTTACCATATAATTTTTAAGTGCTTTATTTATAATTGGTAAATCATAGTCTAGATTTCCTAAATCTTTGATATATAATCCTTTTGCTTCAACTTCTCCATCCTCTGTTATAACTAAATAATTGTTAACATCCTTTTGAAATATTTTAGTGTATACATCAAAACCTAAACCCATACCTGTCCTTTGTTCCCACTCATAACATATATCATCTATTAATTCGTAATCATCTATTGTATTTAACTTTACAATTAATCCATCTGTATTGCTCTGAATAAGTTTACAATAACCTTCTAACTTCTCTATTAAATCAAGTAATAACAGCTGTCCACTAACACATACATTATTAGCCTGTCTTGGGTCATATAAATTATTGTTTTTATCTTTCATTCCTCCATAAGTTTTATTAACTGCCAATTTGTAGGCTGGTCTTAGAGGTGATTTTTCTTTTTTTAACTGTAAGTTTTTGTCATAAATTTCAACATACTTTTGAGGATTTTTTATATTTCTTGAGTGGTAATTGTATCTAATCATAAGACTTGGATAGAAGGAATTAACATCCACATGTAAAAAATAACCTTCACCATAGTATTTTGTTATTGCTCCATGAACACCACCCCAAGCGAATACATGAGGTACATTAGAAATATTAATTTTTAGATTTTTAGAATAGTCATGGTTTAGTGGGTTCTTATACCAGCTTAAAACTTCCTTATATTTCTCAATTTTTAGAGTATCTGGTATTTGTAAGTCAAATTCATCATCATGTTCTTTCTTTGTAGCTTCTAATATAATTGCTGTTAGTTGTGTTTGAGTTTTACCAATATATGATACTGGAAGTTTAAAAGCTTTAATTAATCCCATATGTGCTTCAAATTCTGATTTTCTTTCAATAAAAACATCTATAGTTTGTTCAACATCATATCTACAGTATTTTACAGTTTCTTCTATTTCATCATTAGTTAATGGTCTATCAATATTAAACGATACATTAGATTCTTTTATACTATGCCCTTGAAAACCTTCTAATTGTTTTAATCCATGAAAACTAGTCATAACATCATAGTTATTAATTTGTATGTTTCTTAATAAGTTTGAAAACTTCCAACCAGGTTGACCTTTAACAATAATATAATCATTTATTTCTTTTGCATTAAATCCACATAATAATCCTTTAAAAATATATTGGTCATAATGTCTACTGTTGTAACCAATAAAAATATCTTCTCTATGCTCTATATAAAATGAATTTAACTTATTTATATCATTTACAATAACTTCTTCTTTTTTATTTAAAACATCTATAAATACAACTAACCAGTCATAAGAGAATACTTCAAAATCATAAAAAATCATTTAGAACACCCCTCTCGCTTTTGCTGCACATTTTCTACTACAATATATGACTTTAGAGTTATCTAACTTGTAAAATCTTTTTCCACACCAAACACATCTTACAATTTTACCTGGGCTTATAAGTTCCATTTTTTCTTTTTACTCTCATATTAATTACCTACCTTTTTAATATTACAGCTAGATGCATGTATACACCTAGCTGTAATAAAATTTCTAAGCTACTTCAAATATGTCTTTTATTGTAAAGGTATTAAAACCTTTCTTCTCACCATATTCAATAGCAAATTCAAGTTCTCCATCTATTTCCTCAGCTATATCCATTATGAGTTGTGCATATTGGCTGTATGATTCAAATTCAACTTCAATATCAGTTTCTAAACTTCTTAAAAATTCATTTACTATATGAATTTGAAAACCTTGCTTAACTACTTGATTCATGAATATTAATGAATCTTTATACTCTCCTTCTAGTATTTTAAACCAACATACAAACATTGGGTCACCTTTTTTAGACTCGCTTAACTCCATTTTATTTATTTCTACTTCATAAGTGCCATGTGGCACATCCTTAAATTTACCACTATTTTCAGATGCTTCTTTTATATCTTCTTTCAATCCTTTTACATCTATTGCTTTATCAAATTTACTAAAATCCATATCACATACCATCCTTTTCTTTTAAATTTTTAATTAATAATCTTTCTTATATAATCACTTAAACTAACTTCTCTTTTTTCTAGTTTTCTTGACTGGTTTAATTGCTTCTTCTTGTTCAATTACTTCTTCCTCTGTTTGTTCTTTTTCAGTTTTCTCACTTGTTTCTTCTACTATAGGAGTCATTTCTACTTCTTCATTAGCTTTAGATTTTTTAGGTTTACTTGATTTCTTTATTTCCTTTTTCTCTATACTAATATCCTCATATACTTTCATTAATTCATTATAATCAAGTGGAATTTCATTAGATTTTACTTTTAATCTACCTCCACCAAATATAACTTCGTTAGTCTTAAAAGATAAGGTTCTTACTTCTCCATCAGCCACTACTCTTGCGACTATATCAACCATGCCTGCTATTTTATTTGCTGCTTTTTCCTGTAAGTTTGGTTTAATTGATGTTACTTTATCTCCACCCTTTTTAGTTATATCTTTTGATGTGTCCTCATGACTTATTAGAATTATATTTTTATAATCAAGATTCATAAGACATTTTATAGTACTTAAAAACTCTGTTCTAACCTTATCCCATGCTCTAAAACTATCATCTGATTCATGAGTTATTCCCATCTTGTCATACATGTAAAGTCGACAAGCTTCATATGTATCTTCAAGTAAGTCAACAATTATTGTTTCAAAATCATTTTCTTTTTTCTCTAATTCTTTTATAGCTTCTTTAAATACATCCCATGCTAGTTGTCTCTTTGTCATTCTTCCTTCAACTGTTACAATATCTTTTATAGAAATGTATGGAGCATCAACAAACTTTATATTTCCATCTGTATTAAGCATTAAAGGCTTTTCAAAGTCATTTGCTAATGTAGTTTTCCCACTAAATGGTGAACCATAAATCCATAAAGTTTTTTTATCAATTCCTTCTACACTTCTTCTTTCACTCTTTGGTAATAACATATAATCAATCCCCTTTTCACAGTAGTCCTGGTAATCACACCAGTTACATAATTTATTTTGATTTTTTTCAAATTCCTTGTTTTCAAGACATCTTTTTATGTCTACAAGGAAATTAATAACTTTATTTGGGTCGTACTCAACCTTTACTATTTTTATTTCAGACTTTTCAAGCTCATTAAGTAACCTCTGTCTAAATTGATGCAAGTTTTCTGTTTTTTTCTGTCTAATCTGGATTTTAGGTACAAATACATAGTATAAATCTTTTATCTCATGGTTTGGATGTTGCTTTTCATAAAAATACTTATATAGATGAAGTTGCTCACTTTCTAAATATCTATCTATGTTGTTTGAATATTTAAAGTCATAAATATCAAATACTCTTTCTTCATCTTCATAATATATGGTTGTTTCATTTGTATTTAAGTTTGTATCAGTCATATATACATGTGGTGCTAACAAATCTATAAACCCTATAAAATCACTAGTTGTTATTTGAACCTCATTAAAGCCTTTTGGTAAAATTTCTTTTACTTTTGGTATTAAATAATCTAACTTCATAACTTCATTAATGTGTAAATCTGTTATACTTGGATAACTGAAATAATATTCTTTTACTGCTGCATCAACATCTTTTTCAATACCAGTATGAAGTGACGTTCCTAATATTAAAGCATTGTTAGCATCTGCATTTAATATTGTTTTAACCTTATCAATATACTGTAGCTTATACTTATATGGACAACTCTTAAATACTCCTATCCTACTATGTGAGAACTGCATTTACTCACCTGCTTTCTTTATTTCTAAAATCATCTTTTTAAATCTATCAAAGTCTTTAGGATATAGAATAATTCCTATTCCACCTGCCTTTTCAATTTCTTTAATATTATACTTTTGTAATTCGCTTGCTTTTCCTTTTTCAGCCTTGACTTCAATGCCTATAAATTTACCACTGCAACAAACTAATAAATCTGGTATACCACTTTTTGTATATGCTGAACCTCCCCAATATTTAATAAACCAACAACCTTGTTCTTTTAAAAACTTCTTAACTTTATTTTCAAACTGCTTTTCTGCCCCCATATAACCACCTACTTTAAAGATATTTTTATATATGCCTTTTTATTTGATACCTTAGAACAGTCTGAATAAATTTCTGGATATTTTTCTTTAAGTTTCTTACTATCAATAGTAGTTGTGGTACTTGCTTCAATATATGTCATTTTTAAAATGTCATTATCAAATGATTTTATATTATAGAGTTCCATTGATTTTTTTAACTGTTCTTTCATTTTCTTTTCTTCTACCTCAAGATTTTTCTTTTGTTCACATATATTAAATATATTTTTAAATAAAACATAGTTATTATCTCTAAATTCCTCTAACCCTGCATCATCTACAATAATTTTCTTCCCACATGTACTACATTCTAAACTGCATATATTACTACAAGTCTCATTATCTCCACACTCACTACAACAAATATTTTCACCTTTAAAATCACAAATTTCATCACACTTAATCATTTTTACTCTCCTCTCTCAAATAATTTATTTGTATAGTCAATACCACTTTGTAAACTTTTATATATATTTTCTTCAACACTATTTCTACAAATCATATAATAATAAAAACATGTGTTTTCTTGACCTATTCTATGAACTCTCTTTTTACTTTGCATAAACAATTCACAAGATAAAGTAAGACTAAAATATATAATCTTATTGCACTTTTGAAGATTTAAACCCATAGCTCCTGCTTGATATTGTACAAATGTAATTGAGTTATTATATTCCTCATAATTGCTTAAATCTTTTATAGAACCATTTACTATTGATATTGGTCTATCTCTTGATAATTCTATTAATCTGTCTAACTCTTCGTTAAAATTGTAAAATACTATTAGTCTATCACTTGTTGAGTTTATTAAATCTTCAAAAGCTTCTAGCTTAAATTTATTGTATTGACTACATAATTGCCTTTCATATAACATTTTAGTTAGTGTAGTATCTCCAACAAGTTCAATATCTTCTGAGATACTTATAATTGAATCTTTTTTAAACTTCCTATACTCTCTTGTAGTGCTAATTTTCATTACATTATCTATCTGTTTTGGTAAGTCAAACACTTCATCTGACATCATAAATACTGCTCCATAATCTCTTAACTTCTTTTTTAATCTTTCAATATTTTTATAGCCTGTCACAACCTTCATTGGAAAACCACCAATATCTTTATACTCAACATCAATATATTGCTTCCAATATAAATCTTTTGATATATTCCACCCTAGTAGTTTAATTTGAGAATATAGTTGCTCATATTTTCCACTACATGGAGTACCAGAAAGTAGTATCACATTTTTAGGGTTTAAACTTAGTACAAACTTACTTCTTTTAGCTTTTTCATTTTGAATCATTGATGATTCATCTAACATTAGAGTAAAATCTTTTAAATCTAATAATTCTTTTCTTCTAAAAGCCAATTCATAATTAATTACTACTATAAATGGAATTTCAACAAACTTAAAATACTCTATACCTTCACTAAGTTTCTTTGTTCCATTGATTATACCTATATCTGGATAATACGTTTTAAAGTGCTGTATCCAATCATCAATCTTTGATTTCTGACAGATTAATAAATTTGTATTACTTCCTAAATTTATTAACTTCTCACTTCCTACGAATGTCTTCCCAAGCCCCATGTCAAGGTAGTATGCACATTTATTGTTATATTTAGTTAGCTTTAAAGCTTCCTCTTGATGCTTATATAGTTGCAACTTATACCACCTTCTTTATTCCTGGTCTGACAAATCTTCTGTTTTTAACTTTCTACTACGTCTACTTTTATATTCTTGCTCTGCTTTTATCTCTGTCATTGATTCTTCACCAAAGATATTAAATATAGTTCTAATTGAGTCAATTATTTCACTTGCTTCGCCTTTGATTTTTATATTAACTTCAACCATTTTAAATCTCTCCTTTTTATGTTTTATAAATAGATATTATCTAAGCATAATTCTTTTAAATTTTCTGTAGCATCACATAAATTATCTTCTACCATTTTTCTTTTACATTTTGATAGTTTAGATATTTTTGTAACATCAAAACCTTTTGCATATAATCTCATTACCTTTTGCTGTGTTTCTGGTAAATAATTAATATAATTAATCACTTTCTTTGAAATATCCATGCTTATTACTTCTTCCTCTATTAAGGTATTGTTAGATAATACTTCATAATGTTTTGGCTCTATAGAAAGTGCTTTATTTATAAATTGATGTTTTATCCTTTTTTGTTGAATAACAAATTTAAGCATTTCATTCTTAATACATTTGATTAAAAATGCCTTAGGGTACTTCATACCTTTTAATCTAAAACTTTTTGCACCCTTATATAATCCAATATATCCAGATTGAATTAAGTCATCTTTGTCTATATTAGAGTTAGTTTTTAATAATATATTAGCTGTTATCTTTACTTCTTTGTCAAACTCTCTTAGTAGTGCTTCAAACGATAATTCATTTCCATTTTTAGATTCTAGTGCTAGTTTAATTATTTCTTGATTATCCATAAAATTATATCCCCTTTTCAAATCTTGTTATAGCTACTAAGAATTAACTATTTTAATTATCTCTAGATATTACTGATACAAAGCATACAGGACTAATTTTTATATGTTCTGATATATCAACTTTATTAATTTGATTGTCATTCACTTCAAAGAAAGTTGACATTACTTTATCTTTTATTAAGTTTTCTCTTTTAAAATCCATTACTATAGCTTTTGCATTTTCTTCAATTGAGTTATACTCTGTAATATTTAGTCTCTTCAGTATATCTAGTAAGTTATCTTTTTCATAAGCTAAATTTTCTTCAATACTCTTTTTTCTTTCCTTTAAGTCTAAAATCAAACTTATACTCTCTTCTAATTTATCTTTTGTGACTTCATCTAATGACATATACTACACCCCCTATTTATATTTCAAAATCTTTTTTAGCTAAATTTATAGTTTTTATGTTATAATTTTATTAACTTTATTTTTTTGTGTGTTGGTTACTTTGACCAGCACTTTTTTTGTTTAATATTCCAACTGATATTTTCTTACCAGTTTCAATATCCTTAAATACTATATCTGCTAAAAACTTACCATCTTTTTTAAGTGTTACTATGTTCTTATTGTTAATATTAAGGCTCAGCAATTTTATCACCTTCTTTCAAACATACTATCGCCTATTTATTCCTAGTTGTTTAAAAATAGTTGTCCAATTTTCTTCTTTGAGAAAGTGCTAAACCTTAGCAACTTCTCTATTTTTTTAACTTTCTACTGTCTCAGCTTTCTTCATTGCTATATTAATAGCTACTTCTTTAGCTACTTCATCAAACTCTTTCCATCTTCTTCTGTTCTCTTCATCAGATATACGTGGATATACTATATAAACTTCTGTGTTTTGATTAGCTATAATTTTTTCATCATATTCTATGTTTTTTTCTTCATCATATTTGTATGGTTTAAATTGTTGTAGTATTTTCATAACATCACCCCTTGTTATAAAATATGAGCTCATAAACTTGTCTTATACTTATTTAATTATTGCAATTTTTACTCTTCATGTACTTCATAAAATAGTGTGTCTAACATATATAGCAGAGGACTATTTTTATTTATAAGTAGTTCTTCTTCATCTTTAATGTAGAATTTTATTAAATCTTCATCTATACAATAAGTTATATAATTATCTTCACCTATGCACATACCAACTTCTTTTTCTATCTTATTTTGGTCTGCTATTTTTATATCTGCTATTGTATCAAGTGTATCTACTATTTTATAAAATATCCTTTCTCTATCACTCAATTCGTTACTTTCTTCCTCTTCTTCTACATGGATAAGATATTTTATTAGTTCATCTTCTTCTATATCACCAAAGAACTTTAACATAAACTCAAAAGTAAAATCATCAAAGAGTTTTTCATCCATTTCTAAGTGTTCAAAATTCATTTTTTTATAATTCAAAGTTACACTTATTGCAATTTTATCTAAAATATCTTTATCTATTTCTAAAATCTCACAATCATTAGCTATTTTAGTGTTAATGGTATTCATAGAGTTTTTAAAATCATTTATCATTTCTAATTCATTAAATGTTAAATCCATACCGCTTTCTGCTCCAACACTTACTATTCTGTTATTTTCTTTCATTTTCTTATTCCTCCTTAAATTTAAGTTTCTAAAGTTGTACTTAGCAACTTCTGAATTTAGTTTTCAAAACTTTTTAGTGCTTTTTCTAGAACTGGTATTACATTTTCATAATATCTAAAATTAGGTACTTGTTTATCTGAATACTTAGCCTTATCCCATACCTTAATTCCATACTCATCTGTTTTTAGATTATAAGCATTTGCTAATCCTCCAACTTTATTAGCTGAAATTCCTAACATCTTACCTATCTCTGTAGCTGAGTAAGTTTTTCTTTCCATTTTAGGAAGTGGGATTAATGTTTCTCCAGAAATAAGCTCAGTAGTCTTTGAGTACATTACTTGAGCAAATTCAGGTATACCAGCTTGTGACATTTTGTCAGCTAACTCTAAATATATTTTTGCTTCTCTCGCTCTTGCATTTTTTAATCTTGCTTGAGCATTCATGTATTTTATTTCTGAGTCATCTTTACTACATTCAGATTTTTTACTACTGTATACACCTGTCTTTCTTATTGATGGTAGAACTTCATCTGTAACCCAATCTTGAAATCTCTCTGCTTCTTCTTTTCTTGATTTAAATATTAATTTATATACTCCACTTTCAGTAAGAAAATTCTCTCCTGTATTATGTAATTTTCTAAACTGCATATTATGCATTTTAGAATTAGTCAACTTAACTACCTGATTATCATTAAATTTTCTAATACTGCTGTTAACATCTGAAATCTCTAAACATTCTGCTACATGCTTAGGATTAAATAAAATTTTCCCTTCAAATTCAAATACTTCAACTTCTTTCCCTTCAAATATCATTAAGTTATTACTCATAATTTCTACCTCCCTAGTTTTTTATTTTGGTATTGAACAAACTGATACCTAGTAAACCTATTTTAGTCATCTTTCGCCACTTGTAGAGAAAATCCCATTTCAGCTTTGTATCAACTATTCATAGTTGCTTTTTCTAAAAGCTCATTTGATACTTTCATACCATCAGCCATTGCAGAGATATAATCTTGTTGTTCTAAATTTAATTTTTTAAACAAAAGAGTCATTTGAATAAGCTTTCTATCATCATCATCTAAATTCAAATTAGTTAAATGATGATTAGTTTTTTGTGTTTTCATTTTAGCACCTCCTTGCTTGTTACAATCATTGTATCTCTTTTCAAATATTGTGTCAAGCATTTTTAAAAATAAATTTGCTTGTTGCAAACATTCAGTATTAATGTTATTATCTTATTAAAGAAAAGAGGTGATATATAAACATGGAGGAAAAAGAAAAAATAGGAAGATTAATCGAATTACGAAAAACTTTAGGACATACACAGGAAGAAGTAGCTAAATCAATAAAAATAAGTCGCTCAAATTATGGAAATATTGAAACTGGCAAGGTAAAGCCTACAGAGCGTGTTATATCTGATATTTGTGATTTATATAATGTTAATAAAGAATGGTTAGAAACTGGTAAAGGAGAAATGTTTATAGAGTTCTCTGAAAATGAAAAAGTACTAAAAATAGCAACTGACATTATAAATGAAGATGATAAGTTTATGAAAAATATATTATTTACTTTTAGTAAATTAAGTGATGAGCAAAAAGAATTTCTTATAAACTTAATGAAAAATATGACACAATAAAACCACCCAAAAGGGTGGCTATTTTTTTATGTTTGGCTTTAAATTTGTTGCAACTATATTTATGTACTTTAAATGTTCTATATCTAATGCGTCCCTAAATTTTAAAATTTGATTTATTCCTATGTTTGCTAGCTTTTCTGCATCATCAATTAATTTTTTTCTTTCTTCATCCATTGCTACATTCCTCCAACTCATAAATATTTTATATTACCCCTAATATTATAAATAATTATTTAAATACACCTAATATTAAGCACCACCAGTCTTTTTATTTTTACTTATACTATATATTATTTCCTTATTTGTATAAATTTAGTACATTATTTATATTTTCACTTGAACCATCCCCCTATATATCGGTATATATTAACTCTTTACTATCTTACCTTCTTTAATCCCCTTTAATACTTTTATATCTCCTATTTTCGTCCAAAATTAGTAAATATTAAGATCTACAGAACTTACGTTCGTAGAAATAGGTATGAAAATCCTCTAATTTACAACTCTAGTAAATTTATTTTAAAAAATATATTTTCACTAATTTTCTAAGAATTACTTTGTAAATCTATTATATAGACTTCCAAAAATTCCTGCAACCCACAAAAAAACTATATCTTTACTAACTTTAGTTTTAATTTTAAAACTATCCACATTATCCACAATTTCAAACTATCATTTAGCATAATCTACTTATAACTAAAACACTTTATCTATAAACTAGCATCATTTACATAAATTTTTTAGAATTAATCCATATATATTTTACTTTTCAATTTTATTTTTGATTTTTTTCTTACAATTTTTTACATTATTTTTACATTGTTCTTACAAATTATTTGGTCGGTATTTATAGACCTTCAAAATAAATTTTCTTAATATTCTTAACTACATTCTACCACAAATTTCCATAAAAAAATGTTGCTATTAACCGCATTGTTTTTTTCTATATGTAAAAAATAGATTATCTATGATAATTTAGGAGGAAGCATATATGTTAAAAGATTTAAGGATTTTAAGAGGTTTAACACAAAAAGAATTAGCGAATAGAACTAATTACAGCAGAGAGTATATATCAGATTTAGAAAGAAATAAATATAAAAATATTACTATACCGACTATAGTTGATTTATCAATTGGATTAGAAATTAGTCCAATATTATTAGCTTGTCATTTTATAGATGAAGAGTTGAAAAAAAGAGATAAATAATATATAAACACTAAAAATAAAATAGAGTAGTAATCAAACCACTCTATTTTATTTAAAAAGTAAACTTAAGTCTATCTCATATCCAGATGCTTGCATTTCCTTTAGAAGCTTACGTTCCCATGCACCTTCCGAATCCATTGCAACATATACTACTCCTGATATATCATTTGGAGTTTCTATATTATCTTTAACTAATGCACATACATTACTTCTACCTATTTTCCCCATTAAAAAACCATGTTCAAAGACTACATTTTGTCTAGCTCTTGCTTTTAAATTGCCTTCTTTTCCACCTACATCACAAGGAGTATACAAAACTATAGCAAATCCGACATTTGTATTTTCTTCTATCTTCTCAATTATAGTTTTTCCTTTATTAGCTTGTTCATGAAGAATTATTGCTTCAAATCCTATTTTCTCTATAAACCTTGCAACTTCTATTTTAGCTAAATTATCATGACCATGAACTATAAAGACTTTTGTCTTATCCAGGCTTAATATTGGTTTGTTTTTATGTGTATACTCTTTCGCTTCAGCTATAATTGTTGCAGCTACATCCTTAGTTCCTGGATAAGCCTCTATAAAATCTTCTACATCTATAATACTTTTGCCAAATTCATCATCTAAACTATAATCATTTATAATTTCTTCTGATGTTTTATCAGTTATCTTAATAATTATGTCGTTAATTTTAGTTGATGATATTTTACATCCTTTTAGGATAATTTCATCATCTTCCACAAATGGTTGCACTATATTTCTTAGTAATATTTCTTTTGAATCAATATCAACTTCATATAAGTTTATATGCTCGTCTTGCATCACACTTTTAAATTTCTTATTAATTCTAATAAAAACATGATAATACATATCTTTCCCCCTATTTCCTTAATTATATTTTTTAGTCATTATATGAAACTATATTAATAATACCATAAAATTCAGACTATATAGTATAATATAATTAGTTATACATAACTATAAAAATGTGGGTGATGAGATGTTAAAAGTAGCACTTTATACGTGTTTAGTACAGAAGAACAAATTTTAGCATAAGAACACAAATAGAGGCTTTAAAACAGTATTCTAAGGATAATGATTTTAACATAGTTAATTAATACATTGATAAAGGTTTTACAGTGAAGTATTATAATATACCTAAGGAGTGTGATTACTTATTATGAGCATTGCTATATACTTAAGAAAATCTCGTGCTGATGAAGAAGCAGAAAAACAAGGAGAATTTGAAACTTTAAGTAGACATAAATCTACTCTATTAAAACTAGCAAAAGAACAAAACTTAGATGTAATTGAGATAAAAGAAGAATTAGTTTCTGGTGAAAGTATAATACATAGACCAAAAATGATTGAACTCCTAAAAGAAGTTGAAGAAAATAAATACGATGCAGTTCTAGTAATGGACTTAGACAGACTTGGTCGTGGAGACATGAAAGACCAAGGTATCATACTAGAAACTTTTAAGGAAAGCAAAACCAAAATCATCACACCTAGAAAAACATATGACTTAACAGATGAATTTGATGAAGAGTATTCAGAGTTTGAAGCATTTATGGCAAGAAAAGAACTAAAACTTATATCTAGACGTATGCAAAGAGGTAGAATAAAATCAGTTGAAGAAGGCAATTTCATAGGTACTTCTGCTCCATTTGGATATGATGCTGTAACAACAGGCAGAAAAGAAAGAATACTTGTACCAAATAAAGATGCTGATGTAGTTAGAACTATCTTTGACTTATATATTAATGAAGATATGGGTTGTAGTAAAATATCAAAATACCTAAATAACTTAGGCATTAAAACTGCTACAGGTGCTAATTGGTACAATTCTGCAATTACAAATATAATAAAAAATAAGGTCTACTGTGGCTACATTCAGTGGCAAAAAAAGGACTATAAAAAATCTAAAAATCCAAATAAAATAAAAACAGTTAAACTAAGACCTAAAGATGAATGGATTGAAGCAAAAGGAAAGCATGAACCTTTAATAAGTGAAATAACATGGAAAAAGGCTCAAAATATACTAAAAAAAAATGGTCATGTCAGCTATGGTAATCAAATAAAAAATCCACTTGCAGGAATAGTGATTTGCAAAAATTGTGGTAGACCATTAGTATATAGACCATATGCAGACCACGACTATATAATTTGTTATCATCCTGGCTGTAATAAAAGTTCTCGCTTTGAATTTATTGAAGCTGCTATTTTAAAATCTTTGGAAGACACTGTAAAAAAATATCAATTAAAAGCATCTGATATAGATTTAGATAAAAATAATAAAGACAGTAATATAGAATTTCAAAAGAGAGTCTTAAAAGGATTAGAAACTGAATTAAAAGAATTAGGCAAGCAAAAAAATAAGTTATATGATTTATTAGAACGAGGAATATATGATGAAGATACATTTATTGAAAGGTCCAATAATATAAGTTCAAGAACTGAGGAAATTAAAGATTCAATCAAAACAGTAAAAAATAAATTAAATTCAGTTAAAAAAGACAATGCTAAAATAATAGAAGATATTAAAACTGTGTTATCACTTTACCATGATTCAGATTCCCTTGGAAAAAATAAACTCCTAAAATCTGTAATTGATAAAGCAGTTTATTATAAGTCCAAAGAACAAAAACTGGATTCTTTTGAATTAATGGTTCATTTGAAATTACATGAAGACTAGTAATACCAATAACATATAAAGCGTAGTGTGTAATGAAATAAGTCTTTTAGATATACTTGGTACAGATGTCAATTATGTTCTTGATGAAGTGGAGTTAAAAGTTCAGGTTGGAAAACTATATGAACAACTTAATAAAATCCTTACTCCTCGAGAAAGAGAAATTGTCCAGTTAAGATACGGGTTAACTCCTTATGGGTATAAAACTCAAAGAGAAATAGCACAAAGACTTGATATCTCTAGATCATATGTGTCCAGAATCGAAAAAAAAGCTCTTAAAAAACTAGAAAAAGAGCTTGTTCAAGAAAATTAATATTATATTTTTAAAAGGATATATCGTATAACATTAGTCAAAACAACTTACTTAAAAATTAAAATTACGATATATCCTTAAATTTTATAATACATGACTTTATTTTATACTTTCACATATTTCTTTAAATATAGGTATTGCTGATTTACTTTCCTTTTGAGTCCCTTCTACTAGCACAGTTATTACGTACTTAGGTCTTTTCTCTGGATAAAATCCGGTTATCCAACCATGATCTATTGGCTTTTTATTCAGACTACTTTGAGCTGTACCAGTTTTTACCCCACATCCTCCTTCTAAATCCTTTAAGACTTTAGCTGTCCCAACTTTAGAAACAGACTTCATAATTTCTTTTACTTGTGTACACACATAAGGAGAAATAATTTCTTCCTTTTTTGAAGACTTATAAGTTTTTATTGTCTTCATATCATTATTTACAAGACTTTTATATAAATATAATGGTTCAAATGTTCCATTATTAGCTATTATCTGGGTCATTTGATTTATTTGGAGTGGTGTAAATTCTATATTTTCTTGCCCTATAGCTAAATTACGTATTGATATATTTTTTGGAGCTTCTCTAATTCGTTCTTCATCAAGACCAATATCAACCTTTTCAAATAAATGCAATTTCTCAGCAGACTTTAATATCTTCTCTTTACCAACTTTCATTGCTATATCTAAAAATGCTGGATTACATGAATTAGAAAAAGTTTGCTGTAAGGATTGAAGACCATGCCCATCTAGTTTATTGCATCGTAATATTTCATTACTATTTCCGACTTTAGTTTTCCCTTTACAATTATAGGTATAATTCTCATCTACAACTCCATTTTCAAGTGCAGAAAATAGGACTACCATCTTAAACACAGAACCTGGCGGATATGTCGATTTTATGACTCTATTTTCAAATTCTCCATTTTTACTCTTTAAACTCTTTGCTATGTTATTTTGGTCAAAATTAGGTCTAGAACACATAGCAATAATTTCACCTGTAGATACATCTGAAATCACTGCTGCTGTTGGATTTTCTTCTTTATTTAGTATTTGCTCTAAATTTTTTTGAATATCATAATCAATAGTAGTTTTTAAATGTTTATCTTTATCTTTTTCATCAACTGTTTTTACACTTCCCTTTAAAATATTTAGAGATTTTTCGTTTCCTGCATCCCCTGCTTTAAAAGCACTTATATATTTTTCATTTGAGTTTCTAAGTACACTATCCATACTTTTTTCTATTCCCAATTGACCTGATTTATCATCATCTTTTATATAACCTATTGTATGTGATAACAAACCATCCTGTGAATATCGCATAGTCTTTTCTTCTAGCATTATCCCATTTTTCTCAAGCTGTTTTTTCATGCTATTATCAATATTTTCAGTCTGAATTTGTATTATGGGATTCGCCAATTGTTCTTGTATAATTTTATATATTTCCAAATCATCCATCTTAGTAGCCTTCTTAACAAGTTCTAGTATTTTATAGTTGTTATTTAATTTTTCTTTCTCAACAACTAAAAGCTGAACTTTACTTGTATCTGTAAGTTTCTTATTATTTCTATCATAAATTATGCCTCGTCCACTATTTAACTCTACTTTCTCAACACTCTGTGATTCAACATTTCTTTTGTACTTATCACCTTTTAATACCTGTATATCAACTAGCCTATAGATTAAACCACTATAAATTATTAAAATTACAGTAAATATATACCAGCTTCTCTTTCCCACTTTTTTCAAAAATGGAGTCTTCTTTTTTGACATGAAATCACCCCTTAGATAATTTCATTATTGACAATTTCTAAGGGGCTAATACTATTTTTATTAAATTTTTATTACTCTTCAACTTTTTCTTCTATAACTTTTCTAAGCATATAATCTTTCTCAACTTTTACAGATAGTTTTAAATTAACTATCTGTCTAGGGTGAGGAGCTGATTCTATAGGCTCTCCTTCTTCATTGTACATTTCTTCTATTTTAGTAAACATAGTTTCTTTATATGGTCCCATAACTTCTATTTCATCACCAACACACATTTTATTTCTCTGTTCAACTACAATAATCCCATTTTCATCCTCTGTCTCTCTAACTATACCTATAAAATCATAGTTTCTAACATATGATGCTGATTGATAATTTTGGTCTTCTGTTGTTGGTTTATTCAAGTAAAAACCTGATGTGAAATGTCTATGGCTACCTTTCTTTAACTCTTCCATCCAAATAGGATTAAATTTCCAGTTCTCAGGGTCCTTATAAAATTCATCTATTGCCATTCTATATGCTCTTACAACTGTTGCAACATAATATGATGTCTTCATTCTTCCTTCTATTTTTAAGCTTGTTATACCAGATTTAATTAATTCTGGTATGTATTCTATCATACACAAATCTTTTGAGTTAAAAAAGAATGTGCCTCTTTCATCTTCATATATAGGGAAATATTCTCCTGGTCTTTTTTCTTCAACTAAATGATATTGCCATCTACAAGATTGAGCACAAGAACCTTTGTTTGCATCTCTTCCAGTCATATAATTACTTATCAAACATCTTCCTGAATAAGAAATACACATAGCTCCATGCATAAAAGCTTCTATATCCATATCTAAAGGTGTCTTAGCTCTTATTTCAGATATTTCATCAAATGATAATTCTCTTGCCACTACAACTCTTTTTATTCCATGTTCATACCAAAAATTGGCACTAAGATAATTAGTTGTATTTGCTTGTGTACTTAAATGTATTTCCATATTTGGAATTACTTTTTTAATTACACTAAGAACACCTGGGTCAGCTATTATAACTGCATCTATTCCTATCTCTTCTAACTCCAATAAATAAGCTTCTAATTGTAGAAAATCTTCATTGTGAGGGATTATATTTACTGTTACAAATACCTTTTTCCCTCTCTCATGTGCAAAAGCTACACCTTCTGCCATATCTTCTTTACTAAAGTTTTTTGCAGCAGACCTCATTCCAAAGATTTCTCCACCTATATAAACAGCATCTGCTCCATATGTTATAGCTATTTTTAATCTCTCCAAATCACCTGCTGGAGCTAAAAGTTCAACTTTATTTAATTCCATCTACGTCACCTCTTTTACTTTCTTTATAACTTAATGCTACACCATCTCCTATTGGTATCAATGATGTACTCAAATAATCACAATTACATATATAATCTAAATAATTTCTCATTCTTTTTACTATGGTTTTCTTTCTTCTTACAACAAAATCATCATGTGCAACCATTCCTTTATATAAAATATTATCAGAAACTAATAATCCGCCATCTTTTAGTTTATCTATAACTAAATCAAAGAATAGCTTGTATTGACCTTTTGCTGCATCTATAAATATAAGGTCAAATTCACCTTGGATTTGACTCAATTTTTCTTCTGCATCTCCTTCTAGTATAGTTATGTTATTTTCAAAACCAGCTAATTTTATATTTTCTTTTGCTTTTTCTATCATTTTTTCGCTTCTTTCAACAGTTATTATATCTGCATCTTTTCCTATGATTGTTGCAAAGAAAATAGAGGAATAACCAATTGCACACCCTACTTCTAAAACTCTTTTTGGCTTTTGAATCTTTAATAAAACTTTTAATAAATCTGAAACTTCTTTGTGTATTATAGGAACACTATTTTCCTCAGCATAAATTTCCAAATCTTTTAAAAGTCCTTCTTTTTCCTTTAATGTTACTCTTATATAATCTTCAACCAAGTCATTAACTATATTACTCATAAAAACACTCCCTAAAATAATAAACATTAAAATTTTGTCTTAATTTATTATTTTTTAAATTCATATTGCTCTGTATATTTACACTTTCTTTATTATAAATCTAAGAATAACAATTTTCAATAAAAAAGCCCAACATTATTCTTACCCTGTTAGACTTTTTATAATAATTGTTTATTTTTTGGTATTTTCATTATTTGTTGTTTTTGTATCTTTACCTTGTTTATCTCTCGCTTCCTTGTACTCTTTAACATATTTTAAATGGTCTTGATAGTTTGTACTATAGTTATTTCCTCCATCAATCTTTGCTACAAAATACAAGTAATCTGTTTTATCTGGGTAAAGTGCTGCCTCAATAGATTTTATACCAGGATTTGATATTGGTGTAGGAGGTAATCCTTTGTTTTTGTAACTATTATATGGTGAATCAATTTTTAAATCATTATAAGTTACAATTTTCTTTCTTTCTTCAAATATATATTGTATTGTTGCATCTGATTGAAGAGGCATACCTACTTTAAGTCTATTGTAAAATACACTTGCTATTATTGGTCTATCTTTATCAAGTACAGCTTCTTTTTCAATTATTGAAGCCATCTCCATTACTTCTTGAAGAGTCATCTTTGAGTCTTTTTGTTTCTTTTTAAATTTGTCTGTATATTTACTATCAAACACCCTCAACATTTCACTTAAAATATCTTCCTCTGATTGTTTCTTTGAATTAAAATAATAAGTTTCTGGATACAAAAATCCCTCTAAAGAAGTTATTCCATCTTCTTTCAAGAATTCAAACTTGTCATAAAACTCTTTAGGTTTTTTTATTAGATTTTCAAAAGTGGTTTTATCTCCTAAATTTTTATTTACTAATATTGATATAATTTCTTTAGATGTAGAACCTTCTGGAATAGTTACTTTTACACCATCATGATATATTTTTCCTGAAGCTAAAAGGCTTATTATATCATTATTTGAATACGATTGATTAAGTAAATATGTTCCTGATTTTATAGATGGAGCCTTATTACTCACTTTTACTATCAATTTAAACAATAATTCATTTTTTATTAATTTATTTTCATATAGTATGTCAGATATTTTTCCAACTGATGCTCCACTTGGAATTTCAATAATTACATCTTCTTTGTTATTTTTATCATAAGGACCTATTTGCATAGACACAAATATACCTACCACAACAATTAAAATAACAACTATTAATGCTACTATTTTCAATCTATTTTTTTTAAAATTCATAATATAATCTACTCCTTATGTATATTTGTCCATTTTCTATTATAAAGCTAAGCACTGTAATTTTCAATCATCTTGTCGAATAAACTTATTTATATTATAAAAAAATACTTTAAAATATATTTTTATTATTATATATTTATTACTTCTCAAGCTTTTCAAAAAAATAAAAAGCCTAACACTATTTTTGACATGTTAGGCTTTTTATAATCACTTTTTCTAAAATTTTCTAAAACTTTTTAATTTCATCTTTAGTTACAATACCATATACTAATTTATTTTTTTCTATTTTTTCATCTACAATAGAATATGAATTGACGAATCTATCCTTTGCTAATGTAAGTTTTTTATCATCATCATAGTACATATATGCTAAAACTTCACCTTCTTTTACATAATCTCCAACTTTTTTTTCTAAAATTATTCCTGCTGATAAATCTAGAATATCATCTTTAGTTTCTCTACCAGCTCCAAGAATCATAGCTGATATGCCTATATCTTCTGCTTTAATCTTACTTATATATCCAGATTTATCTGATTTGATTGGATACTTATACTTTGATTCTTTAAATAAAGAATAATCATCAACTATATCTTTATTTCCACCTTGATTTTCTATGAACTCTTTAAGTTTATCTATGGCTCTACCAGATTTTATTGATTCTCGTATCTTTTCAATGCCATCATCAAAATTACATGCAACTTTTGCTAAAACTAGCATATATGCTCCTAAAACTTCACATAATTCAACAAGGTCTTTTGGTCCATTTCCTTTTAAAGTTTCAATTGCTTCTATAACCTCTAAAGAGTTACCAACAGCAAATCCTAAAGGTTCATCCATATCTGTCACAATTCCTATGGTATCTTTATTCATACCAACACCTATATCAACCATAGCCTTTGCCAATTCAAAAGACTCCTCTAAAGTCTTCATGAATGCTCCACTTCCAGTTTTCACATCTAATACGATTGCATCAGCTCCTGAAGCTAGCTTTTTAGACATTACACTAGATGCTATCAATGATATATTATCTACAGTTGCTGTAACATCCCTAAGAGCATATATTTTTTTATCTGCAATTGCTACCTTTGCACTTTGACCACAAACTGCTATTTTATGCTTATTTACAGAATCGATAAATTTGTTTATATCCATTTCTGTAGAAAAACCTGATATAGCTTCCAATTTATCAATAGTTCCTCCAGTATGTCCAAGACCTCTGCCAGACATTTTTGCAACAGGTGCTCCACATGAAGCAACTAAAGGTATAAGAGCTATTGTAGTCTTATCTCCGACACCACCCGTACTGTGTTTATCTACTTTTATACCCTCGATATCTGATAGCTCTATCATATCACCAGAGTGCATCATTGCTTCTGTAAGATATACAGTCTCTTGTTTATTCATCTTATTTAAATAAACAGACATTAATAGTGCAGAAGCCTGATAGTCAGGTATATCTCCTTTAGAATAGTTTTCTATAAAGTAATTTATCTCTTCTTTACTAAGTTCTAAATTATCTCTCTTTTTTTTTATAATATCATACATTCTCATACTTGAAATCTCCATTCTAATCTGTAATAATGTAAATAGATTTTTAAATTTATAAATATATTTATATATTATAATATTATAAAAAACTGTCTCTTATTAGAAATACTTTTCTATATCAAGACAGCTCATTATTAATTATTTTCAAATTGTACATTGTCTATTTTATAATAAATTTACTTAAATCCTCTATAAATTCTTAACTGTGCTCTTAACTAAGTTCAAAAATTCTGATTTAACTTTTTGAGTAGTTTGTATAACTTCTTCATGACTTAATGGTTGATTTAAAATACCAGCAGCCATATTAGTTATACAAGATATACCAATAACATCAATATTAGAATGTGCTGCTACTATAACTTCTGGAACTGTTGACATTCCAACTGCATCAGCCCCCAATATTTGAGCCATTCTTACTTCTGCTGGTGTTTCATAATTAGGTCCACTAAAGAACATATATACACCTTCTTTTACATCTATATTGTATTCTTTAGCACACTCTTTAACTATATCTACATATTTACATGAATAGGCATCTGACATATCTGGAAATCTATCTCCAAGTCTATCATCATTTTTTCCTACTAATGGATTACTCCCACTAAAATTTATATGGTCTCTTATAATCATCAAATCCCCTGGTTTAAATTGTTTATTTACGCCACCAGCAGCATTAGTTACTACAAGAATTTCGACTCCAAGAGCTTTCATAACTCTAACTGGAAAAGTAGCTTCTTTTTGAGAATAACCTTCATAATAATGAAATCTTCCCTGCATAGCAATTACTTCTTTTCCTGCAAGCTTTCCAATAACAAGTTGCCCAGCATGTCCTTCTACTGTTGAAACAGGGAAATTTGGAATTTCGCTATATTTAATTATGACAGAATCTTCTATATCATTTGCTAAATCACCAAGTCCAGAACCTAATATCAGACCAATCTTAGGTTTTATATTAATTTTAGAATTTATAAATTTACTACTTTGTTCTATCTTTTCAAACATTCCAATCCCTCCATTCATTCTATTAAGCTAATTTTTATTACTTTAATATAGTTATTTTCTATTTAATATTTAAAATAAATCTGTTTTAAAACTCACTCCATGTTTAGGCAATTTTACATCCAGTATATCTGCAACAGTTGCTCCAATATCAGCAAAAGTATCTTTTATTCCTAAATTAAATCCTTTTTTAACCTTACTACCATAAATCATTACTGGAATATATTCTCTTGTATGGTCTGTACCTTTATATGTCGGGTCATTTCCATGGTCTGCATTAATTATAAGAATATCGTCTTCTCTCATACTGCTCATTATCTCAGGAAGTCTATTATCAAACTCTTCAAGTGCTTTCTTATATCCTTCTGGGTCTCTTCTATGACCGTATTTTGAATCAAAATCAACAAGGTTTGAATATATCAAGCCTTTATTGTCTTGTTTCATATATTTTAAAGTTTCATCTACTCCATCCATATTACTTTTAGTATGAATAGCTTCTGTAATTCCTTTACCATTAAAAATATCTTCTATTTTTCCAACAGCTAAAACTTCAAGACCTGATTCTTTTATATTATCAAGTACAGTTGGTTCAAATGGGTCTAGTGAATAATCTCTTCTATTTGAAGTTCTAACAAATTCACCTGTTTTTTTACCTATAAATGGTCTAGCAATTACTCTAGCAACTGCATTATCACCCATCATTATTTCTCTAGCTATTTTACACATACTGTACAACTCTTCTAATGGAATCACTTCTTCATTAGCTGCTATTTGAAATACACTATCAGCTGAAGTATATACTATTACATCTCCAGTTTTTATTTGATGTTCTCCATATTCATCAATTATCACAGTACCTGAAGCTGGCTTATTTCCTACTACTTTTCTTCCAGTTTTTTTCTCAAACTCTTCTATAATTTCTTTTGAAAATCCATGCTCAAATGTTTTAAAGGGTTTATCAACTATTATCCCAGTCATTTCCCAGTGACCAGTAGTAGTATCTTTTCCTTGAGACATTTCCTTACATTTTCCAAAACATCCTATTGGCTCTTTTTCATCTTCAAAAAAATCTACACCATCTATATTTCCTATACCTAATTTTATCATATTAGGAATTTGTATATCTGGATATTCTTTAAATATATTTCCAAGAGTACTTACATCCTTACTGTCTCCAAAATTTTCAGCGTCAGGTAATGCTCCTATTCCAACACTATCAATTACAATCCAAATTACTCTGCTCATATAAATATGCTCCTTTTAAATTATAAAATTTGCTATACAGTCTATTTAGCTTCTACTTTTTGTAACTCTATATCAATATCATTTCTAGGATGTTTTTCTTTTATTTCTCTTCTCACGTTTTTATCTATGTGGTTTAAATATACTTGTAAACTAGACAAGTTAACATTTCCTAAGATTTTACTTACAACAGCAATGTTAGCACCTTCATTCAAAAGGTGAATCGCAAATGAATGTCTAAGCATTGTAGGATTTATGTTTTTATCTATATTAGCTAAATTAGAATATTTTTTTATAACTTTCCAAAGACCTTGTCGTGTAAACCTTTGTCCTAATGAACTTACAAATAATGACTTTTCACCTTCTACAGCTATTTTAGGTCTTGCTTCTTTTAAATATTTCTCTAAATAAAGTTTTGTAATATCACAGAGTGGTATAACTCTTTGACTTTTACAACATGAACTACAATATATATAGTCAATATCCAAGTCAACATCGTCTACATTCATATCTACTAGTTCTGATACTTTTATACCTGTACCATATAATACTTCAAAAATAGCCTTGTCCCTAATTAATTTAGGTGTTGTTAACTTAGGAAAATTTAATAATCTTTCAATTTCTTCTTCTGTAAGTATATTTATATTTTCTTTTTTTACCTTAGGTTTTTTTATATCCTTTGCAGGATTATTTGTACATACATGATTTAAAAATAAATAATCATGAAAAGATTTTATAGATGATATCATCCTTGCTATTGTAGCTATTGATACATTATCTTTTTCCAACTTTATTAAATAACTTATAATATCATTTTCTACTATATCTACTAGTTTAATGCTTTTTTGATTTATATATTCCATATATTTTTTTATATCCATAAAGTATGATGCCACTGTGTTTTCTGATAATTTTTTTTTATCTTTTATGTAATCTATATATTCCTCTATAATATCCATTATAAACTCCTTTATTTAACTAGGAACTTAATAATACCAATACTTACAGTATTTAATATTAATTGCAACCCCAATGATAGTGCTATTATAATTATAATATTTAGTATGTACCTCTTAATTAAAAACTGCATATTTCTTCTATTTTTCTTTTTAAATTCATAAACCATCTCTTTAAAATAGCTTAAACTAATTAATGTTAATATGATTGCACATGGAATAATAACCAAATTTTTAAATAATATTATTAAAATCATTTTTGCACTCTTAAGTTTTAATGCCAATATAAAACTATTTATTGTATATCCAATTGACATTCCCTTTAACACAAAAATTACTAATACTGCTGGAATTGTTACTACAAATAGGCTTAATAGAGCTATCGAGCCCATAAATATTGTATCTGATTTTAAATTTTGTAGAACTGTATCTTTTACATTTATATTCAGATTATAATACTCTACAGCAGGATTTATATTGTTTAAAATATTATCACTAGAACCTGGTAATATTTTATTTATATAGGACCCAATAACAATAGACATCATAAACAACAATCCTATAATAATTATTTGTCTATTTAATTCTCTAAAATCATTTTTTCTATATGTTTTTCTCAATTTTATTCCCCCTTGTCCTTTATAAAATAATATGCTGTAGGACAAGGGGTTATTCATTTTTATAAATATTAATTTTTAAACATATCTTTTACTAATAATAATCCAATAGAAGTTTTTGCATCCTCAACGTCATTTTTTAATACCATATTATAGGCTTCTTCAAGCTCAACTTCGTAAACATCTAAAAATTCATCTGCATCTAGATTATTTTCTCCTGGAGTAAGACCTGTTGCCAAATATACAAACATTATCTCATTAGAAAAACCTGCTGAAGTGAAAAATTTATGTATTAGTTTAATATTTTTTGCACTATATCCAGTTTCTTCTTTTAACTCCCTCTCAGCACATTCTTTGGGACTTTCATTTTTTTCTAACTTACCAGCTGGAATTTCAAAAATTGGTTTTTCTATAGGTTTTCTAAATTGCTTCACTAATACAACTTTATTATCATCTGTAATTGCAACTATTCCTACTGCACCACCAACTTCTACTAATTCCCTTTTTTGATATCCTTGTCCTGGAATTTCAACAGTATCGACCTTTAAAGTAATTACCTTACCTGTATAAACTCTATCACTACTAATAGTTTTTTCTTCTAATACCATCTTAAACCTCCATTAAGTAATATGCTGCTGTACTTGCAGCTTTGAAAAATGCCTCATCTTGCTCATAGTTTCTTCCCATACTTTTTACTTTTAGATTAAAATAGTCTAAATCCTCTTTCGTTTTATTATTATCTATATAAATTATATTATGCTTTTTATCCAAACCACTAGATTTAACTTGTTCTTTTATAAATTTTAATTTTTCATCATCATATATAGTTATTGGTATATCTATATTTACATTTACAATTTCTTCAAATACAGTCATACTATGATGTGAAATACCTTGATGTCTTTCTCGTTTGTCAGCAAAACTAATTCTTGGAATTGCTATTGCTCTTCCTCCAAGCTTTATTACAGCATCAAGAATTGGACCTTGTTCAATTCCTGTAAATCCATATTTAGTACCTGTACCAGCTATTCCTGGCCCCATACTTACAAATACTACATCGGCTTTTAATATTTCTTTTGCTGTAATCAATGCAGTGTATATATTTATACACTCATAGTCTCCCCCAAATGCATTTCCTATAGTTATTGTACTATCTATTAATTTTTTTCCTTTTAAAGTGTCTACATTTTTACTTAAATAAATTGGAAGAGATGCCCCGTCAGTCATTATATATACTAATTTCTTATTAGGGTTATTTCTTTTAAATGAAGCTGCAAATGGAGTTAACATGCTATGAAGAGTCCCTACTACTACAGGAAGGTCTTCTAACTCTGTAAAATCACCAAATTTATCATGATAAATGCTTTCTTGTTCCTCAACAGAATCTACCTTTATTTGAAGTGGTGTATATCTAAGTTTCATTATATGACCACCTTCAATTAAACTAGATTCTAAATTGTTTAAATTAGTTATTACAAAATGGTATCCACCAGTTCCTAGACTTAGCTCTACTGCTGTTGTATTTAAAACTACTTCGTCTCCTATATATACTACCCCAGATAGTTTTGGATAATTATATGCTCTTTGTATTTCTCCATTTATATTTACTCTTATATCATCCAGCGTTTCAGTTTGACTTACAATTGATTCAACAATCCCCACTCTTTTGCTTATCATAATGCTACCTTCCCAACTTATCTATAAAATTTAATAATTTATTTTTTTCTATTATTTTAGTCAATGAGTATTTTTCAGTAAATATATGCATAATAACTACAAATATTAACCATCCCAGTCTGATATTAAATGGATATCCAAAAGAAATTAAAATTCCAATAGACATTCCAAGAACATTTGAACCAGTATCTCCCATCATTGCTCTTGCCTTTAAATCATAATTAAAGTATGCAAGCACATTTGGAACTATAAGTAGTGGAAGAACTTGAATAAATCCTGTCAATGTTAAAAATACAATCACCATTATAAATAAATATGCTTTTATTGCTCTTCCTGGTCTTAAATCTAAAAGATTCATTAAATTAGTTGATAGAGCTATTATTAATGTATTTACTATTATATCTATTATGTCTTTTGATATAGACACAGAAACTATAAGTCCTACAAATCCACCAAACAACGCCTTAAAGCCTCCAGTTGTAAGACTTCCCTTGAATAAACTTTTAAAGTGACCTTTTAGACCACTTACATCTCTATTTCCAATAACATCATCTAGTATTCCTGCAAAAAACATGGATATCATGCCAAACATAAACATAAATATATATGCTAAATCTATATATTCTGTAGTAAAAAATGCAAGTATTATTCCATTAATCACAAGCATAGGTAAAAATACAATTCCCATACTTACTGGTATCATATCTTTATTGTAGTTTGGTCTAAGTATATTTCCATTTATCAATAAATTTTTAAATAGTGGTATTGCAGCATAGGTTCCAAATAATCCTGTTAATAATAAAATGGTATAAAGTATATAATCTTTCACTAAGATATTACCTCCATTCTTTCTTTTTTTGTCCTAAAACCTTTTTTATATGATAATACTGCTTACCTCTATGAACAAATCCTTTTAAATTTCTGCCAGTTTCATTATGAGTCATGTTTACTAATACTTCTTTAATTTTAAAACCATACTTTAGTATATCAATCGTCATTCCAACTTCAACACCATATCCAAAAGGTATTTCATCAAATTTTTCTAAAACTTCTCTTTTAAATATTCTTTGACCTGACAGAGTTGCATCTAGCTCAACTCCTGTCATCTCAAAAACAGAATTTTTAGCTAAACCTTTTACAAATCCCAGACCTCCTTTTTTCTTTGCAGGAGGAAACTTTGCTATAGTAACATCAGCTTCACCATTTAATATTGGTACAATTAACTTTTCAATTTCTTTAGCAGAACTGCCTAAATCTCCATCCAAAAATCCTATAATATTTGCACTTTTCATTGATACTTTAAGCCCATAGTTTAAAGCATATCCTTTACCTCTGTTTTTATCTAACTTAAAAAATTTAATCTTTTCATTCTTTAATTCAGATACAACCTTAGCAGTATTATCTGTTGAACCATCATCTACAACTACTATTTCATTTATTTCTTTAATTCCAACTATACTTTCTAATGTATAGTTTATTCTACTTTCTTCATTATAAGCTGGTATTATTATACTTATATAAGAATCCATTTTTTCTCTCCTTAAAATTATTTCTATTTAATAGATGGCAACAATGAAGTTGCAGTATCTAATCTACCAAAATTACCAACTATATTACCTTGTTGTAAAAGCATAGCTAGAGATACACTTCCTACACCTTCATCTATATTATCTATAGTTGCAACTTTATTTTTAGAATATAATTCTACATAAGAAGTTTTAACTCCTGTATTTTGAACTTCTACTAAATATTTATTTTCTGATTTTATTTTTGAAACTAAAAATTTTTCTATTTTGTCAAATTGTTTTGTCTTATCTTTTGCATCATTTCCACCAGCGATTACAACAGATTCATATTTTAGATATGTGTCACCAATAGAGTTAAATTTTATTACATCTAGTTCTTGAAGATATGTTAAAATGTCACTTGCATCTTCCTTTTTCAAAGTATCAATTATATAATTAACTGCATCATTTGTATTTTTAATTTCTGCACCTAATTTACTTGAGATTTCTTTTAATTTTTCTGGATTTGTTATATTTTCTTTTAACACTATGTTAAATGCAACACTACCATTAGACTTGTTTATTATATCTTCTATATTTTTTGTATAATCATCATTTTCATTAGCTGATATTATTCCTATACTTTTTCCACTTAATGAACCAATTAAAACCTTGTCCACATTTTTATTTATAAAATTAATTGCTTCTTCATAATCTTTATTTACCTTTGCTAAATCTACATCAAGTTTATCATTTTTTTCTTTTAAAATATTAAATTTATCATCCAAGTCATTTATTATATTTGCTTGTTGCTCACTTAATTGTTGATTATTATTTAAATTAAATCCTACTAACATGCCTATACCCAAAGCTATAAATATAGCACCAATAGTGACTATATAATATTTCATATTAATATGCATATTTATCCTCCTAAAATTTACATCTGTAATAATACTTTAAATTTCAATTGCATTAACTGTATAAATTGTTGAACTCCTGGTGACAATGATGCAACTACCAACACAGGAAATAAGGCTGTTGCTATTAATGCCCATATGTACTTTATCTTTAGCTTACTTCTATATAACAAGTTAACTCCTTTAGCATCTATAAGCTTAGAACCTATCTTTAGTCTAACTAAAAAAGTACTTGCCATTCCCTTTCTTCCTTTTTCAAGGAAATCAATCATATTTGAATGTGTACCCACTGCTACTATTAACTCTGCTTTATACTCATATGCAATAAGCATAGCTATATCTTCACTAGTTCCTGGTGCAGGAAATACAACTGCATCTAAACCTAGTTCTTGAACTCTCTTAAGGCCTGGCGCTCTACCATCTGTATAAGCATGTACTACTATTTCACTAGCTTTTTTTAAAGCTTCATCGCTTACACTATCCATGTCTCCTACAATTACATCTGGAGTATATCCAAACTCAATTAAAGCATCTGCGCCTCCATCAACACCAACTAGAACAGGTTTTACCTCTTCTATGTATGAAAGCATTGTACTTAAATCTTCTTTATAGTCCTGACCTCTTACAACTATTAATACATGCTTATTTGCATAATTAGTTTGTACTTTTGGAATTTCTACTTCACCAAGTATAAATCCTTTTTCTTTTTTAGCATAATCTATAGTATTGTCTATAAATCTATCTAATTCTACGGCTAAGTTTTCATAAGCAGCCTTTATTTGATACGAAACTTCATACTTATCTAAAACTTCACCTGCACCTAAAAATTGTCCTTCTCTATATATCTTTCCATCTATAACTTCTATAGTCTGTCCTTCTTTTAATTCTTCAAATAATTCTTCTCCAATATTATCAATTATTAAGATATTATTCTCAGTTAATATTCCTGGACCTTTATTAGGATATCTACCACTTATAGAAGGCGCCGCATTTATGACAAGTTTTATTTTGGCTTCTACCAAAGAGTTTGCAGCAACTTCATCTATGTCTATATGATTTATAACTGCTATTTCCCCACTTTCAACTCTTTTAGCAAGCTTTTTAGTTTTTCGATCTACTTTTATAGGGGCCTCGACTCTCATTTTTAAACCTCCACTATCATTATTAAAATCACATTATATTATAGCATTACTTAACAATAAAATAAATGTTTTAAGTTTGTCCTACATCTTTAATCCTTATAACACTATATTTTATGATTTTTTTATTTAACATTTTTTACAATATACTTTAAAAATTAATGTTTCAACTTGTTAAGGTATGTTTTTATATTAAAAAACAAGTCAGTATTAATCTACAATTGACAAAGGTACATACTATGGCCATAGTATAATAAAATTATATTAAACAAATAATAAAGAAAAAATAAAGTTTTTATTATATATTAAAACAGCAAAACGGTATAACCCTATTGGTTATACCGTTTTGCTGTTTGTAATGCATATTTATTGCCAATACCTTTATTAAAAGGTCTTACTTTTTCTGTCTATTTATTTAACCATACTATGTTCTAATCTTAATTTATCAGCAATCATTGCTATAAATTCTGAATTAGTTGGTTTTCCTTTAGTATTGTGTACCGTATATCCAAATAGTTGATTTATTGTGTCAACTTTTCCTCTACTCCATGCAACTTCTATAGCATGTCTTATTGCTCTCTCAACTCTACTTGGTGTTGTATTGAATTTTTTAGCTATACTTGGATATAACTCTTTTGTTACTGCACCTAAAAGTTCAACATTCTCAATGACCATTTTTATAGCTTCTCTTAGATATAAATATCCTTTTATATGAGCTGGTACTCCTATTTCATGTATTATATTCGTGATTTCTGTTTCTATGTTACCTACATTTTTAACAAAATCACTTCTTGTCATTTGAGTTTCTTGAACTGGTCTAGGCTTTGGCTCTACTTGAGTAACTCTATTAGAAACTAGTTCTCTAATTCTGTTTATAAACACAACAAAATCAAACGGCTTTACTATGTAGTAATCTGCTCCTAGATTTATTGCGCTTTGAGTTATCTTATCTTGACCTACTGCTGATAGTACTATTATTTTTGGCATTTTAGGTATATCCATAGTATTTAATTTTTCAATTACACCTAATCCATCCAGATGCGGCATTATTACGTCTAATATTAATAAATCTGGTTGTGTCTTTTTTACTAAATCTAATGCTTCAATCCCATCTTTAGCTATGCCTAATATTTCGATATCATCCTCATTAGACAAATACTCTTTTAATACCTGACAAAAATCCTTATTGTCGTCTGCTAAAACTATTTTGATTTTTTCCACTAAAAATCCCCCCATTAAAAAACATCTTCTTATTACAGAAAACTAAACTTTTTACACAAATTGCTTCCTAATTATCTACTCTAAAGCATATTCGACACTTCAAAATTATATTCCTCCTAGATAAGTGATAAAATAATAAAATTTTTTAATGCCTCACCTACAATTTTATCATTTCATCTATAAAAATACCATATCCTTTTTTCGGATTATCTCTAAAAACATGAGTTATTGCACCAATAATTTTATTATTTTGTATTATTGGAGCCCCACTCATCCCTTGTACAATCCCCCCTGTGTATTCCAATAACTTATTATCTACAACTTTTATTACCATATCTCTATAATTTCCTTTATCATATACTATACTTTCTATTTTTATATCATAGCTTGTTATATTTTTGTTTTTGTCTTCAAAAAGAATTATTGCATCCCCTATTTTTACATCTTGAGGTCTTCCAACCTCAATTAATTGTAATTCTTTATTTGCTAAATTAAATTCTTTATTTTGTTTTTCTGTAATATTACCACTTATACCTAATTCTGAGTTATTCGAAAAATTTCCCATCAGATTACCATCATTAAAATCCCCTTTTATTCTACCTACTTTTTCATTACTGGCTTTTACTATTTTTAGTTTTTCTGGTTTATATATATAGCCTTGCTTAATCTTTAATAGTTCATTAGTGTCCGAATCTTTTATAGCATGACCAATTGCTTTAAATTTTTCCATATTAGGGTCATAAAAAGTCATAGTTCCAATTCCAGATATCTTATCTCTTACCCATAATCCAAGTTTATAATTACCATTTTCTTTTTTAGTTTCTATTGTCTCTGTTTTATATTTATTTTTTCTTTCAAAAGTCACTTCTATTTTACTTTTTTTAGCTTCATTTAAAATCTTTGATACATCCTGACTATCTTTTATTTTTTTATTATCTATTTTTACTATATTGTCGCCAATCTGTATGCCTCCAATATAATCTACATCCTCTTCCTCGTATCCTAAAACCAATACACCATCTGTATTTGCTTTCACTCCAATTATATTTCCAAGTGGATATACATATTTTTTATCATGATTCTTAATTGTAAAAGTTTCTATTGGGGTCTCATTATTCGTATTACAATTTTTATTTTGAAAAATTATAACCATCATAAAAATCGATACAGCTCCTAATATTATCCAAATATTTTTGAAATTCTTATTTATTTTGTTCATATATTCATCTACTCCTATGCTGTATTATTATGTATTTATAATTCCTTTTTCGTAAAAATTTATTCATTTAAAAACCTCGTTGTATATCTTACTAAGTGCTTTTTAGCCTATAATATGGTAGTATTATATTGTAGTAAAAAGTTTGAAGGGCGGTAATATTTTGAAATTAAATGTAAGAATTGCAGACATAAATAATTGGCATTATTTAGTCAATTTGTCTGTAGATAAAAATCAATTAGATTATATAGAAAGCAATGCACTTTCTATTGCTGAGTCTAAGTTTATAACAGCTTGGATACCTGTTGGAATATATGATGACAATATACTGATAGGATTTGCTATGTACGGTCGCCTAGAAGATGACAGAGTTTGGCTTGATAGATTCATGATTGACTCAAAGTATCAAGGCAAAGGGTATGGAAAAGCATCCTTAAATTTCCTTATAAATCATCTTAAAAATGAATATAATTGTAATGAGTTATACCTTAGTATATTCGATAACAACAAAATGGCTATTGGACTTTACAAAAGCTTTGGATTTGAGTTTAATGGAGAACTTGACTATGGTGGAGAAAAGGTAATGGTATTAAAATTTAATTGATATTAACAAAAATATATACCTATCAAGGAGGTGAAGTCATTATATAAATATATTTATATAATGATAAACAAAATGACTCAAAATGTAATTTTAAAATTTGTCGAAGCAAATGATTTAGAAAATCTTGAAAATGTAAAGATTTTATTTACTGAATATTCAAATTCATTGAATATAGATTTGTGTTTCCAAGACTTTAATAATGAATTAAAAACACTTCCAGGAAAATATGAAAAACCTTCAGGTTCATTAATACTAGCATTTGTTGATGAAAATTTAGCAGGTTGTGTTGCATTAAAAAAACTTGAAGATAAAGTATGTGAATTAAAAAGGTTATATGTAAGAGATAAATTTAGAGGACTTAAAATAGGAAAAATATTATTAGAAGAAATCGTAGAAGAAGCTAAAAAGATTGGATATACATATATGAGACTAGATACTCTTCCAAGCATGAAAAGTGCTCAAGGTTTATACGAAAAAATTGGTTTTTATGATATAGACCCTTACACTTATAATCCAATTGAAGGGGCTAGATACATGGAGTTAAAATTATAAATAAAAAAATAGAGTATAAATAAAATTATATATATTTTATTTATACTCTATTTTACTGATTAAATTATTTTGAATATATTTATTTCTCTAAGTCTTCCAAACCAATACTTATATCTTCAGTTATATCTTTTATATATTCTACGCCATTATTGTATGTAAGCTTTGCTTTAATATAAATTATATCATCAATATCCTTTTTAGGAAAAGTAGCCTCATAATTTACTTGCTTTCTATCTATATTATCATCTTCACTATCATTTGATACTTTATCAGACTTCGCTTTATATACAGTATCTCCTTTACCTTCATTTACAATAATATCTACATTTTTTAACTTGATATTATTATAAACTTTATTTTTTGATTTTTCACTTTCATGATTAAATAGATTGCTGTTTTCCAATATTTCAATAAAGTATTCCTTGTTGTCCCTTATTCCATAATTAAATACAGGTGGTTCAGGCATATAATCAGACTTAGTCAATTTTTGAACATCTGAGCTTTCAGATATTGTACCACTTGTAACTACTTTATAATCATATTCACTACCTGTAGTTATTTTTATTTCACAAATATATGATAATTCTCCATGCTTTGTCATCTCAATCTCATTCCATTTATCACTATCTGCTTTATACATAAAGAAAACTTTTCCATCCTTACCAAGTTTACTCAACTGTGTATCCACATCAATTACACATTCGTCTTTTTCTAATTTTTTAACTTTTAAATCAATGCTTTTTGTTATATAACTTTTGGACATTTCCTCATTAATTGTATTGCTAATGTCTGACTTAGTATTCATAATTTCTCGTGATAAATAATCTAATTTATCATTAGAAGTGTTAAGATTATTTTTGATACTATTAATAGCTAATAAAATATACCCTAATACTATAATAACTATGATTATAAAAATTAAGTACATAGTATTTTTTTTATTCATTTAATATCCCCCCACTACTACCTTAATACATAATATTATACTCAAAAACTTAAAATTTTTACAGTTACAAGTTTATACAAGATTTATTTAAATTATAATTTTTATTTATTTTTGATATCCAGATTAAATATTTTAAAATATTTTCATCATAAAAAATAGATGTAAAGTATTCAGATAAAATATTCTCTACATCTATTTAAAATAAACTTTTTCACTAACATTTTTTGGCCATTTCAATAATTTCGCTTGCATGTTCTATAGTTTTTTCTGTTATATTATTACCTGCTATAAGTCTTGCAATTTCATTTTTTCTTTGAGATTGATTTAATTTCTTGACATTTGTAAATGTTCTATTATTTGAAGTATCTTTTTCTATACAATAATGAGTATCTGCATTTGCAGCAATTTGAGGTAAATGAGTTATACATATTATTTGTTTTTTCTTTGCTATATCACTCAATTTCTCACCAACAATTTGTGCAGCTATACCACTTATCCCTGTATCTATTTCATCAAACACTAAAGTATCTATATCATCTATATCAGCCAATATAGTCTTAAATGCCAACATAAATCTAGACATTTCACCACCTGATGCAACTTTATATATAGGTTTGATATCTTCCCCTAAATTGAAAGATATCATAAACTCAATATCATCTATTCCATTTATGGTAAATGAACTTTCTTCAAAATTAACTTTGAACATTACATTTTTCATATTTAAACTTTTTAATTCATCAAGAAGTATTTCCTCTAATTGAATTGCCACTTTATTTCTTGCTTTAGTCAATTTGATGGCTTTTATTTTTAGCTCTTCTTCTATTTTTATTAATTGATTTTTTAGTTGTTCAACTCTTTCATCTCTATTTAATATCTCATCCAATCTATCTTTTGTCTTTTCATAATATTCAAATATAGCTTCTATACTATCTCCATATTTTCTTCTTAAGTTATTAATCTCATCAATTCTAAGTTCAATCTGTTCCAATTCATAAGGCTCAAAATCTATATTATCTTTGTAATTTCTTATATCACTAGATATATCTTGTAGTTCATACATTATTCTTTCTATAGTTTCACTGTATTCACTTAAAACACTGTCATATTTAGATATATCATTAAGCTCTTTAGATGCAATACCTATCAAGTCAATGACATTATACTCACCATTATGTAATTTACTATAACTTAAGTTTAAATTATTATATATCTTTTCACTATTTCTATACACATCTCTTTGCTTTAATAAATCTTCATATTCATTTTTATTTAAATTTGCAGCCTCAATTTCATTTATTTGAAATCTTAATAAATCTATTTCTCGTTGAATCTGCATATCATCCTTATTTTCTGTTAAAGAATTCAAAGCTCTTTTTACTTCACTATATTTGTAATACACTTTTCTATAATCAGCTTTAAACTTATCTAGTTCATTTTCTCCAAATAAGTCTAGAAATTTTAAGTGTGTATCCTTATTGAATAAAGCTTGATTTTGATGTTGACCATGTATATCTATAAGTGTAGATGCAATTTCCTTTAGAAAAGATACTTTAACAGTCCTTCCATTTACTCTAGCAGTACTTTTCCCATCTGAATATATCAATCTAGTTATAACCAATAAATTATCATCTTCTATACTTATATCATTTTCATCTAATACTTTTTTTAGATATACGTTATCTGAGAAAAATATAGCTTCAACAAGTCCCTTATCTGTACCTTTTCTTAGAAAAGACCTATCATATTTCTCACCTAGACAAAGCCCAAGTGCATCTATTATTATAGATTTTCCTGAACCAGTTTCACCTGTAAGTATATTTAAGTTTTTATCAATACCCAGCCTTAGTTCTTCAACTAAGGCACAATTTTTCATATATAATTCGAGGATCAAGTCTAAGCCCCCTTTTATTCTATTTCTCTAAATTATGAGAAGCCTCAACAACTTCTACTATTTTTTTGTCATACATATCACTATCAAATTCATATCCTTCATTTCCATTTTTTAAATGAATTAAATATTCTATATTTCCTTCTGGACCCTTAATTGGAGAAAAATCCAACCCTAAAATTTCAAATCCATTTTGTACTGAAAAATCAGAAATCATTTTTATAACTTCTATATGTGTAGATTTTTCTCTAACTACACCTTTCTTGCCTACCTTTTCTCTTCCTGCTTCAAATTGAGGTTTTATCAAGGCTACAATTTCTCCATTATGAATAACTAATTCTTTTGCTTTTGGAAGTACTAGTTTCAATGATATAAAAGATACATCAATTGATGCAAAATCTGCAAATTGTTTTGTATTTTCTATTGTTACATTCCTTATGTTTGTTCTTTCCATACAAACAACTCTATCATCTTGTCTCAATTTCCACGCAAGCTGACCATAACCAACATCAATGGAAAATACTTTTATAGCTCCATTTTTTAGCATACAGTCTGTAAAACCACCTGTAGATGCTCCTATATCCATACACACTTTTCCATCAATAGTTAAGTCGAAGTTTTTCATTGCTTTTTCAAGCTTTAGCCCACCCCTACTAACATATGGTATTGGATTTCCTTTTACTTCTATAGCACACTCCTCTTTTACTTCTGTACCTGCCTTATCACATCTTTGATTATCAACAAAAACTAGCCCAGCCATTATTGCTTTTTTAGCTCTTTCTCTACTCTCAAAATGTCCTTGCTCTACTAACAATAAATCTATTCTTTTCTTCATAAAATTACCTTTCTGTTAAAAGCTACTTTAATATTGACTAAAGTAGCTTAAAGTAACACACTCGATATTTATTCTAAGTGACAAATTTTAAATTTTATATTAAATTGAATCAATATTATTTATACTAACTTTCTTATTTTATCAGCAATGCACTTTGGCGATAATCCTACAAAATTATATAGTTCATCTGCATTGCCATGTTTTATAAACTCTTCTGGTATTGCTATATTAAGTATATTTACTTTATATCCATTATCTATAATAAATCTACTTATTCTACTTCCAAACCCACCAGTAATAACATTATCTTCTACTGTAACTACATTTTTATGATTCTTAAATAAAGCATGCAACAGCTCTTCATCCATTGGCTTTAAAAATCTAGCATTAACTATTGTTGGATTTATACCTTCTTCTAATAATATTTCTTTAGCTTCTAGAGCATGTTTCACCATATTTCCAATAGAAAGTATGACTGTATCTTGTCCATCATCTAATATCTCATATTTACCTAACTTAATTTCTTTGTATTCTCCTTTATTTAGATAGTAACTATTTCCTCTTGGATATCTAATTGCCAATGGAGAATCCAATTTTAATGATAAATCCATCATAAGTTCCATTTCTCTTGTATCTTTTGGAGCCATTACTACAATATTTGGAATAGAATTTAAGTAACTTAAATCAAACATACCATGATGAGTTTCACCATCATTTCCAACTAGGCCAGCTCTATCTATAAGAAAAGTAACTGGTTTTTTTGTTATACATACATCATGAATAACTTGGTCATATGCTCTTTGCAAAAATGACGAATATACAGCAAAATAAGGCTTCATACCATTTTTTGCAAGACCTGCCGCAAACCCTGTTGCATGTTGTTCAGCTATACCAACATCATAATATCTTTTCGGGTAAGCACTTTCAAATAAGTTTAATCCTGTCCCAGATGGCATTGCAGCTGTTATTGCTACTATTTCTTTGTTTTTGCTAGCCATCTCAACTAATTTTTCACCAACACTGGTTGACATAGACTTAACTTTAGAAGATGTTACGCCTGTCTTTATATCAAACTTTGATACTCCATGATATTTATCAGGTTGTTCCTCTGCAAATTTATATCCTTTTCCTTTTTTTGTAATAACATGTAAAAGTACAGGTCCTTTTTTATGTTTAGCTTTTCTAAGTGTTTCTATTAATTCTTTAGTATTATGACCATCTATAGGACCATAATATTTTATACCTAATGAATCAAAAAATGAACAATCTTGAGGAGAAAAACTATATATTAATTTATCCTTAAATCTATGTGCAGTCTTAGATAAAATTTCACCTGTCGATGTAACATTTAAAATTTTATCAACTTCATCTGTCATTTTAACAACTGTTGAATTTCTTATAATACTTGATAGATATTTAGACATTCCACCAACATTTTTATCTATGGACATCTCATTATCATTAAGAATTACTATCATATTAGTATTTATATATCCCAATTGATTTAAAGCTTCAAGCGCCATACCTCCAGTTATAGAACCATCTCCAATTACAGATATAACACTATAGTTTTCTTTTTTTATATCTCTAGCACAGGCAATACCTGTTGCCACAGAAATAGATGTACTGCTATGTCCTGTGTCGAAAATATCATGAGGACTTTCACTCTCCTTTGGAAAACCACTTAGTCCATTGAATTGTCTTAAGGATACAAAACAATCTTTTCTTCCAGTAACCATTTTGTGAACATAAGACTGATGTCCTACATCCCATACGATTTTATCTTTAGGGCTGTCAAACACTTTATGAAGTGCTAATGTTAACTCAACTACACCTAAGTTAGAAGCTAAGTGTCCTCCTGTCTTGGAAACAGATTTTACTAAAAATTTTCTTATATCCTTTGCAAGTAAATCCATTTCTTCTATGCTCATATTTTTTATATCTTTTGGAGAATCTACTTTATCTAAATATTTATACATATTATCCTCACCTTTTATTTTGTAAATTTTAAATTTACATCAATATTAAAGCTGTTACTATACCAAGTAAAGCTCCAAACCAAACCTCTAGTGGTGTGTGACCTATTAATTCTTTTAATTTCTTCTGTTCTATATGCTTTCCATGTTGAAGGTCTGCTACCATCTGATTCAATATAGTAGCTTGTTTACCAACAGCACGTCTAACACCTGCTGCATCATACATTATAATCAGTGCAAGCACAGTAATTATAGCAAAATCAGTAGAATTAAACCCTTTTTCAATACCTACCACTGTAGCTAAACTTGTAACAAAAGAACTATGAGAACTAGGCATACCTCCTGAAATGAGTATTCTTGAAAACTCAATTTTCTTTCCCTTCCCAGTAAATATCTTTATGAATTGTGCTAAGAAACAAGCAATAAGACTTATTCCCAAAGCCCCATTGTTAAAAATCTCCGAAAAAAAGTCCATTTTTCCCTCCTCGATTTTAGCTGTATATTTTAATATTCTCTATCTACTATATATTCAGCCAATCCCTTTAAAAAATCTACATTGTCAGATAATTTTTCTATACTCTTCTTTGCCTCATCTATTAAATTATGTGCAATTTCTTTAGATTTATCTAATCCTAAAAGAGATGGGTATGTTGATTTATGATTCTCTATATCACTTCCAACTTTTTTCCCTAATTTTGCTTCATCTCCTACTATATCTAGTATATCATCTACTATCTGGAATGATAATCCGATATTTTTTGCATATTTAGTTATTTCTTCCATTTGTTCTGAATTTGCTCCACCTATAGTTGCTCCTGCTCTCATACATCCAACCATCATTGCCGCAGTTTTATTCATATGTATATAATCTAATTTTTCTTTTTCAATTTGTTTATTTTCACTTTCTACATCTACTACTTGCCCGCCTATCATTCCATATATTCCAGCACCTTTAGCAATTTCATTTATAGCTTTTAGATATTTTTCTGGATTTTCTTTATTTATTGAACCTGCAAGCATAACTTCAAAAGCATAGTTCAGTAAAGCATCTCCTGCTAAAATTCCCATTGCTTCTCCATATACCTTATGATTTGTTGGTCTTCCTCTTCTTAAATCATCATTGTCAAGAGCTGGTAAGTCGTCATGTATAAGTGAGTATGTATGTATCATTTCAATTGCAATAGCAAAAGGTATAGCTTCTTCTTCATTTCCTCCAACTACCTTACAGGCTTCTAATGTAAGTATTGGTCTTAATCTCTTACCTCCAGCGCTCAAGCTGTAGTTCATAGCCTCAATAACAGTTTTTTGATAACCTTCTTCTTTTGGCATATATTCTTTAAGTACATCTTCTATAAAACTTGCTTTTTCTTTTAAATGTTGTTTAAATTCCACTTTTATTCCTCCTCTATTCTAAAATCCTCTTCTATTCCTAATTGATTAAATTTACTTATTTTTAATTTGGCATCATCCAAAAGCTTATTACAATGTTTATAAAGACTAATTCCTTCTTCATATAAGCTTAAAGATTCATCTAAGCTAGCATTTTTAGATTCTAGCTCATTTAAAAGGCTCTCCAATCTTTTGTAAGCTTCTTCATAGGTTAAGTTCATATTATACCTCTTTATTTTCAATTTTATCTATTATACATTCTAAATTTCCATCTTTTAATACTATATCTATGTTATCTTCAGTTTTCAATCTTTTTATACTATTTATTACTTTTCCGTTTTTTTGAACTATACTATAACCTCTGTCCATAGTAGCTAATGGACTTAGGTTATGAAGTAATGCTCCAACCTTTATTAATTTTTCATCTTCTAATTTTAAACTATTTTCTATTCCAAAAATTATTTTATCATATATTTTATCTAATTGTATAACTTTATCTTTTATTGTGTAAGAATCTAAATAGTTATTTATTTTATTAAACACTGATTCTAACTTGTATTGGTCTAATTCAACTTGGTTTATAAGAGACTTGTTCAGTCTGCTTTTTATATTCCCAAGTTTATATTTTATATCCTCTAATGATGGAGTTGCAATCTCAGCCGCTGCTGATGGTGTTGGAGCTCTCATGTCAGATACAAAATCACAAATAGTAAAATCAGTTTCATGCCCAACTGCTGATATTACTGGAATTTGAGAGTTAAAAACTTCTCTTGCTACCATTTCATCATTAAAAGACCAAAGTTCTTCTATTGAACCCCCGCCTCTACCAACTATAACTGTATCCACATTCTTCATATGATTAAAAAATCTAATTGCTTCACATATTTCTTCTGCTGACTTATCTCCTTGAACAGTTACTGGATAAAGCTTTATATTGACTTTTGGATATCTTCTTTTTATTACATTTATTATATCTCTTATAACAGCTCCTGTTGGAGATGTTATAACTCCAATTGAATTCGGCATTCTAGGTATAGGTATTTTGTATTTAGAATCAAACAAACCTTCCTTATTAAGTTTTTCTTTTAATTTGTTAAATTCTATGTGTAAATTCCCAATTCCCTCTATTTCAATTTCGTTAATATATAATTGATATGCACCATCTCTTTCATAGACTGATATATATCCACTAGCTACAACCTTTACTCCATTGTCTAATTTTAGATTACGATTAAAATTACTTTTAAAAATTACACAGTTTAGCTTTGAAGTTTCATCCTTTAATGATAAATAAACATTTCCACTACTATGTATTTTAAAATTAGAAATTTCTCCCTTGACTTTAAGATTAGAAAGTATTGGGTCATTTATTAAAATTCTTTTAATATATGAATTTGCTTCGCTTATATCTAAAGCTCTTAGTTTCATATTTTTTCTCCTAAAAAGTTATTCAATCCTATTATAGCACACCCAACAGCATTATCAGTTGAATATTGTGGCTCTGTAAAATGAGCTTTTATACAATTTCCCCTTAGTTTTAAACTTAATTCTTTAAGGATATACTTACTTGCAGAAACTCCACCTGCAAAAACTACTTCTTCTACATTGTAAGCTTCACACAAATATATTAAAGATTTAAACATGTTTCTAACTATTGAATCCAGCACTAATTTAGATATATATTCTTTTTTATCTTTATTAATATCATCTCTATTGTCATCTATAATTTTATTCACCTGATTTTCTAATCCAGATAAATTCATATATCCATCTCTTACAGAAGTTTTTAGACCACTTTCTATTTTTAGATTACAATTTAAAGCATTTTCATCTAGATATTTTCCTGAAGGGAATTTATATCCTAACTTGACACCTATTCTGTCTATAAGTTGTCCAAAGCTAATATCTTTACTTCCTCCAATTATATTTATATTATATCCAAAATTATTGTATAACTTACTTTTACCATCTTTTTTAGTATTTATTTTAGCTATTGCATCTAAATTTATTTTATTACTTATTTTAGTTATTACATCTAAATCTTTGTCATTTGTATCATAATTATTATCATGCTTAGTTATCAAAAGTATCTCTGTTGTACCACCTGACATATGAACAGAAATAAATTTGTTATTATTTTTCAATTTACTATTTAATAAACTAGCCTCAATATGATTTTCCTGATGAGTAGTTTCATAAAATTTACATCCATGTATACTTGACAGTAACTTTCCAAAATTGTACCCAACATTAAATACAGGCATGTATGAACTTTCAACTGGTCTAGGCTTAATAGATGAACAAACTCCTTCTATGACAAATTTATCCCCAAATGATTTTATCCTATCACTAAGTAATCCTAAATTATTTACGTGTTGAAACACAGCTTCACTCTGCCTCAATCCTTTTGAATTTGCCTTTACTTCTAGCATTATTTTTTCATTAAAAATAACTTTCTTCTCTAAAGAGATAGCTGCTATAGAAGTAGTATAGCAGCTAGTATCAATTCCAATTATTATATTATTGTCCAATTTCATCAACAACACTTCCTAATATTCCATTTATAAATTTAGGTGATTTATCATCACAATATATCTTTGCAAGTTCCACAGCTTCATTTATTGATACTTTATTAGGAGTGTCTAAATAAACTATTTCACACACTGATAATCTAAGTATAGACACATCTACCTTTGGCATTCTATCTACTGTCCAATTTTTAGCATGCTTATTTATTAATTCATCTATCTTATCATGATTCTCTCTTAGTGCTTTACATACTGTATTTATATATTCTCTATCTATTATATCTTCAAGTTTAGTATCTTCTAATTTTAATTTTGCATTATTTGAGTACTTAAGTGTAAGTTCTTCATATCTATTTATAATATGTTCTGAATTATCTTTTAAGAAAGAATCTACTTTATCGTCTAAACCTTCAAATTCCTCTTTATTAATATTTATTTGGTATATAAGTTTCATTATATATTCCCTTGTTGTACTTTTTTGTGCCCTATCTTTTTTCATCAATTAAAATTCTCCTTTAAGTTTAATTATCTATATAAAATCAAATGCCAACAAAAAACCCTCTGACTTTTCAGAGGGCTAATATTAATTTTTCTTAGTTGCTTTTACTTCTTCTTTATCAACTTTATCTTTCTTAAAGCTGATTCCTTGAATGTGTATATTTACTTGAGAAACCTTCAGTCCTGTCATTGTCTCAACAGTATTTTTTACATTTTCTTGAACTTTAAAAGCTGTATCTGGTATTGACATGCCATATTTTATCATAACCATTACGTCTAAATTAACATCCTCTTCCTCTATTTGTATTTTTACTCCATTATTTTTTAACAACTTATCTGTTAATGTTGCTGTAGTTTCTATGCCCTCAACTTCTAATGCTGCTAAACCAGCTATTGTAGCTATTACATCATTAGATATTTTTACTTGTCCAAATTTATTATCTTCCATATTAAAACTTACCTCCTGATTTTAAGGAACTATTTTTATAAGTATAATAATACCAAATACAACTCTACTTTGCAAGAAAATAACCTCAGTTAATTCTGAGGTTTATAATTTACTTAGTATTATTATTTGTAAGTTTAATATTTTCATACTTTACATTAGCTTGTTCTGCAACCAAATCAAATATTTTTGCTGCATCTTTCTTATCTAACTTAGCTTCATTTACAACAACATTGACTTTGCTATCACTTATATAAACTAATGCTTCTTCATATCCTTTTGTACTCAAAAGATTTTCTATTTGAAGTTCCTTTTCTTGAGTTTTAACTATATTTAATTTCATATTAGAAGCTTCTTTTCTAGATTCCTCTGTTGTAGATGGATTATTTATCATTTCATTTAAATCCTGAACTAATTCATTTCTTTGTTTTTCTCTATTCATTTTCATATCTAAAATATAAGATGCTTTTTTCATATTCTTTTCAGATGATAATTGAGCTTTTATTTCCTTACTTGTTTCAGTTACTTTTTCCTTAACCTTACTAGCCTTACTATCAACTATATCAATGTCAGCACTCTCTTTGCTATCTTGTTTATTTGTTGCATCTGAATCTTCTTTGTTGCTACTATCACTATCATCAGTAGTATTTTTCTGTAATTGAGCTTCTTCGTATGCTTTAAATTCTTTTGATGTTTCTAGTAAAGATTTCTTGCTAAGTTGATAATTTACTGTTCCTACTATTACTAACATTGCAGTTAAAGTTATTATTACAAATCCTCTTCCCTTATAATTAAACTTCATTCATTTATCCCCCCGGTTATATGTATTTATTTAGAATATATTTCTACTTGATGACCTGCTACTTGTAATGATGTTTGAACTGCACTATAAAGTGTTTCTTTGACATTTGGATTACTAGCTCCACTTGCTACTACTATCACTCCTTTTATCTTTGGCTCTGTAGTTTTTATAACTACAGGGTCACTTGAATTTGAAGTTATCATTGTTTTATTTTCACTTGAAGTTGTAACTGTTCTTTCTCCACCTTGTGCATCTTTCTCTTCTGTTGTTTCTGTTGTTTGATTTGAATTAAAAGCAGGTTGTATTTCTTCACTTGACTCAAATGTAATCATTACATCAACATCTCCTGCTCCATCAATTTTAGATAGTATTGTTGTTAATTTTGATTCTAAATCGTCTTTTTCATGTTCCTTAGCAACTTGTTTTTCAGTCTTTTTGTCAGCATCTGTTTTTCCAACTTTTTTATCAGTTTTGCTACTTGGAAAACAAGATAATAGTACTAATGACACTACACATATTCCAGCTATAGTTATTAGTGAATATACCTTTCTCTTATCTTTGTCGTTTAAGTTTTTAAACATTCTTCCAACTCCTATTTATCAATTTGTATAGTTTCTATAGAAACATCAAGCACTTTTATTAGGTCATTTTTTAGTTTGTCTTCATTTAGATTCAGTCCATACTCTGTACCTTTTTTAAAAACTTGTTTAGAATTTTCTTTGTCATTAGAGTTTATGCTATCTTCATCTCCTTTAGTACTATTATTTTTATTTTCTTCATCACTATTGCTATTTGACATATCATTTTTTTCTTTTATTTTTATATTATTTATATTTGCACCATTAAGCTCTATATCTTCTAAATCATAACCATATTCATCAAGCTTTAGCTTAAGCACTTCTTTTAAACCATCTTCATACCCCTTAGACAATCCAGTATTCCCAGTCTCTTCTGCTAAAGCATTTGTACTATCTACATATTCCTTATTGTAATTTCCCATAGATTTTAAAACTCTATCTTCTAAGCTCATATCTTTTGAAAAAAATCCTACCACTGGAGTTATTACAATAAATACAAATATAAAATTTAACACCAAGTTCACATATGGCTTTATCTTGGAACTAGGTAAAATCATATCAACTATATTTACTATAAATGCTCCTATTAAAATACTAACTATCCATGCCTTTATGCCCTCTAACATAGCATCCTCCTCTCTAAAACATTTAGATTAAAAGTAATTACTATTTATTAATCTATACATTATCCTTGACTTACTACACTTATCGAGGTCAAAATAGCTACAGTCACAAAGAACATTATTGTTATAGCAATTACTGATGCTAACATTATTATCATTAGATTTGCGACTTCATTTAAAAAATTTGATATTCCATCTTCTCCAACAGGCTCTACAATTATTGCTGCCAATTTATATACCACTATTACGGATAAAATTTTTATCACCGGAAGTAAACAAATCCCAATGAGTAAGATAAGTCCTATTCCACCAAATATATTTTTTATAAGTTGAGATGAAGATAGTAAAATATCCACAGAATCTGATACAAATCCACCAACAACTGGTATAAAGTTACCTATAGCAAACTTCGCAGTTTTTACACTGAATTTATCAAAACTAGTTACATATAACCCTTGTATAGATACAAGTCCTAAATATACGGTAAACATAGCCCCAATAGAAACATAATTTATTTGTTTGACAAAAGAAAAAAATCTTTTCAGCCTTATGTTTTTTGATAAATTATTTATTATTAGAATTCCAAATGCAACAGTTACTGATACAAATAAAAATTTCTTGAAAAACACATTTATAAATGTCACTCCACCTATAAAAATAGGATTTAAAGTGGTAGATGTTATTGGAAATCCAATTAAAAGTAAAAATGTTATTAGTATTGGCATTATGACTTGCATAAGACCTACAGTATGGTCTATTGCATCATAGCAAATTTGTAGTACATCTTTAAATCCAATTAAAGTGAGCGATACCATTGTGATAAATATTATATACGTTGCTATTTGACTAACTGCACCTGATGAAAAAGAATTCTCTAAACTTTTTAAAATAGAAGACAATAAAGCTAATACTAAAATTACTGCCACTACCTTTAAACTTGCTTTAAACTCATCAAACATCAATATCTTCAGTCCATCTTTATTAAATAAATCTAAAATATTTTTTTCTCCACTAATTAAGTCTTTTACAAACGATTTTAAATTAACATCATTAATAACTATTTCTTTATTTATATAATCTTGAATTTCATTTATATCTAGCTTGTCTAACTGACCATCAATATATTTATCTATGCTACTCTTAGCTTCACCATATTCTTTATCTTCGCTACTTGGAACCTCATTAGCAAATATTATAATGGCAAAGATATTTACAAAAAAGAAAGTCAATACAAATCCCATAATCATTGGTAAAAATCTTTTTTTCATAAGCAACCATGCCTCTCTTCACTCTATAAACCTCAATACAACAAAATATCCTTTAAATAACAACTAATATATCTATAGCTATCTACTTCAACATAAATAACTATGGAATTATATTCACCACCATTTCTACAATGGATAAAAGTATAGGGAAAGACATTGACATAACTATTATTTTTCCTCCAAACTCTAGTTTTGAAGCAATGTTTCCTTCCCCACAATCTTTACAAAGTTGTATTGCAAATTCCATTAAATATGCTATTCCAATTAATTTTATTATTAAAGATATATACATAGTTGGAATATTAGCTTTATTAGCTAAATCTTGTATGCTATCTATTATAAAATTTAGCTTAAACATAACTGATAATAATATTGTTACTCCAGTTATTATTGCTATGAAATTTGCTATCTCTGGTCTATCTTTTTTTATTACTAAACAGAGTGTAGTTGAAATGATTGCAATTCCTATTAATTGCATTATTTCCAAATTACTCCCTCCTCTTTAGTAAAGTTGAAACATTGTTCTTACAGTATTAAATAAATCACTTATTTCTGTTATTACCATTCCCAACACGATTATTACACCCGCCAAAGTAGTAAGTCCTGCCCAATCTTTTCTGTCTGTTTTTTCCAATATCATATTCAATACTGATATTAGAATACCTACACCTGCAACCTTTAATATCAATGATATCTCCATAATAAACCTCCCCATATTAAATCAATATAATACATATACCTATGCCTATAAATGTTACTAATTTTTTATATAGTAACCCTTTTTTACTTATGTCTTCTTTTGTTTCATAGGTTTGTTTTTTCAGATTTTCTATAGATAAATCTATCATTCTTTGTTGGGACTCTATATCACTTTTTCCCAAGGTAAGAATTAGATTTTTTAATTCCTCAATTTCTTTACTTCCAAGATAAGTTTCTTTAACTAAAATTTCAGTATTCTCTGATATTATCTCTTCTAAAGTTTTGCTTTGTTCATTGTGAAGTTCTTCTGAGATTTGATAGAAAAAATACCAAAAACAAAAGTCTTTATTGCATCCTATCCTTCTAAAAATTTCTTCTAATGTATAAAGCCCAAAAGATAAATCCATCCTTAATATTTCTAAAACTCTTATTAAATCATTTAGCTGTTTGTGTCTTCGTGTATAGGTTTTGTATATATGCTCACCTATCAAATAACTACTTCCTATTAAGAGTGCTATAATAATTATCTTAATTTGCAAAGTACCATCTCTTTTCTTCTAAATCATAAATTTTTTCAATTGTTCCTGCACCTTTCTTAGCAGAAAGAATTATAACTTTTTTAAACAATTCTTTGTCTAAGAGTCTGTTTAGCTCTTTTCTATTTTGTATATCGTCCATTGAATCTCCATGTACAGTAGTTATTAATCCAATACCTCCATTTAATGCTGTATATAATGCCTTTATTTCTTTCTCACTTCCAATTTCATCTGTCACGATAACATTTGGCGACATGGACCTTAAAAGCATTGTAATACCCAAATCTTTTGGGCAAGTCTCTATTATGTCAGTCCTTATTCCAACATCCATCTGTGGAATCCCTAAGTAAGCCCCTGCTATCTCGTTACGTTCATCTACTAGTGCTACCTTCAATCCTTTAAATCCATATTCCTCATTACCATTACTTAAATTTCTTACTATATCTCTAATTAAAGTTGTCTTTCCACATTGAGGTGGTGATATTATCAAAGTATTATTAATTTGATTTTTACCTTTTATGATATGACTTAAAATCTTATTTGAGCATCCTATGACTTCTCTTGATACTCTTATATTTAAAGATGATATGTGTTTTATATTTTTGACTTGTCCATCTTCTACTATTACTTTTCCAACTAACCCTACTCTATGGCCTCCTCTCAAAGTTATAAATCCTTTTTTTATATCATCCATAAATGAATGTATTGAGTATTTACATATTATTTGAAAAGTTTGCTCTATATCTTCCCTTGTCACTATATATGAATCGTGCTGATTTAAATCAAGTACCATAGTTTTTTGATTATAAAAATAATCTTTAGAGTTTGCATTTAGTATCAATGGTTTTTGTGAACGTAATCTAATTTCTTCTATGTTTAGATTATTGTTTGAGATTTTTTCTACCTTCTCTCTTATGTTTGTAGAAAGAGAGTTTATTATTTCATCTGAAAGTTTATTCATTTCTTGTCCTCCTCCTTTGTTTATATAATTCTATTTATAAAGGACAAGGAATATTACCAAAACATATATAATTTTTTTAATAATATTTATCTATAAAAAAATGAACCCTATTGTTTAGGATTCACTTAATAAGTAAATTATTATAAAAATAAAAACTAAGACCACTCTCAAGTATAGAGTCATCTTAGTTTTTTATTGTTTACATTTCTTTTATTAGCCCTTTTTTATAGGCCATTAAAAGTAATTTTAAGTCTTCTATTTCTTCTTGTATTTTTAGACCCTCATCAGTATCTCTCACCATTTTTCTCTTTGCCTTATGCTCTACTACAACAGTTGTCGATAAGATATCGCTTTCATTTGCAATAGCCTCCTCAGCAGAATTAAATGGTTCATGTGATACTAGTTGTAAAGTTCTAGAATTATATATCAAAGTGTATCCAGCTATACCAGTAGTTTTTTGATATGCTCTAGAAAAACCACCATCTATAACAAGAATTTTTCCATTAGCTTTTATTGGGCTCTCTCCATTTTTACTTTCTACAGGAACATGCCCATTTATTATATGTGATTCATCAAGTTCTAAATCAAATTCTTCAAATATTCTTTCACAAGCAACATCACTTTCTCTAAGCTTAAAATATGGATTCTTATTTTCTTTATGAGTTTCTTTTTCTGCTATAAAATATCTCTCAAATGTAGTCATATCGTCTTTTCCAAATAATGATGAACATTTTCCAGTCCACAAATACCACATAATATCCATACCATATAATTTTTCTTCTGCTTTATCCTTAAAGAAAAAACCTTCTCTTGCTAGAGATTCCATCTTATCCATAAGGATTTTACCTTTATACTCTTTTCCCATTATATTCATAGACATAAAACTTCCATCTTCATTCAATGGGACACATCCATGAATTAATAAATTTGAGTTTGCCTTTAAATATATGCTTCCTTTAGAAAATAAAAATGAAACATGCTTTTGTAATTTTTCGCTACCTCTAAATGAAGACACTAATTTTTCAATAACATTTTTTTCTTCAATACTCAATTTATATGGGTCTTTTTTATCTATTGTAGGCAAATAAGTATCTTTTAGTTTATATGTCTTTCCTTTTAAGGTAATTGTTCCCTCTTCATAATTTATCATGTTAAGCAAAAGCCTATGCTCCATTTCAAACTCAGGTCTTCTTTTTATCACTTCACCTTCAAGTTTAAATTGAATTATACTTATTGCCTTGTGCATTTTTGCCATTAAAGACTTTTCTGTTGTTGTAACACTTTGGTCATTAATCTTAGGAATAAATTCTTTACATGGGTCATCTTTATACATTTCTATTGCAAAAGTAGCTAAAGGTAATAAATTTATCCCATATATATCTTCTACAATATCTAGGTTTGCATATCTAGCTGAAATTCTAAGTGCATTTGCTATACAAGTTTTTTCACCTGATGCTGCGCCCATCCATAGTATGTCATGATTTCCCCACTGAATATCTACACAATGATGTTCAATAAGCTTATCTACAATTATATCTGGTCTTGGACCTCTATCATAAATATCACCTATAACATGTAGTCTGTCAACAACTAACTTTTGTATAACTGTGGAAATTGCAATTATAAACTCTTTAGCTATCCCTATATCAACTATTGTCTCAACTATACTTTTATAGTATTCTTCTTTATGTTCACTTTTAATGTGTTCATGTAAAAGTTCTTCTATTATGTATTTAAAATTTTCTGGTAAAAGTTTTCTAACTTTTGACCTAGTGTATTTGCTAGAAGCGTACTTACAAAGCTCTATAAGTCTATAGATATTTATCCTATAAAAATCATCTATATTTTCCTCTTGTTTAATTATTAAGTCTAGTTTTTGCTCAGGATAGTATACAAGCGTTGCTAGCATCTTTTTTTCACTATCTCTTATTGTATTTGAAAATAATTCTTCTATTTTTCTCTTTATTACACCAGAACCATTTTTTAAAACATGTACAAATGGCTCATATTCACCATGTACATCTGTTATAAAATGTTCTGTTCCCTTTGGAAGATTTAATATAGCCTCTAAATTTATTATTTCAGTACTTGCTTTCGATATGCTCGGATATTGTTTTGATAATAACTTTAAATATTTAAGTTTACTATTTAAATATTCATCTGATATTTTACACAGATTTTTCATAATTCGTCCTCCAAAATTATATTAAGTTATATTCTTTCTTTAATTATACCATACTTAATATGATTTTTTCGAGATAAAATGTACACTAATTATATTCCTAATAAAAGTGACATCCCTATTAAATCAGTATAAACACCATTATAATAACACTCTTTCTTTAATATACTTTCTACTTCAAATCCAACTCTTTTGTATAATTCTATAGCATTATGATTTTCTTCATTAGTAACAAGAGTTATTTTCTTAGTTATTCCATTTGATTTACACCATTCTATAAGGTCTAACATAAGTCTTTTACCTAATCCAGCTCCCCAGTATTTTTCTTTAACAACAATTCCTAAAACTCCAACATGCTTTCCTTTTGCTTTTTGGTTGGAATCAATTGTAGCAATACCAGCTATCTCTCCATCTATAAATGCGATTAATTTTATTGAGTTATCAGATGCTTTTGCTGATTCTATAGAATTTTCTTGGTCTTCTAAAGATATTTTATATTCATCTTTCCCAAATGAAAGAAAATGAGTTTCCCCGCCTACTTCATTATAAAAATCTATAATAGCTTGGGCATCTTCTTTTACACCTTCTCTAATAGATACTTCTATACCATTCTTTAAAGTTATTGCTGACATAAATTTACCTCCTAACAAGTTTTTTATCTAATAAACATAATACTATTATTTTACCTCTATTACAATATTTTTCATGTATTAATAACAATATAAGGTTATACTAAAATAAAAATTTAATAATATTTTAATATAACCTTATATATATTTGTTTATATTTAATTTTTTGATAATATTACTCTGTTAGTCAAATAATATTTACAATATAATTTAAATAACTTTCTTTAAATCTTCTCCATAAACCTTTCTATTATAAGACTTCATTATAAAGTATAGTGGTACTCCAACTGCTAATGCTCCTAATCCCATAACTAATTGGTGCATAGACGCTTGGAATAGTAACCATGTACCAACACACACTGCAATTAAAGGAATTACTGCTCCAAATGGAGTTTTAAAAGTTCCTACTAATTCTGGTCTTTTCTTTCTAAATACTAATACTGATAAAGAAGTAGGTATATATTGTATAAATCTGGCAACTGCGCTTATTGCTGCTAATTCAGCAAAACTTCCAGACAAAGCTATTGGTATAGTAATTATCATAGTTGCTATTATCGCTACATATGGTGTACCATTTTTATCTTTTCTTGCAAACATTCTTGGTAACATCTTGTCATCAGCTAAGGCTACACAGCTTCTTGGATTTACAAAAGCACCACACATACAAATTCCACCAACAGAAACTAATGTACCAAAAGTAACTAATCCTGCTCCCATATTTCCAAAACATATTCTCGCCGCATCTGCAACAGGGGTAGCTGTACTAGATAATTTATCTCCTAATATACCAACACACACAACTTGATTTAATATATATATTATTGATGCAATTACTATTACACTTATAATTGCTATAGGTATATTTTTTTGAGGATTCTCCATATCTTCTGCTGCCACTGCTATAGATTCAAACCCTGTAAATGAATAAAACATTAAAAGTGCTGCTGCTCCAAATTCTGTAACTCCTGCTCCTGGTGGTACCATTGTTGAATTAGTAAAATTAGCTCCTTTTATAAAAAATACACCTATCACTATAAATAATACCAATGGAATTAGTTTACCTACTGTTATAACATTTTGTACAATTTTTGATAAAGATACACCTAATAAATTTATAATTGTAAGCCCAACTATCATAGCTACTATTATAATTTTTTGTATATGTGGGTCACCTGCAGGAGCCCATACTGCTGATAAAGATGTAGGAAAACCTACTATCAATGCTCCCCAAGAAATACATCCTATTACCCATTTCATAAGACCTACTTCAAATCCAAAAAAATCTCCAAACGCTTCTTTGGTATACACATATGCAGCACCATTTTTATTAAATTTACCTGCCACTTCAGCAAAACAAAACGCCATAGATAAAACCAATAACATATCAAACATATATACAAATATACTTGCAACACCAAATGCTTTCATTGCGTTTCCTGGTAATAGGAAAACTCCCGCTCCTACAACTGCATTAATACCTAAAAGTATAATACTTATTAATCCCATTTTATTTTTTTCGTTCATGTTTAATCCCTCCAAGGTATATTATAAAGTTGAACAAATATTTACAAAATATTTAAACAAATTTTCCATTTTATTACAATAATCTACCATCATTTCTGGATGCCACTGTATTCCTACTACAAAATTTTCATCCTCTTTTTCAATAGCTTCTATTATACCATCTTTTGAGTATGCTATGGCTTTTAATCCTTTACCAAGTTGTTTAATACTTTGATGATGATAACTATTTGTAAGTAATTGTTTTCCTAAAATACCTTCTAAAATACTTCCTTCTTGAACATCTACCTTATGAGTAGCTACATGTCTTTTAGAAGATTGTGTATGTTTTATGTAACTTCCTTCAACAAGATTATTATCTTGATATAAAGTTCCACCTAGACTTACATTTAATATTTGTAGCCCTCTACATATACCTAGTATTGGCTTTTTAAGTTCTAAAGCTATACTTATAGCAATTAAATCAAATTCATCTACTTCAGGATATATAAATGTTGTTTCTTCTCTTGTTTCTTCACCATATAATTGAGGATTAACATCCCATCCTCCAGATATTAAAACTCCATCAACCATCTCAATCTGTCTCTTTATAACTTTTCTATCTGTATTTACTGGAATAATAACTGGGCTACCTCCTCCCTTTAATACTGCATTTATATAATCATTATTTACATAGGATCTTTCAAGCCCAGGAAACATTCCATTTTCCATTATTATCAGATTTCCTAAAATACCTATTATTGGTTTCATAATTAAACTCCTAACTAGTTGATTGTTTTATGTACTTATTTTTTATTTATATAACTCTCTAGTGCTAGAGAAAGTTGGTCTGGACAAGATGTTGGTTTTGTTTTGCACTCTATTCCTTTTAGTTTTTGAATTACATTTTCTATATTCATACCTTCAACTAATACTTTTAATCCTTTTAAATTTCCATCACATCCACCAACAAAATTTACATTTGTAACTTTGTCATCTTTTACCTCAAATTCAATTTCTGTAGCACAAGTCCCTGTTGTTTTGTATTTCATAATTAAACCTCCCAATTATTTTGTTGTCTTATCTCTATAATTAGCAATATATATGCCAAAATTTATACTTTACGTTTATTTATTATTTATCAAGTATTCACAATGGTTCCATCAAATATTTTTTTATTTCTGGCTATAAATACAAATTTTTTTGCAAATAAAAATAGGTAATGGGTTATTTACTTATAACCTATTACCTATCTAAACCTATTGTCTAAACCTATTTATATTTAATTTATATTGTTGTAAAACTTTATACCTTCTTGTGTTATTTGACTTCCACATCTTCCAGATTTAGATGATATGTATCCACACTCACTCAAATAAGACAATACTTTTCTTACTTTACTTTCAGATATTTCAATACCTTCCTCTGTAAGTTTTTCTATTATAAAACCTCTTCCAACTCCAGAAGTTAAATCTTTTCTTTCATATAGTATTCTAAGTATATATTCAAATTCTTTTTTTGTATAACTAACCCCGTCATCAAAACTACTAATATATTCGGTCTTTATATAGGGTGGAAGGTCATCTTTAAAAACCATACTCTCACACATTAAACTTACATAAGAAGCAACATTTTGTAACTCTCTTATATTTCCTGGCCAATTGTATTTTTCTAGAATAACCTCAACTTCAGGAGAAATTTTTATGTTCTTTTCCAAAAAGAAGTTCATAAGAGTTATTATATCTTCTTTTCTATCCCTTAATGATGGTATATCTATTGGTAGTACATTCAGCCTATAATACAAATCTTCTCTAAATTTACCTTCTCTAATCATTTTAGGTAAATTTTTATTTGTCGCAGCTATAATTCTAACATCTATATTTATAACATTATGAGAACCTATAGGCATAACTTGTTTTTCTTGAAGTACTCTAAGTAACTTTGTCTGCAATAATGGAGGCATATCTCCAATCTCATCTAAAAATATAGTTCCATTATTTGCAAGTTCAAATAAACCCTTTTTCCCTTCTCTTAATGCTCCTGTAAAAGAACCTTTTTCATAGCCGAATAACTGGCTTTCTAATAAGCTATCTGGAACTGCAGCACAATTAACTGCTATAAAGGGCTGATTACTTCTATTAGAATTATTATGAATTGATTGGGATAATAATTCTTTACCAGTTCCACTTTCTCCTATTATTAAAACAGAGAGATCTGATTTAGATATTTTTTTAGCTAACTCTATACACTTTGTCATCTTTTTATTCTTAGTTTTTATATCTTTAAATGTGTACTTTGCTATTTGCCCTTGCTCTCTTAATTTATTAGTAAGATTTTGTTCTAATTTTTTTATATATGTTATCTCTTGTAAATTGTAGTATATACCAGCTTTATTACCCATAGAAAATATATTTTTTTTATTTACATTTATATATTTCTTATTTGTAAATACAACTTCATCGATAATCTCTTTATCTTCAAGTAGAATCTGCAAATCTTTAGAGATAATATCTCTTATGTTTTTTCCTCGTATATTTCTGTCTATACCTAAAATTTTTAACACTTCTTTATTAAATGTATTTACAACACCATCTATTGAAGTAAATATTATTCCATCCTTTGACAAATTCAATATAACATCTTGTTCTTCTATTTTTAGAAATAATTGTCTATAATTGTCTTTGACACCATTATCTAAACTTATTAGACGTTCAGAATATGCCATCAGATTTTTCCTTATTTCCTTGACATCAATTTTAAGACCATTTATTATTTCTATAAAAGTAGATATATCAATGCACCTATTTCCTAAATCAATTACCTTATTTATATAATTTGGTACTTTTTGGGTTACTCCAGGCGTTATGGCTATATCTATATTTTCATAAGTTTGGCCTTCAATATATGGAGTAAGCTTTAAATTTTTTACTCCTATCTTATAAAATAGACTTATTGTCTCTAGTGTAGTTTCTTTTGTATCATTTACAACTAACACTTCTGTTCCATATGGTATTGAAAACAATCCATATATTTCTTTTTCTTTAAAAGTTCTTCTCACAACTATAATTTTACTATCTTGTACTAAATGCTTTCTCATGCTATTTAATCTATCATCATTCATTACTAAAACAAAATCGCCTTGTATTTTATCATCATCTTTCAAATTTTCTAAATAATAGTGATTTATATCAAGATAGTTTCCTAAAACCAATCGTATATTTTCTTCCAAGAAAGATGATAATTTAGTTATCTTATCAGTTACTATAGCTATTGATTGTTTCATATTTATACCTCATATCTATATAATATACAATTATTTGTACACTACTTTATTTCTTCCAAGCTGTTTTGCTTTATATAGATTTTTATCTGCTTCTTCTAATATATTTTTGCTGTCAGAGATATGGGATATACCTGCACTTATAGTTACAGTTACCTCTTCACTCCATTTTTTATTTGCAATTGCATTTCTTATATTGTCAATTATATCAAACACTTCTTCTCCAGACTTATCTCTTATTAATACAGAAAACTCTTCTCCACCATATCTAAATACTTTATCTTCTTGCTCGAGCATAACACAAATAGTATTTACTATACCCTTTATGACAACATCTCCAAATTTATGTCCATAATTATCATTTATAAGTTTAAAATTATCTATATCTATCATTACAAGTGCAAAGTTATCATCTTTTTCTTTGTATTTATTATACATAATATCAAAACTTTTCCTATTATAAACATTTGTAAGTCCATCATGTAAATTTTGTGCTTTAAAGTATTTCAGTCTAGTATATAAAAAAGTAGAACCTAATGTAATAATTAAAATTACACTAAATAATATTTTATAAGATTTAATTTCTTTTTTATTTTTTTCAAAAAACTCACTTTCACGTGATACCTTGTCAATTATATAAAAGCTAATTTCTGAATCTCTTATACTTTTGTTCTCCTTATACTCATTTATTAATATCTTCTGATACTTATTTACAGAGTTTACATTCCCTTGTTTCTCATATATATTTAATATTTCATTTAAAGTTTTTATTTTCTCTTGAGTTAACTTTCTTTTAGTAGATATCTCTAGACTTTTTTTATAATTATCTATTGCAGAATCATAATTTTTACTTTTATATTCCAAATTTCCCATTGCCATATAATAATACATATCTTTATCTAATATGTGAACTGATTTATCATATTTTATAAGATAATTAGCTCTTTCTAAAAGAGTCTTTGCCTTTGATATATCATTTTTTCCTACATATGCATTTGCCTGCATTATAGAAGCCATTATTTCAAAATCATTGTAATCATCTATGTTTACAAACTTCTTATAGTCTTTTACATTGCTACATGTCTCAATAGCTTTATCATATTCTCCCAACTCTACATATATTTCTGCTAAATTTATAAGAGCATATAATCTAACCATTCCATTTTTTTCATCTTCATCAACATCTATCTTAAAAGAATCCTTTATTAATTTTTCTGCTGTTTCATATCCACCTACCTTTAAAAGTATGCTCGCCAAATCAACATCTAGTCTTGCTTTTTCATAATTATCCCCTAATTTCTCAGCCAATTTTATAGACTTTACAGTTAAGTCTACTGCTCTAGAATAATTATTATCCATTATGTACACTGATGCTAGTCTTTTTTCTATACTAAATCTACATTCATCGGATAACTTTACATCTGATGTTCTCATCTTTTCTAACGAATCAATAACTATCTTCGTTCCATCTGGCACATATGAAATAGTCTTTAACATATCCCACACTTCATTATATACTTTATTGTATTTTTTTTCTGGGATAGATTCAAAAGAAGTTTTGACCACTTTCTTTGCTTCATCATACTTCTTATCCGACACAAGACTTTCAGACATATATTTTCCCTTATTTATAATTTCTCTTTCTTTAAGTCCATTTTGGTCATATCCTATAAACAAAATAATACTAATAAGTATTATAGCTATAAAAATTATCTTTTTGGGTAACCTTTTTTTTGGTAGTCTAAAATTCAAAATTTTAGCCCTCCTTCTGTGTATTGTAGAATAAAAACTTGCATGTATATAACCTCTCAATAATTTATGATACAATATATCAAAATGATTTACAACATGTGCTAGAATTAAATTTTAATAAAAAAGTTCCCTAAATTAGAATAAATGTCTAATTTAGGGAACTTTTAATTTAGTTAATATAAACTTATAAAGTTAAAAACAAGTGCTTGTTTTTTAATTCTATTTTCAATATTTGTGATTTATTTATACATATTTTTTTAGTACAATTGTAGCATTATGTCCACCAAAACCTAAAGAATTTGATAGTGCATATCTAATATCTTTTTCTTTACCTTTATTTGGAACATAATCTAAATCTAAATCTTCGCCAACTTCTTGTATATTTATAGTTGGAGGTACAAAATTATCTTCTATACTCATTGCACAAACAACTGCTTCTATTGCACCTGATGCTCCTAATAAATGACCAGTCATAGATTTTGTTGATGATACACATAAATTATATGCATTTTCTCCAAATACAGTTTTTATAGCCATAGTTTCATATAGGTCATTATAATAAGTTGAAGTTCCATGAGCATTTATATAATCGACTTCTTCTAGTGGAACATTTCCATCTTTTAAAGCCCTATTCATGGACCTAGCTGCTCCTTCTCCATTTTCAGCTGGAGTTGTCATATGATATGCATCAGCAGTTAAACCATATCCTACTACTTCTGCATATATTTTTGCACCCCTTGCTAAAGCATGTTCTAAGTCCTCTAATATAACAATACCTGCTCCTTCTCCCATTACAAATCCATCTCTGTCCTTATCAAATGGGCGTGATGCAGTTTTAGGGTCATCATTTCTAGTTGACATAGCCTTCATATTACAGAATCCAGCAAATGCAAGCCCTGTTACAGCAGCTTCAGAGCCTCCTGCTACCATAATATCTGCATCTCCTCTTTGTATAACCTTAAAGGCATCACCTATTGAATGAGTTCCTGATGCACAAGCTGTACATACATTAGTATTAGGTCCTTTTGCTCCTAAAAATATTGAAACTTGACCAGCTGCCATGTTTCCTATCATCATAGGTACAAATAGTGAACTTACCCTTTTATTTCCTTTTTCCAAAAGAATTTTATGCTGAGTTTCTATTGCTTCAACTCCACCTATACCAGAACCTATTATAACTCCTACACGTTCTCTATCAACTTTATCTAAATCAAGATTTGCATCTTCAACTGCTAATTTTGCAGAAACTATTGCAAATTGAGCAAATTTATCTAATCTCTTTAATTCTTTTTTGCTTATATATTCCTCTGGATGAAAATTTTTAACTTCTCCTGCTATTTGAGTTTGATATGTGCTAGCATCAAAATTAGTTATTTTATCTATACCAGATACTCCAGATTTTATATTGTTCCAGAACTCTTCTTTTCCTGTTCCCAATGGTGTAACACATCCAAGTCCTGTTATTACTACTCTTTTATTCATCTGATACCTCCACTTTTTTAAAGCTCGACTATTTATTAGCTTCTATATAGTTAACTATGTCCCCTATAGATTTGAAGTTTTCTGCTTCTGTATCTGGTATTTCTATACCAAATTCATCTTCAAGTGCCATTATTATTTCTACTGCATCTAATGAATCTGCTTCTAAATCTTTCATTAATGATGTTTCCATAGTTATTTCTTTATCCTCTACTCCTAATTGTTCTATTATTATTGCTACAACTTTATTAAACATTGTGTTCCTCCTAAGATTTTTTATTTTAATTTTTATTTTAAATAGATTTCTCTACTTTTTAAAGTATTATTTTTTATTATTGCATTACCATTCCGCCATCTACATTTAACACTTGTCCTGTTATATAACTTGACATATCACTAACTAAAAATGCTACAGCATTGGCTACATCTTCTGGTTTACCATAAGATTTTTTTGGTATATTTAATAGTGTTGATTCTTTTACATCATCACTTAGTACTTTAGTCATATCTGTTTCTATGAATCCTGGTGCTACTGCATTTATATTTATATTTCTTGATGCTACTTCTCTTGCAGAAGATTTTGTAAATCCTATAACACCAGCTTTTGATGCACAGTAATTAGTTTGACCTGCATTTCCCATGATTCCAACTACTGAAGTCATATTTATTATTCTACCATATTTCTTTTTCATCATAGGTTTAATAACTGCTTTTGTACAATTAAATACACCTTTTAAATTTATATCTATGACTCTATCAAAATCTTCTTCTTTCATTCTCATAAGTAATGCATCTTTAGTTATACCTGCATTATTAACCAATATATCAATTTTTCCAAACTCTTTTATGACAGAGTCCATCATTTGATTTACTTCATCAGATTTAGATACATCACATTTTATAGAAGTACATTTTACACCCATACCTTCTATTTCACTTTTAGTTTTTAGGGCTTCATCCTCTTTAGAAGTATAATTGATTACTAAATCAGCCCCAAGAGATGCTAGTTTCTTTGCTATCTCTTTCCCTATACCTCTAGAGCCACCAGTAACAATTGCTACTTGTCCTGTAAGATTTATCATTATATCTCTCCATTTCCATAATCTTGTACAAATTCATTTAAAGAATCTATACCATCTATATTGTAAATATTCACACTTGCTTTTTTATTAGATGCTATCTTTTTAATAAATGCTTTTAAAGTTTTTCCTGGTCCCATTTCTATAAAAGTATCATAACCATCATTTAATAATCTTTCTATAGAATCTTCCCAAAGTACAGAAGAGCTTACTTGTTTTATAAGCAAGTCTTTACCTTCATTTTCATAGTAATCTGCATTTACATTTGCTACTACATCAACTTTAGGCTTAGTTATATTAACTTTGTCTAATTCACTAGCTAGTTTTAATCCAGCTTCTCTTAGCATTGATGAGTGGAAAGGTCCACTTACATTTAATTTAACAGCTCTTTTTGCTCCTGCTTCTTTACATTTTACCATTGCTTCTTCTATCTTTTCATTTTCACCAGATATAACTATCTGACCAGGAGAATTGTAATTTGCTACTTCTACAATCCCTCCTTGTATATCTTTTACAACATTGCCTAATATTTCTCTATCTAAACCTAAAATAGCTGCCATAGCTCCAACCCCTGTTGGCACTGTTTCCTGCATAAATTTACCTCTTTTTTTAACTAGGCATACAGCATCTTTAAAATCAATTGCATCTGCTGCAACTAGTGCGCTATATTCTCCTAAAGATAAACCTAAACATGCATCATACTTTAAATCTATTTTTGATTGTATTGCTTTTAGTACAGCTACACTATGTGTAACCATAGCTGGTTGAGTATTTTCAGTTTTAGAAAGTTCTTCTTCACTACCCTCAAACATAAGTTTTTTTAAATCTATATTTAAGGCACTACAAGCCTCATCTATTACATTTTTAGCAACCTCGTTATTTTCATATAAATCCTTAGCCATCCCTACATATTGGGCTCCTTGACCAGGAAATACTAGTGCAACTTTTCCCATCATGCTCCTCCTGATTTACAGTTCTATGCCTGGCATAATCTCTTTTGCTTGATTTACCATAGTTTCTATAATTTCTTTACAAGGTGTTATTTTTTTTACCATAGCAGCACTTTGACCTGCCATAAATGAACCTTTTTCTATATCTCCATCTACTGTTGCAAACCTTAAAGCACCTGTACCTTTTTTGTCTAATTCTTCAGGAGTAGCTCCATTTTGTTCCATCTTTAAGAATTCTTTCGATAATTTATTTTTTAATGTTCTTACTGGATGACCTGTACTTCTTCCTGTAACAATTGCATCTCTATCTTTTGCTTTTAATACTAATTCTTTATAGTTTAAATGTACAGCACACTCTTCACTACAAATAAATCTAGTTCCTACTTGAACTGCATTAGCACCTAGTGCAAATGAAGCAACAATACCTCTACCATCTACAATACCACCTGCTGCTATTACAGGTATATTAACAGCATCAGCAACTTGTGGAACTAAAACCATAGTAGTAAGTTCTCCTATGTGTCCTCCACCTTCTGTACCTTCAGCTATTACTGCTGTAGCTCCTAACTTTTCCATTCTCTGTGCTAAAGCTATTGTTGGTACTACAGGTATAACTTTTGTTCCAGCTTCTTTTAATCTGTCCATATACTTTGCAGGATTTCCAGCACCAGTAGTAATAACTTGAACCTTTTCTTCTATAATTAAATCTATTATATCATCTACAAATGGTGACATAAGCATTACATTTACACCAAAAGGTTTATCTGTTAATTCTTTACATTTAACAATCTCTTCCTTTATAGCTTCTTTTGGTGCATTTCCTGCTGCTATTATTCCAAGTCCACCTGCATTAGATACAGCACTTGCTAATGATGCAGTAGCTACCCATGCCATTCCCCCTTGGATAACTGGGTATTTTATATTTAACAGTTTGCAAATTTTATTCATATCATTCTCCTTCACTTAAAATCATAAAAGTAAACTTTTTATTGTAAATTAACTTTAATTTTTAGATAAAGCTAATTTTGTTAATTAAAGAATTTCAGATGTTTTATACTATAAAGTCCACTTAACGACTGAAGCTCCCCAAGTTAGACCTCCACCAAAGCCAACTAAAACTACATTATCGCCTTTTTTGATTTTTCCTTCTTTATATGCTTCATCTAACGCAACAGGTATAGATGCAGCAGACATATTTCCATACTTATTTATATTTACATAAACCTTATTCATATCAATCCCTAATCTCTTAGAAGAGGCTTGTATTATTCTTATATTAGCTTGATGTGGTATTAGATAGTCTATATCAGTTGTATTTAAATTTGCTTTTTCAAGAGCTGTTAAAGATGTTTCTGCCATCTTTCTAACTGCAAACTTAAATACATCGCTACCTGCCATCTCTATTGTATGTAGATTAGATTCTACAGTATCTTTACTTGCTCTAAGTCTTGAACCTCCAGCAGGTATCTTTAAACAGTCTTTTCCCCTACCATCAGAACCCATATGTGTAGATAGGATTCCACCTTCACTTACAGGCCCAATAACAGCTGCTCCAGCACCATCTCCAAATAGTACTGCTGTTGACCTATCATTGTAGTTTAGAAACTTCGAGCAAGTTTCTGCTCCTATTACAAGTACATTTTTATAACAACCAGTTTCCACAAATTGCTTTGCAATAGTTACTCCATATACAAATCCAGAACAAGCTGCTGATATATCAAATGCAGTAGCATTCACTGCTCCTATTGCTTCTTGTACTATACATGCAGTTGAAGGCAAAGACATATCAGGAGTAATTGTTGCCAAAATAATCAACTCTATGTCCTCTACATTTAACTTTGCACACTCTATAGCTTTTAAAGCAGCCTTAGATGCTAAGTCAGAAGTTGCCTCATTATCTTCTACAAACCTTCTTTCCTTAATACCAGTTCTAGTGCTTATCCACTCATCTGATGTATCCATTATTTTTTCGAAGTGAAAATTATCATATGATTTCTCAGGTAGATAACTTCCCACACCTAATATTCCAGCCTTTGTATTCATTATATATTAAACCTCCAAAACGAGTTTATTCATTTTCGTTATTTTTATTTTCTTCATTATATTTACTTATAAATTGATTGATATCCTCAACAACTTTTCCTTTTGTAAATTTTATCCCTTGATTTATAGCATTTTTTATAGCTTTAGCATCAGAGCTACCATGAGCCTTTATAACTCCTCCATTTAATCCTAAAAGTGGAGCTCCACCATACTCAGAATAATCTATAAAACTCTTTAATTTCTTTAAATCATCTTTTATAAGTAATGCTCCTATTTTGCTTTTTGTACTAGCCATAAAAGTTTCCTTTATAAGACTCATAACTGAAAGAGCTACCCCTTCAGCAGATTTAAGTAATATATTACCCGTAAATCCATCACAAATAATTATATCTGTATATGCATTTATAACCTCTCTAGCTTCTACATTTCCTATAAAATTTAAATCTAATTTTTTAATTTCTTCATATGATTTTTTAACTAAATCATTGCCTTTACCTTCTTCTAGTCCAACATTTGCTAGTGCCACTTTAGGATTTTCAAGTCCCAACACTTTTCTTGAGTAAATATTACTCATAGCTGCAAATTCAACTAGATTCTTAGATTTACAATCTGCATTCGCACCGCAGTCTGCTATAAGTGTCATTCCTCGCTTTACATTTGGTATTGCTGAGCATAAGCAAGGTCTATCAATTCCTTTTATTCTACCGACTACAAATAATCCACCAGCAAGTAAAGCTCCTGTGTTTCCAGCTGATATTATAGCATCTGCCTTACCTTCTTTTACGAGGTTTAATGCTACTACCATAGATGAATCTTTTTTGCTTCTTATGGCCTTAACTGGTTTATCTTCATTTTCTATAATCTCAGTAGTATGAACTATTTCTAGTTTATTTCTATCAAATTCATAATTTGAAAATTCCTTTTCTAATAAATCTTTATATCCTGTGATTATTAAATCTACTTGATATTCTTTTATAGCATTTACTGCGCCTTCTACATTAGATTTTGGTGCATTATCTCCACCCATTCCATCTATTACTATTTTCATGATTTTCCTCCTAATCTAACTCTTCAAAGATAAACTTCCCTCTAAATATTTGCTCTTGGGCTTTATTATTGATAACAACTTTTACATAATGCTTTTTGTCTATATTTCTATACACTTCTGCTTTTGCTATAAGTCTGTCTTGTTGTTCTATCAACTTAAAACATTTTACATTTGCAACTCTCATAATAACTTTAGGTGCATCTATTATAGCCATTGCTAATGAATCTGCTAGAGAAAATATATACGTATCTTTCAAAGTATTAGTTTTAGAGTAAATCATGTCCTCTGTAACTTCTAACATAGATATACCTAATTGCCCTACAGATAAATCAATGATTTCGCCTGTAATTTCCTTTACTCCTAAAGTCTTTACTTTTGAACTCTGAGTTTCTGCTATTGATTTGACTCTTTCTCTTAGCTCTGGTATGTTTAGACTCATTCTATCTAATCTTATTGTCTGTATACTCACATTAAACAAACTTGATAATTCTTCATCAGTATAAAAAGGATCAGTCTTTAGCATATCTATAAGCTCTTGTTGTCTTTGGGCTTTACTCTTCTTTTTCATGTTCCCTCCAAATTTTATAGCTGTAATTAGTACCAGCTACTAATAGTAGTATATAGTAACACACAAAAATTTTCAATACTTATATTATTATTTTTCTAATTTTTAATATGCATAAAATCCATTTATTTCTCTAGTAAATCATCTTTTTTTATATGTACAAAAAAAACATGTAGAGTATACTCTACATGTTCTTTAGAAGCTATTACTTAGATACAACTTCTTTACCTTTATAATATCCACAGTCTGGACACACTCTATGTGGTAATTTTGGCTCATGACATTGTGGGCAACTTACAAATCCTGTTGCTTCCATCTTTGAGTTAGCTGCTCTTCTCATTTTTGTGTTTGATTTAGACGTTTTACGCTTTGGTACTGCCATTTACGCCACCTCCTTAGTCAAAATTTAATTAAATAAATCTTTTAATTTAGCAAAACGAGGATCTATGTATTCCTCATCGTTTGTAATTTCACTGCAAGAACATTCTCCTTCATTTAAGTTTGCTCCGCATCCTTGACAAAGACCTTTACAGTTTTCACTACAAAGAACTTTATGAGGCACATTAAAATCTAATGTCTGTTCTATTATATCAATAAGGTCGATTTCTTCACCATCGAATATAAAAGGATCAAATTCCTCAAATTCATCTTCATCATAATCTTCTTCTTTTACTAAAAAACCTTGTATAGAATACTCTAATGGTATTTCTACTTCTTTAAGACATCTTGAACAATTGTCAACAATTGTAAAATTGACATCTATATCTAGATATAAACCTTTATTAGTCTTTGATACTTTACCTTTTAAATTTACAGGTGATACTAATTTGTAAATCTCATCACAATAACTAATAGTATCAATTTTTTCACAAAAATTCAAGTCTATTTTGTCAGTTTCTTTTCTATTTATTTTTTCTATGCTAACTTTCATTAAGTTCACCTCAACATATCACCAAATTTATTATACAAATCTAGCATTTGTTTGTCAAGTATTTTTACTTGATAGGCATAAGTTTAATTAAATTATTTTACTAATCTTAATGTATCTCTAGCTATCATTAATTCTTCGTTAGTTGGTATTAAAAGCATTTTTACTTTAGAGTCATCAGTAGATATTACTGTTTCTTTTCCTCTAACATCATTAGCTTCCTTATCTAATTTCATTCCTAAGAATTCCATATTAGAAGCTATCTCTGCTCTTATAGCTTTTCCATTTTCACCTACACCAGCAGTAAATACTACAACATCTAATCCATTCATTTCAGCAGCATAAGCACCTATATACTTTTGTACTTTTTTAACATAAGCTTCTAATGTTGCTTGAGCTCTTTCATCTCCATTTTTAGCTGCATCTTCTATATCTCTGAAATCACTAGAAATTCCAGTCATTCCATATACTCCAGATTCTTTGTTCATTAATTTATCTAATCCATCAGCATCTAAACCTTCTTTTCTCATTAAGAAAGGTAATATAGCAGGGTCTATATCTCCACATCTAGTTCCCATTATTAATCCTTCTAATGGAGTGAATCCCATAGATGTATCTATACATCTTCCACCATCAACAGCAGCTATAGAAGCACCATTTCCTAAGTGACAAGTTACTATTTTTAAGTCTTTTATATCTTTTCCTAATATCTCTGCTGCTTTTTGAGATACATAGTTATGAGAAGTTCCATGGAATCCATATCTTCTTACTCCATATTTAGTATATAATTCATGAGGTAAACCATATAAGTATGAAGATTTAGGCATTGTTTGATGGAAAGCAGTATCAAATACTCCTACCATTGGTACATCTGGAAGTATAGCTTTACAAGCATCAATTCCCATTATGTTTGCTGGATTATGAAGTGGAGCTAAATCTATACATTCTTTTAAAGCTTCTTCTACTTCTGGAGTTATTACTACTGAAGTTGCAAATTTTTCTCCAGCATGAACAACTCTATGCCCTACTGCATCTATTTCTTTCATTTCTTTAACTGCACCAAATTCTGGATGAGCAACAGCTTCTAACACTAATGCTATTGCATCTTTATGGTCTTTCATTGGTTGTTCAACAATGTATTTATCATCTTTTCCTGCTTTTTCATGTTTAAGTATAGAACCTTCTATTCCTATTCTTTCAACTAATCCTATACATAAAACTTCTTCATTACTCATATCTATTAATTGATATTTTAATGAAGAACTCCCACAGTTTAATACTAATATTTTCATTATTATTTCCTCCTTAGATTTTTATAAATAATATGTAATCAGTTTTGATTCATAATAAGTGTCTAAAACCCTATATTTTGTTATTTTGTCATAGATATATTATTGTATACATTAAACGATTTTCATAAATAATATATCACCTTTTAATATAAAAGTATATACTTTTTTTTATATTATATCATATTTCTATTGTGGTAAATTGTGTGTTCTAATAACAATTTATTAACAAATTAACTTAATGTAGATTATTCTTTCCCATTTGCTATAATAATATAATATAAAGGCTTAATAAAGTTATTTTAATAACACTTAACTGATTTCTTGTTATGTAGTATTTCTACATTTTAACAAATTTTTTTATGTTTTTTAGCTAGATAATTAAAAATTTAAATTTTATATATATTATAATAAATTACAATGTATATAAAATAAACAAAGATAAAAGGAGCATTTTATGAATATACTTGGATTAATAGTTGAATATAACCCATTTCATAATGGACATATCTATCATTTATCTAAATCTATAGAAAAAACAAATGCAACACATACAGTGGCAATCATGAGTGGAAACTTTCTTCAAAGAGGTGAACCAGCTTTATTTGATAAATATACTAGAGCAAAAATTGCTGTCGAAAATGGTGTAGACTTAGTTATAGAATTACCAACTATGTTTGCTTGCCAAAGTGCTGAAATTTTTTCTCATGGTGCCATAACAATTTTAAATTCTCTAAATTGTATAAGTTCTGTATGTTTTGGTAGTGAAGAGGGAAACACAGATATTCTTTACAGTATTGCAGAGATTTTAGCAAATGAGCCAAAGGAATTTAAATTGCTTTTAAAAAAATATTTAGATGATGGTATGTTATTTCCAGCGGCTAGAGCTAATTCACTTTTTGATTATATACACCAATATGAAAACAACAACTTAGCTCAAAAAACTACAAAAGAACAATTATTAAAAATATTAAATTCATCAAATAATATACTTGGTATAGAATATATAAAAAATCTTATCAATTTAAACAGTAATATAAAGCCAGTTACTATTTCCAGAGTTCAGTCAGAATACAACTCTAAAGAAATTGATAATAGTATTTGCTCTGCTACTGCTATAAGAACTTCACTTAAAGAAAATTGCAATATCTCTCAATTAAAAAGAGTTATTCCAGAAAAAACTTATAATATATTAAATGAAAAAATAGATAGTAAATTTTTTCCTATGTTTGATGAATTATTTTTTGATACTTTAAAAACAATAGTACTTAGAGACATATCCAATTTAAAGGATTATTTTGAAGTAAATGAAGGTATAGAAAATAAAATTTACAAAGACATTTTTGCATCTAACTCTTTATACGAATTACAATTATCAATTAAATCTAAGAGATATACTTTAACTAAAATCAAGAGAACTTTAAATAATATATTGTTAGGCATAAGAAAAAGCGATATTCACCTTGTAAAAGATATAGACACTGTTCCTTATATAAGAATACTTGCTTTCAATGACAAAGGTAGAGAAATTCTAAAAGAGATAAAAAATAAATCTAACATAGAAATAATAAATAAATTTTCAAATATATCATTTTCATTAGATGATGCGATTTTTAAAACACTTATAAGTTATGACATAAAATCTACAAATATATACAACTCAGTATATTACAAAAATAATAAAGATTTAATAAAAGGTCCTATGGACTTTTACACTCATCCAATCTATGTAAAATAAGTTTTTTAAATAGCTTTATCAATTTTAAATAACCTCATCAAATTAATAAGATGTATTTCTAATTAAAAATATTTTTTATGGATAAAATATGCTTCACATGTGCATTCATATTTTTAGGATGGTAACATCAACTTAACTTAAATAACATTTCATATTTCTAAAGTTAAGTAAACATTGCCATCCTAAAATCTTTATAAATAATATTAATATTTACAAGTAATATTAACATTAAAAAGTAAATTTAAGTTATTAAATTTAAATCTGTTTTTTATAACTTTTATATTAAAAAATAACATTTATATATTTAATATATCTTTCCTGGATTCAAAATATTTTTAGGGTCAAAAGCTACTTTTATATTTTTAATTAACATCATATAGGCATCTGAGTTTGATTCATGTAAATACTCTTTTTTTGCATATCCTATACCATGTTCACCTGAGACTTGACCATTAAGTTCTCTAGATTTTTTATACATACAGTCAAAAGTTTCTTTTAATCTTGATTTCCAAGTATGTTCATCCATACCATCTTTTAATATATATATGTGTAGATTTCCATCACCTGCATGACCAAAACTTTTTATTCTTATTTTTAACTCATCTTGAAGCTCATGAGTATATCTTATAAACTCTGCTACCCTGTCTCTTGGTACAACGACATCGCATTCATCCATTTCTGTTGTAGATGCCTTTATAGCTTCTAAGAAAGCCCCTCTGGCTGACCAGATGGAATCATTTCTTTCTTGTGTATCTGATATAAATACATCTAATGCTCCATTTTCTAAACACAGATTAGCGACTTTTTCATATTCTTTTTCTATATCTTCAATACTATTTCCATCAAACGTAAGTAAAAGATAAGCATCTGATGTATTATCTGGAAACTTTTTACCTAAAAATTCTTCCGCAGCCAATATTACGTCTCTTTCCATAAATTCTATGGCTGTTGGTATTGATTTTGATTTTATTATTTTAGGAACAGTCTCTATTGCCATTGATAAATTTGGAAAAGGTATAAGTAAACTTACACTTTTCTTTGGTAAAGGAAGTAATTTTAATATCGCCTTTGTAACTATTCCTAGAGTTCCTTCTGAACCTATTAATAAATCTTTTATGCTATATCCAGAACTATTTTTAACTACTTTTCCCCCTATATTTATAACTTCTCCATTTGGTAATACTACTTCAAGACCTCTAACATAATCTCTTGTAACACCATATTTTACTGCTCTCATTCCACCTGCATTAGTATTTATATTACCTGCTATTGTAGCACTCTTCTCACCTGGGTCAGGTGGATAAAATAAATCTCTCTCTTGAACATATTGACCTATTGTCATAAGCAAAACTCCTGGTTCTACTGTCAATGTTAGATTTTCATAATCAACCTCAAGTATTTTATTCATTTTACATAGATTAATCATTATTCCACCATTTATGGCAACAGCAGCTCCTACAAGACCAGTTCCTTGTCCTCTTGGCGTAACTGGTATATTGTTTTCATATGCATATTTCATTATTTTAGATACTTGCTCAGTTTCAAGCACATTTACTAAAACTTCAGGGTATTTTTCTATTCCTCCAAGTTCATCATGTGAAAAATCTTCATTTATATCACTTCCAACTACTACATTTTCATCTCCACAAATATCTATTAAAAAATTTATATCTTTTTTATCAATTGATTTATACATTTCTATCCCCCTATTCAGCTGCTGATGCCACATATATTTGCTTATCATCTTTTTTATTTTCTATTTTTTTAATCAATTTAGGAATAATATCATAAATATCTCCTATTAAAGCTAAGTGTGCTACATCAAGTATAGGTGCCTTATCATCTTTATTTATAGCTACTATATAATCAGCTCCTTGCATTCCTGCAACAAATTGAACAGCTCCAGATACACCACAAGTTATTATTAATTTAGGCTTGACAGTTCTACCACTAAGACCTATTTGTTTTTTAGCATCTATCCAACCTGCTTCTATAATCGGTCTTGTTCCTGCTACTTGAGCATTTAACTTGTCAGCTAATTTATATATCATATCCATATCTTCCTGTTTCTTTATTGCTCTACTTGCAACTACTATTACTTCTGCTTCTTCAAGACCAACTTCTTTATTTTTTTCCTTTACACTCAGTACTTTAATCTTAGATTTTAGCTCTTTTTTTTCTATTTCACATAAAGTCATTTTTCCTGTTGCATTTTCTACCTTTTCTGGAGCTGAAAATATTTTATATCTTACAGTGGCAAATTGAGGTCTATTATTAGGTGTATTTATGTGAGCCATTATATTTCCACCAAATGCTGGTCTTATTTGGTCTAAATCAGTGTTTGATTGCACATCAAGTATTGTACAATCTGCTGTAAGCCCTGTTTTAAATCTAGCAGCAAGCCTTGGAGCTAATGACCTACCTAATGTAGTTCCACCAACCAACATTATTGTTGGTTTTATTTTATTTATAAAATTTTCTATTGCTTTTGCATATGGTTCTATCCTAAACTCTTTAAATTCATCTTCATCATATACAAATACTTCATCAATACCATAAGAGATAAGATTCTTACATTTATCTTTTATACCTTTTCCTACAAATACACAATATACAGGTTGCTTTATTTTTGATGCCATTTCACAAGCTTTCCCTATAAGTTCATATGTTACAGGATGTATATTCCCATTATGATGTTCTACATATACTGCCACTCCTTTCCATTCATCCTTATTTATTTTTGCTTTATCACTCTCTATAAATTCAAATGCACCTTTGGGTCCACTTTTGACACACAATTTGCACATCTTACAGCCAGCACTTATTTCTACCTTACCTGATTTTTCTTCTATAGCACCAAAAGGACAAATTTCTAGTACTCTTTTCAAATCAGTTATTTTATCTTGATTTACAACTATTTTTGACATTTCTTCTTCCCCCTTAGACTAATTTTAATTCCTCTAATTTATTTATAAGTGCAGTACTTAACTCTTCTGCATTTCCCCTCATAATATTTTTATCTGTATTTGGCTTAGGAGGAAATATTCTTACAACTTGAGTAGGAGAACCATTTAATCCATAATTATTTTCGTCCTTGTCTTCAAAATCTTCTAGACTGTACACAGGTATTTTTCTTTCTCTAGTCTCTAGCTTTAACTTAAATGAAGGCAATCTTGGTTGAAAAATATCTTTTTCTACTGTTATCAAACATGGATACTCAATTTCACATACTTGTAAATCATTTGGCATATCTATTTCAACAACTATGCTTTTCTCTTTGATTTCAATCAATTTTGTAACATTAGTTACATGAGGTATATCTAAAAACTCAGCTACTTCAGGTCCAACCTGTGCTGTATCACCATCAGTAGTTTGTTTTCCACAAATTATTAAGTCTACTCTACCCATTTTTCTAATGCCTTGCGATATAGTGTAAGAAGTTGCCAATACATCTGCTCCTCCAAATCTTCTATCGCTTATTAAAGCTCCTTCATCTGCCCCCATCATAAAACTCTCTTCTATTACCTTCTTTGCTTGTGGAGGACCCATAGTAAGTACTTTTAGATTCGCTTTTGTGTCTTTTTTTATTCTAAGTGCTGTTTCTAAAGCATATAAATCATAAGGATTCATTTTTGAATCTACTCCATCTCTCTTTAGTACACCTGTGGATTCATCAACCTCTACTGCGGTTGTTCCAGGTACTTGTTTAATACATGTCAAAATTTCCATAAACTACACCCCTTTTTTATTTAACTATCACTGATACTCCATCAGGTATAACTGTAACTTTACTATCTTCACCGACTATATTAGTAGCCATATCTAAAGCATCCTTAAAATTAAATGCATGTTTCATATGCATTTTCTTTATCATTTCAGGACTACACTTATCTGTTACCATTATTACAGTATACTTAGATAGTATTCTTGCTAATATCTGAAATTCCCATTGGTCTGGAATTGTATCACATCTGCCAACACTCCTAATTTTTTCTAAAAGTTGTTTTGGAGAATCTGCGTTTGCTACATTTTCATAAAAGGATTGACCTCCATGACCATCATTACATGCTGCAATCATTATTATTACTCCACCTTCTTTACATGTAGCCTCTGCTGCTGTCATACCTTTAACTGCTTGATAAATATTTTGGTCTAATGGGTATCCACCATTTGTACTCACTACAATATCTGACTTTATGGAATTTACTTTTGAAAGCTCTGTTACAAATTCACAACCTTTGGTATGTGCTTTTTCGACATCACCAGCAAATGATGCTATTACTTTTTTCTCTTTATCTATTACAACATTCAATATAAATGCTAGTTTAGCAACCTTAGCTGCATATACCATATCTTCATGAATAGGATTATTTTTTAATTTTCCAGTTCTCGAATTGTCACTATCTATAAAATCACTACAATGGTTATACATTATAGTTTTTGCAGAGGCTATTCCTGGGAGTACACTTTTTCTTCCTCCTGAGAAACCTGCAAAAAAATGCGGTTCTATAAAACCTTCCGCGATTAAAAGTTCTGCCTCATATGCAAGTTTATTTATATATAAATCCCCACCTGAAGGTAATACACCCACCTTGCACATAGCTTCATCATCAGTAGATATATGCATGATTATTTCTTCATTATCTACAATTTCTTCTCCCATCTTATAAACTAATTCTTCTCTTGTACTTGGCCTATGAAAACCAGTTGCTACTATAATCTTCACATCAATTTTAGGATTAGCTTTCCTGATTCTTCTTAAAAGAATTGGCATAGTTACTTTACTTGGAACAGGTCTCGTATGGTCACTCGTAATTATAACTACATTCTTTTTTCCTTTAACTAACTCTTCCAATAATAAAGAGCCTATTGGATTATTCATGGATTCTTCAACTATTTCTTCTTGCGCCTTATGTTTTACATAATTATCCAACTTTGATTCCAAGACACCAAGAAAACGTTTGTTAGGTATTTCTAAAATCATTCCTTGCTTTGAATAAGGTACTTTTAACTTTACCATTTTTAATCTCCCATTATAATAAACTATAAAATTGGTATGTGGTCATACCAGTTTTATAGTTATATAATAGTACCATTATCTTCTATTTACAAGAATAATTTATTTTATAACAAACTTTTAATTTTCATTTTTTCTATAGTTTTTGCTTATAAATCTCATATGCTCTTTCGCTTTTTCATGTGCAAGTTCCATATTATTTTCTATAACTGCATTATATATAGCTTCATGTTGCTTAAGTAAGATAGTTTCATTTAAAGGTTCTGCAATTATCTTCTCTCTTGCATCTTCTATAAATCCATCAAACAATTTTGATGCTGTTATAAAAAGACTTTGAATTAAATAATTTTTACTTATTGTAGCCAATTTGCTGTGAAATTTTTGATCTAATAAAACCAAAATTTGATTATTATCTTTTTTCTTGGTTTCTATTCTCATTTCATCTATTATACTTTTTAATTCTATAGATTCAGAAGAAGTTATTCTCTTTGAAGCAAGTTTTGCAATCTCAATTTCTAAAATTATTCTAAGCTCTAGTATGTCTTCAAGTGTACCATTATTCAGTTTAAAAATCATAGATAGAGGCTCTATTAAAGTTTTGTCTATATTTGTGCATATAAAATTACCCTCACCTTGTCTGCTTTCTATCACACCCATAGTTTCTAAAACTCTGATAGCTTCTCTAATGGAGGTTCTACTTACATTCATTTGTTCAGACAATTCTCTTTCAGACAGTAGTTTATCACCCTTTTTTAACTCTCCATTTAATATCTTATGTTGAATTTGCTCAATTACTTGTTCATAAACTTTTTTACTAGCTATACTATTAAACATTTTTTCCTCCCATGTAGTAGTCGTTGTTATATATATCTATTATATATCTTAAGCCATTACATTCATATATTTTTGTTACTTTTAATATAATATCTTATAACTCAAATTTACAGGTGATATTATGAAAAAAAATAAAATTATTGGTTTTTTCGCTCCTGCTATCATAGTTGGAGTTCTAGTTTTAGGCATTATCTTATACCCAAATGAAGCTATAAAATCTGCAAGAGAGGGTTTTTCCATATGGTCTAATGTTCTAGTCCCATCACTACTCCCTTTTATAATTGGTGCAAACCTAATTGTCGATTTAAAAATAGTAGATATTATAGGGTTTATTATTAATCCCATAACTAGACTTGTGTTTAATGTATCAGGAAAAAGTGCTTTAGCTTTTGCAATATCAGCAGTATCTGGTTATCCAGTGGGAGCAAGTCTAGCTTCTGAATTTAGAAGCAATAAACAGATTTCTAAGTATGAAGCCCAAAGACTTGTATCTTTTTGTTCTACATCAGGACCTTTATTTATAATAGGCTCAGTTGGTACAGGTATGTTTCAAAATTCAAATTTAGGTTACTTGATGATTTTATGTCATTACTTGGGAACTATATTGGTTGGTCTTTTTTTTAGAAATTATGGAAATGAAAATCTTCCAAAGACAAAATTAGATTTAAAAACAAACATAAAAAACACAATTAATATTAGAAGTTCTAGTGGTAATGGGTTTTTTGTTCTATTTGGAAATGCTGTCTTTAATGGAGTAAATACATTACTTACAGTTGGTGGATTTGTAATTGTTTTTTCGGTAGTGTTTAAAATACTATCACTATTTAATGTAATCTCATTAATAGCATCAGTTATATATTTACCTCTTTCACTTTTAGGTGTCAACAAGGAACTCTGTCAAGCATTTGTAAGTGGTCTATTTGAAATCACAATTGGTTGTAATAAGGTATCTAGTATAACAAGTGCCCCAGAAATCCTCAGAGCATCTTTAGCTAGTTTTCTGATAGGATTTAGTGGATTATCTATACTAGCTCAATGTTGTACATTTTTATCAAAAACAGATATAGACTTAAAATTATACATACTAAGTAAGTTTGCACATGGACTTTTAGCAGGTTTATTTATTTTTATACTTTATCCTATTGCAAACTCTACTGTATTAGTTTCTAGCTTTGCTGATACATATAATATCATATATAATAATCTAATTTGGTTCTATTATATTAGCTATTATGACACGATTCTTCAAATTATAATAATAATTTACTTAATTTCAGCTTTATTTGTTGCTAAAAAACACATGAGAAATTTATCTACAAGCGGAAAATTGATTAGATATAAAAATACTTTTTTTATAAAAAACTTATTTCGAAAAAAATAAAATGTATAAAAATTAACTAAACGCTTCCATTTTCTAATTATATTTGTCATAATCTTAATAACCTTTTTAATTACTTTATCATCATAGTTACTTCATCACAATTTTGATAATTTTTTATAACAATATTTTTCAAAAATTCTCCTTAATCACATATAGCACACTTATATAAACTAATTGGTATATTTTTCCAATATATAATATTTCATTTATATTATATAATAAATACCGACCTAAACTTATCAAATCAAACTAAGAGGAGTGGTTGAAAATGGCAACAAGACCTATAGAAATAGACGAATATAAAAAGATAATGGAACTACTACATACGGGCTTTATTTATAGTGAAAATGGCGTTGAAAAAAGATTTAGAAAGAATCCTAAGGTTGCATTAGCACTAATGTTAGAAGCTAATTTAGGTCTAAGAATATCAGATATTTTAAGATTAAAAATAGGTAATTTTAAAGGTAATATGTTGGAAATAAACGAAAAAAAAACGGGTAAACTACAGTATAGACCTGTTAACAAAAATATAATTGAATCTATAAATGAACATGCAAGAAAGTATAATCTTAAATCAGATGACTACTTAGTAAATATAAAGACAAAAGCTATCCAGAAACAATTGAGGATAATTTGTAAATACTTAAATTTGTATAACATAAGCACACATAGCTTCAGAAAGCTCTATGCTACTACTCAATTTGAAAAGAGTAACAATAACTTAGAATTAGTTAAAGAACTCTTAAACCATAGTTCTGTAGCCACTACACAGCGATATATAAGGGTAACCCAGCAAGCTATTAACGAGGCTAGTGAAAATTTTTTTATTGAATAAGTAAAATGTTATAATCTATCTATTTTTCTATTATCTTATTAAGTCACCAGATGTTAAAAAGGTGAAGAAAAACAAAATAAACGTTTGTTTTTCTTCACCTTTAAATTTTTACAATCATTACATAGATGTTTTAATCTACTTTTAATAGTTTTTTAACTGACTTACTATAGTCATTTCTTTTTACATCTTCTAAGAACCTGTCAATTTCATGCTCTGATTTTGCATTTACAAAAATAGCAAGCTCCTCTTCATCTATAATATTATAGCTATCTACATACTTATCTAAACATTTTAAAATGCCCTCTCTATTATATTCACTAAATCTGACTACCGCACTACATTCATCTTCTATAAGACCACTCAAATCCAATTTACCTTTTGAAAAAGACTTTATATTTGAACTCCTATTATCTATTATATCTATGATATCAGCATAAACAGCACTTCCTGTTGCACCTCTTCCAGCACCCTTACCTACAAAAGAAAGTTCTCCTACTGAGTCTCCCACTATAATTACTACATTAAATTCATTATCTATTTTAGACAGCATATTATCATTATCCACCAATGCTGGTCTAACAAATCCACTTACTTCACCCAATTCATATTTACTTCTAGCAACTAATTTTATCTTACAATTTAATTTCTTAGCATATTCTATATCCTTTTCATCTATTGAAGTTATTCCTTCTAATAATAAATCTTTCCAATATACTATTTTCCCATAAGATAAAGTAGATAATATAGATAATTTTCTAGCACTATCATATCCTAAAACATCTGCATCTGGATTAACTTCTGCAAAGCCTAGCTCTTGTGCTTGTTTTAAAGCTACATCATATGGTAAATTTTCATCATACATCTTTGATAATATAAAGTTGCATGTTCCATTTAAAATAGCATTTATACTTTTTATACTATTACCTTCTAATGATTCTATTAATGGCTTTAAAACTGGAATACCACCTGCTACTGATGCTTCAAATTTAATGCTAACATCATTTAAGTTAGCCAGCTCTATAAGGTCACTACCTCTTTCAGCTAATAAATCTTTATTTGCTGTTACTACATGTATTTTTTTATTTAGAGCTCTTGTTACATAATCAAGAGCTGGATTTAGTCCTCCAATTACTTCGACTAATATATCAATATCTTTGTTAAATATATCTTCTATATCTGTTGTTACCTTATCAAAATATCTCTTTGATTTATGCTTCTCTTTATTTTTAACTAAAATTCCAACTATTTCTATTTCTCTTTTTGAAGTATTATTCTCTATTAAATCTATTAATCCACTTCCTACTGTTCCATACCCTAATATTCCTATCTTCACTGTTACATACCCCCATCATCTTTGATTATATTAATTTATTTATATATATAAATATGCCAATTAAAAAAGCTTGAGTATAAACTCAAGCCATATGACGGGTTTATACTCATCTTTCAGCGTAATTGCTGCAGGATTTAGCACCAATGTATATTAAAATATACTGGTTGCCGGGCTTCATAGGGCCAGTCCCTCTGCCTCTCTTGATAAGATTGCTAATTTAAATTTATTGTTAATAGTATAATACAATTTTTTCCAATTGTCACTATATTTTTTAACTTATTATTTCTAAAATAATCTAATTAATTATCTAACTGCTCTTTTAGTTGGTTTACCTTTTTTTGTAACATTGTTATTTTTAACCTTAGCTTTTGCCTGTTCATGCCCTGGGAAAAGTATCTTAGGCTCATCAATATTTCTCTTGTAAATAGTAAATTTAAAACCAATAGCTTGAACAAACTCTGCTCTTAAAGCTTCACATACTGCATTAGCAGTTTCTTTAGCATCAAGACCTGCATTTTCTAGTATAGTAACCTTTACTAGTTCTCTAACTCTTAGCATATCCTCTAATTGCTCTAAAAAGCTTTCTGTAACGCCTTCCTTACCAATTTGTGTAGTAGGCTTTAAAGTATTTGCTAAAGATCTTAAATATGCTCTTTGCTTTCCTTTTAACATATTATCACCTCTATAATTCTATATCAAAATTAATTGTAAAATTCAAATTCTAATTCGTAAATTCTAACTACATCCCCATCTTCAATTCCCATCGCTCTAAGCCTGTCAAATACACCTTGACCTTCCATAGCTTTTTGGAAATATTGAAGTGATTCCATATCATCAAAATTCACAGAATACATTATTCTTCTAAGTGCCTTACCTGTAACTACATATACACCATCTTCAACATCTATGTTTAATTCTTCCTCTGTTCCAATATCAAGTTCTGGTCTATACATTTCTTCTTCTGAAACTAATTCCACATCTTCTACTTCTTTTAACATTTTAGAAACATAGGCAATTACATCATCTATTCCTTGACGAGTTGCTGCAGACATCTTAAATACTGTATATCCTCTACCTTCTAATTCATCCTTAAATTTTTCAAATTGGCTTTCATCTTCCAATATATCAAATTTATTTGCAACTACAACCTGAGGTCTTGTTGAAAGCTTCTCATTATATAATTTAAGCTCATCATTTATTTTGTCAAAATCCTCAATCGGGTCTCTACCTTCTAGTCCAGATATATCTACAATATGTATCAATACCTTAGTTCTTTCAACATGTCTTAAGAATTCATGACCTAATCCTATACCTTCAGAAGCACCCTCTATAATTCCAGGTATATCTGCCAATACAAAACTATCTCCAAACTTAGTTTGAACAACACCTAAATTTGGTGTCAATGTTGTAAAATGATAGTTTGCAATTTTTGGCTTAGCTTTAGTTACAACTGATAAAAATGTTGACTTACCTACATTTGGAAATCCTAAAAGACCTACATCTGCTATCATTTTAAGTTCAAGAGTTATCCATCTTTCTTCTCCATCTGTACCAGACTTTGCAAAAGCCGGAGCTTGTCTTACTGCATTTGCAAAGTGTTGATTACCTTTACCACCTATACCACCTTTTGCAACTACTGCTGTATCTCCTTCTTTCTTTAAATCTGCTAATACAAGACCTGTCGCTTCATCTCTTATTACTGTACCTGCTGGTACTTTTAATATTAAGCTTTCTCCATTTTTACCAGCTCTTTTACCTTTGCTACCGTCGCCACCATGTTGAGCTTGATATTTTTTCTGGTATTTAAAGTCCATTAATGTTCTAAGACCTAAATCAACTTCAAATATGATGCTCGCTCCACGACCACCATCTCCACCATCTGGCCCACCAGCTGGAACATATTTTTCTTTTCTAAATGCTACCGAACCATTTCCACCATTTCCAGCTTTAATAAATATTCTCGCTTTATCTATAAACAAATTCTTCACCTACTTAATTAAAAACTTTTAATTAGCATTACCAAAAATACTATTATAAATTCATCAGTATTATAAGAAAAAGGAGTGCCTCAACACTCCTTTTATGTATATTACTCAGCTATTGCTACTGGATATATACTAACTTTTTTTCTCTTCTTGTCTTTTCTTTCGAATTTAACAGTACCATCAACTAATGCAAATAAAGTATCATCGCTACCTTTTCCAACATTAGTTCCTGGATGTATTTTAGTTCCTCTTTGTCTAACTATTATACTTCCAGCAGTTACTAATTGCCCATCGAATCTCTTAACACCTAATCTTTTAGATATAGAATCTCTACCATTTTTAGAAGAACCTACCCCTTTTTTAGATGCTAATAATTGTAAATTCATGTTTAACATATGGAGTCACCCCCTACTTTTTTAAAATTTTTATATTTTTTGGGTATTCCCGTTTAATTTCTTCAACCGCTAATTGAAAGTGATTTAGTAATAACTGTGCATCTTTTAGATATGTATCTTTAACTATACATTCGATATGCCCCTCTTCTCCTACTACTTTTTCAAATTCAATCTTTTGTAACTTGTCTAAAGAGTTTATAACTGCAATAGCATTAGACGTAACTGCAGCACAGACTATATCATAGCCTATTTCAGCAAAATCAGCATGTCCCTTTAAACAAAAACCTTGCAACAAGAAATCATCATTATAATAATATTTAACCTTTATCATAACTAGTCCAATAACTAAGCGTTGATTTTTTCTACAACTATCTTAGTGTATGATTGACGATGTCCTTGTTTTCTTCTGTAATCTTTTTTTGCTTTATACTTGAAAACTATAACTTTCTTAGCTTTACCTTGCTCAACAATTTTTGCTTGAACAGATGCTCCTTCTACTACTGGAGAACCTAATTTTAATTCTCCATCTTTAGAGCAAGCTAATACTTCGTTTAAAGTAACAACATCACCTGCGTTAGCTTCTAACTTTTCAACGAATAATACATCACCTTCAGAAACTTTATATTGCTTTCCACCAGTCTTTACTATAGCGTACATTAAATACACCTCCTCGGCCTCAAACTCGCCAGTACAAGGTACTTCATTAGAAGATTTAGACCTTTACTGTGCGGCATTACAATTATTAATTATAAAATATTTACATTTTATTGTCAACTACTTTATCAAAAATAACATTTGTTTTGTTGTGTTTTAATGCACTGTTTGCGTTTAAAGAAATTTTTATATTATATTTTTCACCAATTTTATCAATTATATCCATATAATCTTCTTTTATTTGTTTAAAAACAAAATCATTGAATTCTATTATTATGTTTTTGTAAACTGTATGCTCACTTATTCTCATAATTTCTTTTTCGACACTATCTACTATATGATGTATAGATTTTATAGTTTTCATTCCATCACAGCATGGGCAAGCCATTAAATAATACTTATCAACAGACTCTTTTTCTCTTCGTCTTGCAACTTCCACTAAGCCAAGTTTTGTCATTCCTAACACTTCAGCTTTTCTCTTATCTTTACTAAACTCTTCCTCTAATATGTGTAATACCTCATTTTGATATTTCTTTTTATACATATCAATAAAATCAATTATTATTATTCCAGCTATATCTCTAATTCTAAGTTGTCTTACAATTTCCTTTGCAGCTTCAATATTTGTTTTATAAACAGTATCATCAAGTTTACCAGTTCCAACAAACTTACCTGTATTTACATCTATAACGGTAAGAGCTTCTGTCTTTTCTATTATTAAATAACCACCACTCTTTAACCATACTTTTTCATTTAATAATTTTTCTATTTGAGATTCTATTCTATATAAATCAAATACATCTTTATTTTCTTCAAGGCATAATTTATCAATATAATCATTATTTATAAGCTTCAAAGTAGGTTTTAATTCACAATATTTATCATAATTATTGGTAATTATAGACTCAATCTCATCATTTACATTGTCTTTTACATATTTAGTTGCAAAATCTAAGGACTTATATAATAACTTTGGTCCTATACCAAGTTTATATTCTTTTAAAATATTATCATACTTCAACTTCAACTCTTCTATATCTTTTTTTATTTCATCATGAGTACATCCTTGAGCTTCAGTTCTTATTATTAACCCCAAATTTTCTTTATTCACTGCTTTGGTAATTTTTTTTAATCTAAATCTTTCTCTTTCATCAGTAATTTTATTTGATATCGTCGTTCTGTCGTTGGAAGGTATATAAACAATATACCTTCCAGATATACTAATTTCAGTATTTAATTTTGCACCCTTAGTACCAATTTCTTCTTTATTTACTTGAACCAAAATATCTTGACCAGATTTTATGGTACTTTCTTTTTTTAACTGTAAATAAGCAAGTTTCTTAAATCCAATATCTACAAAACATGCTTCTATTCCTGGTATAACTTTTTTTACAATTCCACGATATATATTGGATACAGTTTTTTTATTTAAATTATCTTCAACAAAAAGTTCTACTAACTTTCCATCTTCAAGCACTGCTGTTTTCTGAGACCCTATTAAGGACTCAATAACTATCTTCTTCACAACTTCACCTCTCACGAACTTACATAGGAGTCACTAATTCCCCATCTTCTAATACATATAAATCTCTTCTCAATATATCAACTTCTAATGGGTCAATATCCAGTTCAAACATCTCTAACATTTTAGGAATAAGTATATTAGTATTTAAATTAGTTTTTGAGCCTGTAGCTATAGTAGCTGTAAGAGTAATATGGTCATCTTCTAAATTTAAAACATCAAAAGTTCTTATCATAGGTCTTATATCAACTTCAACCATTTTTCCTTTTTTATTCTTTTTTGTTATGATTATTTCTTTATTATTCATAAAGTCAATTACTTTTCTTTTTACAAATTCTTTAGTCAAAGGTCTTTTTAAATCTATATTAAATAGATACTCTCCATAATCTATCACAGAAGAAAGAGAAGGTGTCTGTCTATCAATTTCCTTTGCTTTAATAAATTCTATCCCCTCTGGAAGTTGAACTGACACTTTACCTAAAAACTCATCTACCGATAAATCATCTTCTATCTCAATATCTACATACTCGCCTTGGCTTTCTGTTCCTAATGCTAAAGCATTACCATAACTCATCTTAGGATGAGGGTTAAACCCTTGAGAATGTGATAAATTTATTTCAGCTCTCCTAAATGCTCTTTGTAATAATCTTTGAAGGTCAAGGTGTGATATATATATCATATCACCTTCTTTTTTAAATTTGACTCTCATTATTTTACTCATATTAACAAAGCCCCCTTCCTATATCATGTATATTTATTCCACAACCATTACAATTATGTCTGCAATCAGAAGTGATTTTTTCTTTTTTAGCATTTTCATCTTCTCTAATCAAGAATTTTTTACTTACACCTACATCTATATGGTCCCAAGGGAATACCTCTTCATACCCTCTATTTCTATGTGCATAGAAATCTATAGAAAGATTATTTTTTTCCATAGCTTCCTTCCATATATCTAAACTGAAGTGTTCTGCCCAGCCATCAAATTTTGCACCTAATTTAAATGCGTCATATATAACTTTTCCTATCTTTCTATCTCCTCTAGCTACTACAGCTTCCATTAAGCTAGTCTTTGAATCATGGTAGTTATATTTTATATTGTTATTTCTCAATTTATTGACTAAATGTCTTTGCTTATCAACTACTTCTTCTGTCGTATCTTGACCATGCCACTGGAAAGGTGTAAATGGTTTTGGTACAAATGTAGATGTACTTACTGTAACACCAAAGCTTCTCTTTAGCTTTCCTCCATTTACATTTCTGTAAATATCAATAACTTTATAAGCTAATTTGGCTATTCCATCCAAATCGTCATAAGTCTCAGTTGGCAATCCAATCATAAAATATAGTTTAACACTATTCCATCCCATTTCAAAAGCTCTTTCTGTTGCATTTTCTAAGTCTTCTTCTGTAACACCTTTATTTATAACGTCTCTAAGTCTCTGAGTTCCTGCCTCTGGAGCAAAAGTAAGTCCAGACTTTCTTACTTGTTGTATTTTATCAGCAATCTCCATTGAGAAATTGTCTAATCTAAGTGATGGAAGTGAAATTCCTATATTATTAGATGCATATTCGTCTACTAAATAATCAGTAAGCTCAGACAACTTACTATAATCACTTGTACTAAGTGATGATAATGATATCTCATCATATCCAGTATTTTTAACTAATTTGTCAAGTATCTCTTTAAGTCTTTCAACACTCTTTTCTCTTATTGGTCTGTATATCATACCAGCTTGACAAAATCTACATCCTCTTGTACAACCTCTAAACAATTCTAACACTATTCTATCATGAACAGTATCTATATAAGGTACTATTAATTTTTCTGGATAATCTACAGTTTCAACATCTTTTATTATCCTCTTAGTAGGACTCTTAATAATCCCTTCTCTATTAGGAGTTACACTTTGAACTGTGCCATCTTCATTGTATTTAACATCATAAAAACTTGGTATGTATACTCCTTCTATACTTGATATTCTGTATAAAAAATCATCTCTAGTTGTTTTATTTTTCTTCCACTCTTTATACTCATTTACTACTTCTAAGTTAACTTCTTCACCTTCACCTAATATTACTACATCTACAAAATCTGCTAAAGGTTCAGAGTTATAAGCACAAGGACCACCAACCATTATAAATGGGTCTTCCAATTTTCTTTCTTCTTTTAATATTGGTATATTGGCTAAATCTAATATATTTAAGATATTAGTGTATGAAAGTTCATATTGAAGTGTAAAAGTAACAAAATCAAAGTTTGTTATAGGCTCTCTTGACTCTAATGCAAATAATGGTATATTTTTTTCTCTCATTATATTTTCCATGTCAACAGCAGGAGAATACACTCTCTCACAAGATACATCTTCACTTTTATTTATTACATCGTATAATATATGGCTCCCTAGATGACTCATACCAACTTCATACAGGTCTGGAAAGCAATGTGCATATCTTATCAATTCACTATTACTAGTATCTTTATGAATTGAATTTATTTCATTCCCAAGATATCTAGCAGGCTTTTCTACTTTTTTTAAGATTTTTTTCAAGTCTACTTTATTCATTTATTAAAATTCCTCCAAACAAGTTCTTTATTTTTATTCTTATTTATAAGTAATATTATACACGATAAAATATTTTCTATCAAAAATATAACTAAAATATTGAATTTAAAAGCTATATTATTCACAAAATAGGATATCTAAAAATATTTAATAATATTTTCTATTAAATTTTTATTAAAATACAGATTTTTTACTAAATATGATATATTATAAACATAAAACTATGTTTTTAGTGACTTATAATGACATCTTTTGTTTCACTAACCTCAAAATGGGGTATGTTATTTATATAATGATAATTTTTAGGAGGGTTAAAAATGAGTAAAGTTTTTGAAGTAAAAAAAGATATCTACTTTACTGGTGTAGTAGATGAAGGTTTAAAAGTATTTGATATAATAATGGAAACTGAGTTTGGGACAACTTATAATTCTTACTTAATAAAGGACGAAAAAACGGTTTTATTTGACACAGTAAAAGCAAATTTTAAGGATGAATTTTTAAGTAATTTATCAGAAGTTACTGATATAGCTAAAATTGACTATGTTGTAGTCCATCACACAGAGCCAGACCATGCTGGTAGTTTAAAATACTTATTAGATTTAAATCCTAATATAGAAGTTTATTGTACTAAAGCTGCTAAATTATACTTAGATGGTCAAATAAATAGACCTTTTAATTGTCATGTAATAAAAGATGGTGAAGTTTTAAATATTGGTAAGAGAAATCTTAAATTTATAACTGCTCCATTCTTACATTGGGTTGATACAATGTTTACTTACATTGAAGAGGACAAGACTCTTTTAACTTGTGATGCATTTGGTTGTCACTTTGCAAGTGTTGATGCAGAAGTGGTAAACAGTGAAGATTATCTAAAATCAGCTAAACATTACTATGATTGCATAGTTAAGCCATTTGCTAAGCACGTTTTAAGTGCTGTAGATAAGGTTGTAGGAATGAACATAGAATTTGATACTATATTGACTTCTCATGGTCCAATGCTTACTAAAGACCCAATGGCGGCTGTAAAGAGATATGTTGAGTGGTCTACAGAAGCTATTAATACAACTAATCAAAATCAAGTTTCTATATTCTACTTATCAGCTTATAGCAATACTTTAGAAATGGCTAAAAAGATAAAAGAAGGACTTGATAAAGAAGGTGCAAAAGCTGAATTATATGATTTAGAAAATATGACATTGACAGAGATGCATGATACATTAGTAGTATCAAAAGTAATACTGTTAGGTTCTCCAACTATAAACAAAACAATGGTTAAACCTATGTGGGATTTATTCTCTGTTATAGACCCAATGGCTAATCAAGGTAAGATAGCAGGAGTATTTGGTTCATTTGGTTGGAGTGGTGAAGGTATAACTATGGCTGAAACTTTACTTAAAGCTATGACATTCAAAATGCCTGTAGAATCTCTTAAGAAAAAATTCTTCCCTAGTGAAGAAACATTAAACGAATGTATGGAATTTGGTGCAAAATTTGCAAAATTAGTTAAATAGTTATTTTTATTTAAATGACATATATCTATAGTCCATCATTCAAATTATATAAAAAACTTATATTAGAGTTTTTATCTTATAGAACAAATTAAAATGAGGTAGCTATTTTAGCTACCTCTAATTTTATATACTATTTATTTTTATTAGACACGCTGACTTTTGTTCTTCCTAACTTCTCTCCATAATAGTTCTCCCCTATCAAGAGCTTTTATAAATATTTCCGCAGAAGCTAGATTTGTAGCTATTGGAACGTAGTACACATCACAAAGTCTTATCAAAGCTTGTATATCTGTTTCATGAGGTTGAGATGTAAGTGGGTCTCTCAAAAAAATAACTAAATCTATCTCTTGTGTCACTATTAAAGAACCTATTTGCTGGTCTCCGCCTAAAGGTCCAGATGCCAATCTAGTAATCTTTAATTCTGTTTCATCCATTATTCTTTTTCCTGTAGTTCCAGTTGCATATAATCCATATTTTTTTAAAATCGCTTCATAACCTATACAAAATCCTACCATAGTATTTTTCATTTGGTCATGTGCTACTAATGCTATATTCATTCTACTCAATCTCCTCAATTTATGTTTAGAAGTCTTACACTTAGAAATTTATTTTCTTTCTTCTCATACAAACATTTAGTACTAATCCTAAATTGGCTAAAGATGTTAATAGTGAACTTCCTCCATAACTTACAAAAGGTAATGTTACTCCTGTTACTGGAATTAATGCAACAGTCATAGCAATATTTTGGATTATCTGGTAAGCAAACATACCCATAACACCAACTACAATGAGGGTTCCATAAAAATCCTTAGCATCTCTTGCAATTGCTAAAATCCGTAATAGAAATATTGCAAATAAGATTATAAGCACTGCCATTCCTATTACACCAAGTTCTTCACCCACAACAGCAAATATAAAGTCACTGTCTTGTACTGGTAAGAAATCTTCTTGGTTCTGACTTCCATTATATAGACCTTTTCCAGTCATACCACCAGAGCCTATTGCTATCAAAGATTGCATAACCTGATAGTTTCCCTTTAATGTTATATCTTCTGGATTTAGGAAGGCTTCTATTCTTACTTTTTGATGGTCTGCCATCATTAAATACATCAATGGCATTGATACCAATAGTATTATTATTCCTCTTTTTATTAGCTTAGAACTAAGACCTGTTGTAAACAGCATTGCAAATACCATACAACAAAATACAATTCCTGTTCCTAAGTCTGGTTGAGCAAGTAGTAATCCAATAAATGGAAGAGAATAAACTACAACAGGTATAACTTCTTTTAATGTATTTAATTTATCCTTTTTTGTCTCAAGTATCTTTGCATAACTAAGTACAAATGTTAATTTGACTATTTCAGATGTTTGCAAATCAAGTGGACCTAAATTTAACCAAGACCTTGCTCCAGCTCTTTCTACACCAATTCCAGGTAATAAAACAAGAGCTAATAAAACAAGGCTTATTATATAAAGAGCTTTATAGTACCTTCCTAGAAGATTATAGTCAAAAAATAGTATGACTACAATCATTCCTATTCCAAGCACAAAAGCTAGTCCTTGCTTAAGTAATTGCTCATATGAACCTGTAGAATTAGCATGTGTTGCACTACTAAGTATAACAAGTCCAAAAATAAAGATAGCTAATACTGTAACTATAAGTTTCCAGTCTAACTGTTTTATCAACTTAATTGTCGACTTATAATTAATATTGATTTTTTTCAAAGAATCACCGTCTTTCTATCTTTAAACACCTAATTAAATAAAAGGGGCATATACCAATAAGGATATCCCCCTTTTAAGCACTAATTACATACATCTATCTTTAATATTCTTTAATGGTATATTAGCAACTAATGCAGATACAGGTTTGTCATCATGTTCACCTCTGCATTTAGACATTTTTATTTCAAGGCCATCTTCTTCTATTTCTGCATAGTTGGCTATTACTTTTAAAATATCTGTTTTTATCATCTCTAAAAGTTGTGGTGAACAATCTACTCTATCATGAACTAAAACTAGTTTTAACCTCTCTTTAGCAACAGATTTACTAGTTTTAGCTTCGTTAGAAAAAACTCTAAATAAATCTAACACAGATGTATCCTCCTTTGCTACTTAGCCATGCTAAACATTTTTTTTAGTCTACCAAAGAATCCATCTTCAACTTCAAGTTCAAGTAGAGGAACTTCTTCATTTAGTATCCTTTTTGCGATATTTTTGTATGCTTGACCAGCAAGAGATTTTGAATCAAGTATTGCTGGTTCCCCTTTATTTGTTGATATAATTATACTCTCATCATCAGGAACAAGACCTAATAAATCTATTGCTAGTATTTCTATTATATCTTGTTTGTCCATCATGTCTCCACGCTTAACCATATCATTTCTAATTCTATTTATAACTAATCTTATTTCTTTTATTTCATTTGCTTCTAATAGACCTATTATTCTATCTGCATCTCTTACTGCTGATATCTCTGGATTTGTAACCACGATAGCTCTATCTGCACCTGCTATTGCATTTTTAAATCCTTGTTCAATACCTGCTGGGCAGTCTATTATTACATACTCGAAAGATTCTTTTAATTTTTCACATAGGTCAACCATTTGCTCAACTGATACAGCATTTTTATCTCTAGTTTGTGCTGCTGGTAATAAATATAGATTATCAAATCTTTTGTCTTTTATTAGAGCTTGCTTAAGCCTACAAGTTCCTTCAACAACATCTACTATGTCGTAAACTATTCGATTTTCAAGACCCATTACTACATCTAAATTTCTAAGTCCAATATCTGCATCTACAACTACAGTTTTTTTATTTTCTAGGCTTAGCGCAGTTCCTAAGTTTGCTGCGGTAGTAGTTTTTCCAACTCCACCTTTACCGGATGTTATAACTATAACTTCGCTCATAATACTACCCCCTATTTTTCTTTCTATTTGTCCAACTTTGACAAATAGCTTTCGATTACAATTCTTCCATTACTCACAAAGGCTATTTCTGGGCTAATTTCTGATTCAATTTCATAATTTTCTTCATCATCTGGAGCTTCTGCAATATTATCTGCTATTTGCAATATTTTTGGATTAAGATTTCCAGCAACAACATAGGCAAACTCATTACCCTCTGAACCTGCATGCACAAAACCTTCTATTTTACCCATTACAAAAACATTTCCTCCTGCTACAACCTTAGCGCCAGCATTTATATCTCCCATAACAACTGTATTTGATTTTGAAATGACCTTTGAACCAGGTCTCATATCATTTAATATGACTACATCACCTTCAAATTCAATATTTTCACCAGATCTTAGGGTATTGACATATTTTGTTTGAAAATTATTATCTTCTTCAATTTTTTGATCTTCAACAAATTCTACATCAAATCTAGAAGTAATTCCTTCTTTTAATTCTAGAATCTCCATGTCAGTCAAATAATCACTGTTAATTTTACTAATTTTAGCACCATTAAAAAAACCAACATATGCTTCCAATTTGTTTATTATATTTTCTTGTATTTCTTCAAATGGAGCTTCTCTTTTTATATTTACTATTATCCCTCTTTTATTACCCTTGAACTCTACTAGTTCTTGACTACAAATTTCTCTTAAAGACATAACAACCTCCAGAGTGATATATCATTTATATTCTTCAAATGCGCTTTAAACCCTTTTATTTTTTCTACATAAAGCTAAAGTTTATAAATGGATTTAGCTTATCTATTGATTTGTGACTCGAAATTTATATTTTCGTCAGAAGAATTATTAACATCATCCGTCTTGTTGTCTTTTTTGCCATTAGTTGGCTCTAATCCCATATATGTTCCAATAACTTCTCTAGTTGGTAAAAGTGAGAATACACTTGAATCCCCTTGAGGAATTACACATACAACAGCTATTTCTGGGTCATCTGCTGGTGCAAATGCAACAGTCCATGTAAAAGAACCATAATCTGCTTTAAACTTATCTATTTGGTCATCTGTTATTTTTGGATTTAATTCTTTTATAGCTTTTCTTAAATATGAAGAATTCACTTTATCAGTATCCTCTAATTTAACTTTTACTCCATCTTCTAATTCTTCTTCTAATTTCTTTCTTTCTTCGTCTTTTAAATCTTTATTTTCTAATTTTTTCTTTATTTCTTTTTCTTTAGCTAATGAAAGTTCTTTTTCTTTTTCTGCCTTCATCTTATCAGCCATTTTAATTGCATCATTTAGATTAACATTATAAGATGACATATGACTCTTTAAATATTCATATTCATTATCTGTAGGTATTTTACCACTTTTCTCAGCTGTACCAGTCTTTGCTGCTACATCTATTGGGAAATCAGCAAAAGCACTTTTTGCTGTACCTTGTCTAGCAACCAATTTCATACCTTTTGTTAGTTCCTTTAGATTATCAGGATTTTTGAAAGCTATTTTTTCCACTTTCTTTTGGTCATTGATTTTTACTGATGAATAATCACTTGAAACAGCTCTATCAACTACAGATAATTCTACTAAATTACCTCCATTTGCTATAGCAGCTACGTATCTTGATATTTGAGCTGGTGTATAGGCATTTTCACCTTGCCCTATAGCTAAGTTGAATGTATCAGCAGTACTCCATTTTGCAAAGTTAAAGTAACTAAATACTGCCATATCTGCTACATCTTCCACTCTATTTTCTTTAACGTCCAATTTTTTCAATCTATTCATTGTTTCTACTCTACCAGGAGTTTTCTTTTCAGCTGCCCAACTTACAATTTCATCGATTCTTTTTTCGTATTCTTTAGGATTTTTATCTCTAGTTATATCAACAAAGTCATTGGCCATTTCTCTATCTAAAGCTGATTTTAACAATGCTTGTGTTGATTTTAATTTATCCTCTGTACTAGGCACCTTACCTGCTCTTTCTTCTACTTCGTCTTCAAGCCCAGTATTTTCATCTAATCCAAATAATTTTGCATACTCAAGTATCTTATTTGCATTCATATCTATGCCAATACTTTTTCCATCTGGCCATGTCTTACCTGTACCAATAGTTGCCATGTATATGTTACAAGACTCTTGTATAGCTTTATATAAATTTGTCATACCATGATTTCCTCTACCATGGTTCCACACATAGTCCCCAAATGATTTTTTCCCTAGCATAATAACTCCAGGGTCATTTATAGTGAAATTTGGATTTAGGCCATTTTCTAAAGCTGCCATTGAGGTTACCATCTTAAATGAAGAACCTGGCTGGAATTCCCCTTGTGTAACCAAGTTTAATAGTGGACTTCCTGCTAGTAAGTCATTTGGATTCTTTGGTTGTAGTGCTTTATAGTCTTCTGTAGAAATACCTTTTGCAAATTTATTTGGGTCATAGTCAGGATAACTTGATGAAGCTAAAACTTCTCCATTTTTAACATCAATAGCTATAAGAGCTGCTGATTGTGCCTTTCCTGCATATGCACTAATTGGCTTATCCCCAAACTTACTTTTAAAAGTACCTCCTTTTGAAGCAACTTCTATTATCTGTTTCAATGCATTATCTGAAACCTCTTGTAAATCTTTATCTAATGTAAGGTATACAGTATCTCCTGATTTAGGTTTTTTAGATTCAATCTCTTTGCTGATTCTACCCAATGCATCAACTTTAACCATTTTATAACCATCAGTTCCTCTTAGCTTGCTTTCATTACTTTTTTCTACTCCTGCAAGACCTACCATATCTCCTGTTTTATATCCTTTTTGTAGATATGATTCTATTTGAGTTGATGGCATTTTTCCTACATACCCTAACATATGTGAAGCTAAAGTTCCATTAGGATAATATCTCACTGGTTCAACTGCTACTGAAACACCAACAAGGTCCATAGCACTTTCTTCAATCTGTGCAATGGTAGTTTCTCCTACATCTTTTGCAATTGTTACTGGATTATATTGAGAATATCCTTTTGATTTTATTAAGTCTCTTACAACCATTATTTTTCTTGCATCTTCATTACTTAAACTTTTATCAATCTTAAATGCATCACTATTTCTTACTTTTTCAAACGCTTTTTCAGCACTTAAATTAGTCTCTTTTATTTTATAACTGGCCAACCAATCTCTCTTATCTCTCTCTGCTGTAAACATCCATTTACTAACTAAAATAGGAGGATAGTATCCATTTTCATTTAGTTTTGCTTGTAATTTTGTTGCATCTAGCCTTTTATCTTCTTGAGACAAGATTCCTGCTGATATAAGTTTATCTACCAAGTAATAAAAACTCTCTTTAGCATTATAATCACTTGGTATTCCATTTTCTGATTTATATTCTCTAATCTCTCTGTCATATGTATAATAGTACTTTCCATTTTCTACATATATAGGAAATTCATCTACATATTCTTCACCATTTTTCTCAAGTAAATTTATAAGCTTCAATGATATTTCATTTGCTCTTGAACGCTTATTAGCATCTTTTTTATTAATATCGTTACCTGAAACCTGAACCGTAAATAAATTTTTATTTCCTGCTAGCAATCTTCCATATCTGTCTTTTATTTCTCCTCTTGGAGCTTCTATTGCCAATTTTTTATATGTTTTATTTTCAGCTAACTCATTGTAGTATTCATATTTAAATGTAGTCATGTAGACTATTTTTACTAAAATAGCTAAAAATATCAAACTTATGACTATTTTCATTATTTTCAATCTATCAACTTGTTTATTTTCTTCCATGAAATCACCAACTAATCTTCTTTAAGTTTTAAAACTGCTCTTTTAGACAAGCGATATATTATTAAACCAATTAAACTATTCACTATTGGTGCTACTAGTAGACCCTTTACTAAAAGTGTTGATATGCTATAGCTTTGATAGATTATACTAGATGTACCTATATTGACAATTGAATCAATTAAACTTCCTATTAAAACCAAAACGAAAGTAATAATATAGCTACCTTTATATAGCTGATCCCTCATGTGCCCAATCGCATATGCAATAACAAACAAAACTAATGCATTTACACCAAGAATTCCACCAATGGTTATGTCCTTAATAAGCCCTATTATGGCTGCTATAATTCCACCCTCTAATTCATCCAAATAAAGAGAAATTATAGTCACATATATAAGAACTAAATTAAAGCTTATACCAAAAATATTTATATAATTTGTTATACTATTCTCTATAGTCATAACCACAATACCCAATAGACAAAGTAAAACTTTTTTCATTGTTTTTTATCCCCTTTATCCTATATTTCTTGGTTCTATGACTACAACGTCATCTATATTCTTAAAATCAACATAAGGTTTTACAACTACATATTTTAGTGATTTATCTTTATCATCAATTACCTTTTCAACCTCACCAATTGGTATGCCTTCTGGGAAAAATCCAAGACCAGATGTTGTTACTATATCTCCTTGAATTACATTATATGATGAATCAAACATATAACCTTGTAAGTAGCCTTTACTATTATAACTATCCTTATTGTCTAAAGTAGTATTTTGAGTAATCGCGCCTTTAGCACTAGCATTTTTTGCTAATTTAAAACTTACAGATGATTTAGAATCTAATAGTGAAATTGCCTTACTATAATCGTTAGAAACTTCATAAACTATACCAACTAGACCACTGCCATTCATAACTATACTTTCTTTTTTTACACCTGAATTTTTTCCCGCACCTATTATAAAACTCTCATACCAATTTCCATCATTTTTACCTACAACACTTGTAGAGATACTTGTTGCTTTATATTTTTCCTCTACAAAGTTAAGTGTCTTCTTTAATTCTTCTAATGATTCTGTCTTATCTAATTTGGTATTCAAGGCTATAACATCTTTTTTAAGTTTTTCATTTTCTGATTCTAATTTTTTTACCTTCTCAGAGTTATCTCTATAATTTAAGATATCTTTAAAACCATTTTTTATAAATGAAAATCCATCATTTACTCCTTTTCCTACACTTGTAATAGCATCTGATGCTATTCCTAAATTTACTGGGCTTCCATTTGAAAACTTACCAATTGATATACCCACAATTCCAATTAAAGTGATAGCAACTACGCCCGTTGCTATCACTTTAACATTAATCCTTTTTTTCTCATTTTTATTCTTGTCAAATCTCAAGGCCATCACCAACTTCTAATTTTTAGCATTCATCATTAATACTTTTTCAAAAATTTCTTGGTCTTCAACAGATTTTCCTGTTCCAAGTGCAACACAATCAAGAGGAGCTTCTGCTATTTGAACAGACATTCCTGTCTCTTGTGTAATAAGTTTATCAAGGCCTCTAAGCATAGCTCCCCCTCCTGTTAGCATTATTCCGTTTTCCATTATGTCTGATGCTAATTCTGGTGGAGTTTTTTCTAATGTAGATTTTATAGCATCTACTATTGAACTCACAGGCTCTTTTAATGCTTCTCTAACTTCTGTAGAACATATTTCTATTGTTTTAGGTAATCCTGATATTAAATCTCTACCTCTTATTTGCATATTTATTTCTTCATCATCTTTAAATGTAGATCCTATGCTAATCTTAACATTTTCAGCAGTTCTTTCACCTATCATAAGATTATATTCTTTTTTTACATAGGCAACTATAGACTCATCAAATTCGTCTCCACCAATTCTTATAGATTTAGCAGTAACAATTCCTCCTAGAGATATTACAGCTATTTCTGAAGTACCTCCACCGATATCAACTACCATATTACCTTCTGGTTCTTCAACCTTTAATCCAGCTCCTATAGCCGCTGCCATTGGTTCTTCTATAAGGAACGCATCTTTAGCACCAGCTTGTCTTGCAGCTTCTTCTATAGCTCTCTTTTCAACTTCTGTAACTCCAAAAGGAACACATATAGCTATTCTTGGACTTACAACACCTTTTTTGTCAGCTGCTTTTTGTATAAAGTAACTAATCATTGATTGAGTTATATCAAAGTCAGCTATTACTCCATCTTTCATTGGTCTTATAGCCACTATATTTCCTGGTGTTCTACCTATCATTTTTTTAGCTTCTTCACCTACTGCTAAAACTTCTTTACTGTCATCTCTTATTGCAACAACTGAGGGTTCTCTAACAACAATACCTTGTCCTTTTATGTAAACTAATGTATTTGCAGTCCCTAAATCTATTCCCATATCCTTTGTCATCTTGTTAAAACTAAAAAAACCTCTTTTTTCTTTCTTTTTTTCCTTAGCCATGATTTTACTCCTTCCTACTAATTAAGAATCATGTTTAAAACATTCTCCTACTATTTTATCACATATAAAGTCAAATTATCATATTTTCTTTAAAGCTAAAGTATAATCCATCTCCAATTATTATATGGTCAATTATTTCAATCCCAATTATTTCTCCACATTTAATAAGTCTGGATGTAATATTTTTATCTTCCTTTGATGGTTCTACACTTCCTGAGGGGTGATTATGCATCACTATTATTTTACTTGCACTTCTCTTTATAGCTTCTTTAAAAACTTCTCTAGGATGGACTAATGATGAGTTTAAAGTCCCTACAGATACATCTACATCAGATATTATCTCATTTTTTGTATTTAAAAGAACTGCCTTAAAAACCTCTTTTTTCAAATACCTCAGACTATTCATATAATATTTATGTATATCCCAAGGATTTTTTATTTTATACTTCATAGGTTTAAAACTAGCTACTCTAAAGCCTAGTTCTAAAGCTGCTTTAATTTGGGCTGATTTTGACAATCCAATTCCATCTATATTACACAGCTCCTCTATTGTCATTTCTTCTAAATGTCTAATACCCTGAATATCTCTATTTATTATATAGTTAGCTAACTCGATGGCGTTTTTATGTTTGTTACCAGTTCTTAAAAGTATAGCCAACAATTCAGCATTTGATAAGCTTTTTACTCCTTCAGCAAGCATCTTTTCTCTGGGTCTTTCCTCTAGTGCCATTTCTTTTACCTTAATGGTTGAATTAAATGACTTTTTCAGATAAATCACACTCCATAAAAAAGATTTATATTAAAATGTTCCTTTAGCAAGTCACCTAACCTTGAAATTGGAAGTCCAACTATATTAAAATAATCTCCTCTAATTTCTTCAACTAGCAAGGCTCCATATCCTTGTATTCCATAAGCTCCTGCTTTGTCAAATGACTCTTTAGTTTTCAGATAATCCTCAATATCTTTTTCTGATAACGTTTTAAATTTTACATCGCTGATTACATAGTCAATTATTTTTTTATCTCTGCACAAGTTTATTAAGCTAATACCTGTTATGACTTGATGCTCTCTTCCAGATAGTCTCCTTAGCATGTCTCTTGCACAAGACTCATCTTTAGGCTTTCCTAAAATAGCATTATCTAAAACAACAACAGTATCAGCTCCAATAACAACATCTTCCTTATGTTTAGATGCTACAGACATACTTTTTTCAAAAGCTAATCTCATAACTAAATGTTTTGGTGCTTCACCTTCCAATATAATCTCATCAATTTCACTTTTAATTATATCAAATCTTACATTTGTATTCTCTAGAATTTCTTTCCTTCTTGGAGAGGCTGATGCCAAGATTATATTCATTTATTCACCTCATTTGTACGTAATTTGTACCTATTTAGTCTATCACTATATTGTAAAAAATTCAACAGAAATGTCGAACCTTTTTTGTTACACTATTGTTATATTTATTACCAATAAAATAAATATACATAAAATAGAGGTATGGAAATTATTCCATACCTCTGTTTTATGTACTCATTAGAGATATGGAAATTATTCCATATCTTTATTTTGTCCATATTACAAAATTTTAATAGCTTTCTTTGGACATTTTTCCATACATAAATGGCATCCTACACATTTGTCTGCATCTACCTTATGTTTTTCTTTTAATTCACCTTCTATTGCATCAAACTTACATTGTTTTTTGCACACTGTACATCCTACACAAAGTTCTTGGTCAATAGTAACTTTCTTTCTCTTAGCTATATCACCTGAAATTACTTTTGTAGGGCATTTTTCTACACATTGCATACAACCTACACACTTGCTAGGGTCTATTTTAGCTATTTTGTTTTCAAATATTATTGCATCAAATTGACAAGCTTTTACACACATTCCGCAACCAATACATCCAGCAGTACATTTTTCTTTAACAGCTTTACCAAATTCTTTGCTATTACATTCTACAACTATTGATTGGCTTTCTGGTTTTGTAATTATTATACCCTTAGGGCATGCTTCTTTACATTTTCCACAGTTAACACATTTTTCTTCATCTATTACTGCTACTCCATCAACTATAGAAATAGCATCAAATTTACAAACAGTCTTACATGTTCCAAGACCTAAACATCCAAACTTACACATTTTAGCTCCTGAATTTAAAACATTTGCTGCTCTACAATCAGATATTCCTTCATACACGTATTTATCTTTTGCGCTTGAACAAGTTCCTTTACAAATAACTTTTGCTACTTGTTTTTCACCTGCTTCAGCACTTACTCCCATTATTTCTCCAACTTTTACACCAACATCTGCTCCACCTACAGGACAACCATTAACTGGTGCTTTTCCTTCAACTATTGCACTTGCAAGACCTCCACATCCTGGAAATCCACAACCACCACAGTTAGCACCTGGAAGTACTCCTAGTATAGCTTCCACTCTTTCGTCTACTTCTACAGCAAACTTTTTAGAAGCAAAATCTAATACTATCCCGAAGATTAAGCCCATAATTCCTAAAACTACTACAGCCGTAAGTATCACTATTTTCACCCCTCTTTTTTATAGCTTTATAAGTCCTGTAAATCCTAAGAAAGCTATTGACATTAAACTTGCTGATATAAGTGTTATAGGGAAACCTTTAAACGCTTCTGGTATATCAGCTAATTCTAGTCTTTCTCTTATACCTGCGAATATTACTATTGCTAAAGTAAATCCTGCTCCTGCTCCAAATCCGTTTATTATTGTTTCTACTAAGTTATAACTTTTTTGAACATTAACTAGAGCTATACCAAGAACTGCACAGTTTGTAGTTATAAGAGGTAAGTAAACTCCTAATGCTTGATATAAAGATGGACTCATCTTTTGAATTACCATTTCAACGAACTGAACTATAGAAGCTATAACTAAAATAAAAGCTATTGTTTGTAAAAATTCAGTTCCAGTCTTTACTAATAAAATTTGTATAAAATAAGTTATAATTGAAGCTAGAGTTAGAACGAATGTAACTGCAACTCCCATCCCTACTGCTGTATCAACTTTCTTAGAAACTCCTAAGAAAGGACATATACCCAAGAACTGAGATGTTATAACGTTATTAACAAGAACGATACTTAAAAATAAAAGTATTAAATTCATTTATTACACCTCCACTACGCTTTTTTACTTCTTAATTTATTAAATCCTGCAAATAAGAATCCTAATGTTAAGAATGCACCTGGTGGTAATATAAATATTAATACTGGTTGGAAAGATGCTCCAAATAAAGTCATTCCAAATAAACTACCATTTCCAAGTAATTCTCTAACTGCACCTATTATTGTAAGTGCAACAGTAAATCCAAGACCTTGACCTACACCATCAACAATTGAAGCTAGTGGACCAGTTTTAAAAGCAAAACTTTCTGCACGAGCTAGTATTAAACAGTTAACAACTATTAATGGTATATATATACCAAGAGCCTTATCAAGAGCAGGAACATATGCTTTTAAAACCATTCCTACTATTGTAACAAATGTAGCTATAATTACTACAAATATAGGTATTCTTATCTTATCTGGTGTAATTTTTCTTATTAAAGATATAACTAGATTTGCACATATTAAAACTGCTGCTGTTGAAAGACCCATACCAATTCCATTTATTGCTGAAGTTGTAACGGCTAGTGTTGGACACATACCTATAACTTGCACAAATGTTGGGTTCTCATCTATTAGCCCATTTTTAAATACTTTAGCTAAATTCATAATTAACCCTCCTTATTTATTAAGAGCACTATTGAAAACATCTATTGCAGCATTTACTCCTGTAGTAACTGCTGTAGATGTAATAGTTGCACCTGATATTGCTAATATTTGATTCTCTGCTGTTGTGCTTCCTTTTGCTACTTCAAGAGGTTCAGCAGTTTTTCCTTTGTATTGACCTTTAAATGCATCATCCTTAGCTTTTGCTCCAAGTCCTGCTGTTTCTGACATATTACCAATATCAACGCCTGTAACTTGGCCATCAGCTGATATACCTACCATAACTTCAATTTCTCCACCATATCCACTTGGTTTAGCTTTTAAAGTATATCCTACTACCTCAGAACCATCTAACCCTTCATATACCTCAGCTATAAGGCCATCTCCAAGGTCTTTATAAGTACTTTCCTTCATTTCCTTAAACTCTTTTGCTTCTGGAAGTACTGCTTTTCTAAGTTCATTGTTTGCTTGTATGTTTCTTTGTTCTATTACTGGAGCTGTAACTTGATTTGTAGCTCCAAGTGCTAATGAGGCTATTGCACTTATAGCAAGTAAAGTTCCACCTAGTCTTACCATACTATTCATTATTTAGCCACCTCCCCAAACACTCTGTTTCTAACAAACTTATCTATAAGTGGTGCAAGACAGTTTACTAGTAGTATTGAGTAAGATACACCTTCTGGATATCCACCATACATTCTTATAACAGTTGTTATAAGACCTGCTAATACAGCATATATGATTTGACCTTTTTTAGTCATAGGCGAAGTTGTATAATCCGTAAGCATGAAGAATCCACCTAACATAAGTCCTCCAGCAAACAGTTGATATATTGCAAAATTTATATTAAATCCACCTAAAAGGAATGTTAATATAAATACAGTTGCTATGTAAAATACTGGGATAACATAATTTATTATGCCTTTATACATTAGGTATACTCCACCTAATAATAATAATATTGCTGATGTTTCACCTATACATCCACCAATATTACCAATCATCATATCAGCAAGGCTGATTCCATTACTAGAAAGGTCAGCTAATCCTGCTGCTCCATTTTTCAAAAAACTTAATGGTGTTGCTGTAGTAACTGCATCTAAATTTTTACCTATCCAATTAACACCTGGTTGAGTCCAAGCAGTCATTGCTACTGGAAATGATGCTAATAAAAATGCTCTTGCAGCAAGTGCTGGATTGACAAAGTTACATCCAATTCCACCAAATACCATTTTAACTACTAATATTGCAAATATTCCTCCTACTAGACACATCCACCAAGGAAGTGATGCTGGTACGTTAAATGCTAATAATAATCCTGTTACAACAGCTGAAAAATCTCCTATAGTACTTTTATGCTTCATAAGTTTTTGATATAAAAATTCAGTACCTACTGTACCAAGTATACAAAAAAACATAGCACTCAATGCATTAAGTCTAAAGAAGTATACTCCTGCTACTGCTGCTGGAAGGAGTGCTATAATAACTTGTTTCATTATATATGAAGTATCTTCATTACTTCTCACATGAGGAGAAGATGATACTATCAACTTATTTTCCATCGTTTTTCCCCCTTAACTTTCTTTATTTCTGAGCAGCTTGCTTTCTTCTCTTTGCTCCTATTTCTCTTTTTGCTGATCTTATAGATTGAAGTAATGGTCTTCTTGCTGGACAAATAAATGAACAAGACCCACATTCTATACAATCCATAGCTCTATGATATTCAGCTGTGTCATAATCTTCCTTCAAAGAATATGCACTTATGAAAAGTGGTTGTAAGAATGATGGACATACATCTGTACATCTTCCACATCTTAAACAATTTTGAACATCTGGTGTACGTGATTCTTCTTCATCTAAACATAAAATTCCTGAAGAACCTTTATTAGTTGCTATTTCAATAGTATATTGAGTCACACCCATCATAGGTCCACCCATTATAACTTTACCAACTTTTTTACCTTCTTTAAAACCACCACATTGGTCTATTATTTCTGAAACTAATGTACCAACTTTTGTTATTAGGTTTTTAGGTTCTTTGATACAACTACCTGTTATTGTAGTAATTCTTTCTACCAAAGGCATCCCTGTTTTAATAGATTTAGCTATTTGAGCTGCTGTGGCAACGTTGTCAACAACTGCACCTGCTGCTATTGGCAATCCGCCTGATGGAACTTCCTTACCTGTACACGCATAAATAAGTTGTTTTTCTGCTCCTTGTGGATATTTCACTTGAAGGCCAACAACTTCGATTTCACTATAATCTTTAGCTACATTTTGAATTGCTTCTATAGCATCTGGTTTATTTGTTTCAATTCCTATAAATCCTTTTTTAACATCTAATACTTTCATTAATGCTCTTAAACCAAATACAACATCTTCTGGGTTTTCCACCATTAATCTGTGGTCTGCAGTTAAATATGGCTCACATTCTGCCCCATTTAATATAACTACTTCTGCTTTACTATCTGGTGGAGGAGATACTTTTACATGGTTAGGGAATGTAGCTCCACCCATACCTACTATTCCTGCCTCTTTTATGATACCTACTATGTCTTCTTTGCTCAAATCCTCTAACTGACCTTTTGGTTGAACACTTTCATGTAATTCTTCCTTGAAGTCATTTTCTATAACTACACATTGAGCTGAACCACCTGGTACTTCATGTTGTTCAATAGCAATAACTTTACCTGATACTGAAGAATGAACGTTACATGAAACGAAACCTTGCTGTTCACCTATTTTTTGCCCAAACTTTACTTCATCACCAACTTCAACAATAGGTTTAGCTGGTGCCCCTATATGTTGTTGAAGAGGAATGTAAACTATCTTTGGAGCTTGAGCTTTTTCAAGTGCCTTTGTGTTAGAGTACTCTTTTCTATATGGAGGATGTATCCCTCCCTTAAAAGTTAAGAGTTTCATTGTTTTACCCCCTTATCTATAAAAAAACATTTTTTCTGCCTTCTATAAGTATACTATATATATTAAAAAATCTTAACAATTGTTAAAAAAATATCCCTATTTTTATAATTTATTTTATAAATCAATGCCTCTTTATTAAGTTAAAACGAGGAAAAGGATTGTCTTATTAAACAATCCTTTTCCTATAGCTTTCTAAAGTCTAAATTTTCTGTATTTTATTTTATAGAATTTATAAACAAAGAATACTCTTGCATAGATGATAAAAGTAGACTTTTACTTACACTATATTTTTCTTCATTTGCTGCTTTTGAGGCAGTATCAATTTTTTCGTTTATGTTGTTTACATAACCAATTAAATTATCTTTAAATAAACGCATTTCAGAATAATCAATCTTTTCCGCTTCTTTTGATATATTTTGTGATATTGCCTTTCTATTTGTCAAAATAGTATTATATTTTTCCATATCTACATTATTTTCATCATTCGACCAAAAACTTGATTCTTCTTTAAAGTTTGTTATTAATTTATTTAACTCTTTTGATATACTATCTATATAAGCATAATTGCTTGTATATTCTAAAGATAGCATAGGTGCATCTAAATGAGATAAAAACGCATCTGGAAATACTTTTCTTATAGAACTCATATGTTTTCTAACTTCATTTTCATCAAAAGAAGAGTATGTTTGTATTTTTTTTACTCCATCTTTCTCCATAACTGAAAAAGGTATATCGCTACTAACTAATGATGTTTGTATTTTTTTCAAATCATCATCATTATCTATTGCAGCAACTTGGATAGTATATATATCCCATCCTTCAATAGTAGCTAATTTTACTTTTTCTGGTTCCTTAGTATTATTTACTGCTTTTTCTGAACTATTATTTTGATTATCCTTTGAATTGGTTTGCGATTTAGATTTTTTTCCATTTTTTATGGCATTTAATTCATCAGATATATCTTTATAAGTTATATCTGATGAACTATTTAGAAATGGTATTTTAGCTGATATATACTCTAACATCTTGCTATCTTTTATTTTTGTATAAGAATAATAGCCAATTAAACATAAACAAGCAATAGTTATTATATACTTACGCACATCTATCTTATGTCTATTATTATTAAATCCTCTGTATATCGTCTTTCTTCTATTCATTAGTTTGTCCCCTCCCAAAATTATATTATTAATAAAGTATATTTTTAAGAGTCTCAATTTATGAATAGAAAACTTATTTATTTTAATTTTTTAATAAAAATTATATCTACTAAGCAAATCTTCTTGCTCCAAGTAATGCTTTAGACCAATATGAAGTAGTCAAATTGTCCACTTTAACCTTATTAGGATTAGTTTGAGTTCCACTACAATGTATAAACTTACTATTGCCTACATATATACCGACATGGTTCGTTGCTCCATCTCCATCAGTATCAAAGTAAACTAAATCTCCTGGTGCATAGTTACCCATAGAAACTGCACTTCCAAATTGAGCTTGCTCTCTAGAAACTCTTGGGATAGAAAGTCCAACTGAGTGTTTAAAAACATACTGTGTAAATCCAGAACAATCAAACTTATCTGGACCTGAGGCCCCCCATTGATATGGTATTCCAATAAGGGTATATGCAAAGTCTACTACTTTTGAACCATTCACAGTCGATTTATCTGAATTTCCAATAGATGAAGAGTTTGAATTACTATTAGATTGGGAATTACTATTAGACGATGAACTAGAGTTTTCTTTTAATCCTTCATTAGTCTCAGAAATATAACTAGAACTTACCCATCCAGTTGTCCCATTTGATAATTTCACTTTATACCATCCATTATTTTTGGCCCTTAGCTCAACAACATCTCCACCACTTAATTTTCCTATTACAGAATAGCTTGTCCCAGGGCCACTTCTTACATTTAAACTTACAGTGGATGTTACTTTCCCCTTCTTGCCTTCAAGCGATACTTCACTAGATTGATTTTTATCAGTGTCGTTATTATTGTTATTAGTATTACTTGAATTAGAATTATTTGTTCCAACATCTTCTGATGTTTTTGAGATATACTGACTACTAGCCCATCCAGTAACTCCATTTGATAGTTTTATTTTATACCATCCATTACTTTGTTCTAATAGCTTTACTACATCTCCATTATTTGCTTTACCAACTAATGAATAGTTTGTACCTGCACCACTTCTTATATTTAATCTAGAACTGACATTTACTTTTCCATTCCCACTAATAGATGTTCCACTTGATGTTGAATTATTTTGGTTTGAAGTACTTCCAGATGAACCACTCGTTGATATGTATTTTGCACTTCCCCAGCCAACAACAGAACTTGATACTCTTACTTTATACCATCCATTAGATTTTTCTAAAATTTCTACAGTTTTTCCCTTGTATAACTTTGCTACTTTGTCACAATCAGCACTTGGCCCGCTTCTTATATTTAAAGCACTAGCTGTCACAACTCCCTTTTCAAGGGCACTTGCATGTATAGAACTAACAGATACTGCTACTGCTCCAATCCCTAAAGCCGTTATAGCTTTCTTCACTACTATCACTCCCCCCAACATATTTTTATAATCATAAAGTCATACCACTATTATCCATTTTTAAGAACTATATTTTAATGATAACTTATTCTATTATTAATTGTAAAGAAATTATAATTATATTCTTAAAATTAATGATTCTTAGGAAGTATTTCAATCCAATAATTATCTGGGTCCGCTATAAAATAAATTCCCATACTTTCATTTTCAAAACATATACAATCTAAGTCTTTATGAAGTTTTTTTGCCTCATCAAACTCTTCAACTTCTAAAGCCAAATGGAACTCATTATCCCCTAAATTATATGGTCTATCCCAATCTCTAAGCCAAGTTAACTCTAATGTATGGCTAGTAATCCCATCTCCTAAATAAACTAGTATAAAACTTCCATCTTCTGCTTCTTTACGCTTTACTTCTTTTAGACCTAAAGCTTTATCATAAAAATTCAAACTTTTTTCTAAGTTAGTAACATTAAAATTGTTATGGCAAAAACTAAACTTCATTTTGAAATCACTCTCCAATTTTTACTTTTTTTATATTATATCATTATTATAACTTTATTTAAATCAAATTAAGTTAAAAATTTGAATAATGCTGTGTAATACCTAAGTAGCATTAAATTATTTAAAAGAATATGTCAAAAAAAGAATAAGTTCTATTAAACACATGAAAAAGTTGTACTCAAGTTATCTTGATTGTGTAAAATAATAGAACTTATTTTTTAAAATTTTTATATTTAATTTTTAATTTTTTCTTTTATAATATAGTTTATTACTTTTTTTCTAATATCTTCAGCACTATAATCTTCCTCTATTTCTATATCTAAAAGTTTTGCTATTGATTTCATATCTTCTCTAGTTTTTGACCTATAGCTTGATATCAATTCATCTTTTATTTTCTCAGGTTCTAAAAAATATTCTTCATCTCCTCTTTTGAAAGTAACGTATTTTTGAGCATATGAATTTCTATTATAGTATATATACCTTGATATTTTTCTTAAAATCTGATTATATGAAAGTCGCTTATTAACATTAAGCTTTAAGTACTCTGAAAAAGCAAATAGCTCTTTTTTTGATTTAAATAATGTTTCTTTTTTGATGGTTCTTGATATCGAAGTTACACTTTCTTGATATGCACACTTTTTTAACATTTTTAAATATACTCTATTAAGACCAATACTTTGATTGAATTTTTTTATATTATTATTAATAACTTTATCCAAATTACCTTCAAAGTATTTTTTTGCTCCTTTTTGTGATACATAACTCTCAAGTTCTTTGTGGGCCATATCAAGTATCATTTTTTTTAAATCTTCTTTATATCCTCTAGACTCCATGATACTCCCTCCCTTAGCTATTTATAGTATATTCAAAAAGTTTAAGAAATGTGAATCTTTCTCGAAATTTTTTACTTTTTATGTATATATTAATTTAAAAGGGGAGATAATAGTAATGTAAAATCAAACATACTCAATCTCCCCCATTTTTAGACCTCTATTACTCCCCCAATAGAGGTCTTTTTTTATTTTATTATTTTTTTATTCAATTCCTTTTAATTCAAAGCCTAACTCTGCTATTACTTCTTTTAACTTATCAACTGACACATCATCTTTCATGTCTACAGATGCACATTTATTTTCTAAATCTACATCTAAAACTTCAACACCATCTATATCTTCTGTTAATGCAGTTTTAAGATGATTTACACAGTGTCCACAACTCATACCTTCTACTAATAGTTTCTTTTTCATATCAATTACCTCCTTATACCCTACAAGGGTATTTTATCATACAGTTTAAATTTTTTAAATATAAATTAATCATTTAATTTATTTTGATTCATTTGAGCTTATATCTAAGTTAGAGATTCCCTCATATACATCAAATTCATTTGGAGTAATTTTTCCTTTTAGTCTACTATTGCTTACAATATAGTTGTTTCTAATAGCTAAACTGATAAATGTTGCATTGTCTCTAACATACTTCTGTACAACTTTATATGCTTTCTTTGTTTCAATTTCAGATGCAGAACTTGTCAGTGCAGACATATATCCATTTAACTTATCATCAGTATATCCACTGCTTGCTATTATACTACTTACATCTGGTACGCTCGATAAATTCCACCCTACCAATGCTAAATCGTAATTTTTAGAATTAAGCGCACTTTCCATTTCTTTATCTGATAACTGATTTATTGTATTGTTTATTCCTATAGCTTTTAGGTTTTCACTTATTATATGTGATGTTTTTAGCCTCTCACTATTATCTTTATTTACTATTATTTTTAAATTCATTTCAGAAAGTCTTTTCTTTACTTCCTCTTTTTCTTTATTTTTTTTATCTTCAGCTTCTTTTTTTACTCTCTCAGCTTCTTCTTGTTCAGCCTTTTTTTGTTCTTCAGCAGTAAGTTTTTTTGTATTTTTTTTAGCTGATTTTTTTTGTTTTTTATCTACTTTATCATTTTTTGTATTCACTGCATTTATATTTGCATATTCTATTTTATTAAGATACTCAATTGCTTTATCTTTATTGTATTCTAAATCTTTCACATCACTGCTATAATATTTTGATTTTGAGTTAAGTGGAAAATTAACAGGAGTTGCATCATCCATATAACCTTCACTAATAATTCTATTTTTATTTATAGAATGTGCAATTGCTTTTCTAAAATTGACATCCTTAAAAAAAGAATTATTGTAATTAAATAATACACATTCATAATCCCTACCTTGATATTTTGTTATATTAAACTCTTTTTCTTGAAATTTGCTCAAATCATTCAGTGTAACATTTGTTATATCACTATCAAGAGCCATAACCATAGATGTTCTAGCATCTTCATTAGGAACCATTCCCACTTTTACATTTTTCATAGCTTTAGGAACTTCTTCATAGTAATCCTTGTTCACAGATAAAATCATTCCTTCTCTTTCTGTATATGATTCTATTTTATATTTCCCATTTCCTATCATATTATTATTTTTGTCATTTACATCTTTTGAATCTAAATGATTTTGAGATACTATTGGAAAAATTAAACTATCAATAGAAAAAGCATATTTAGCTTTAAATTTTATTGTAAAATCTTTATCTGATTTAATATTTACAGAAGCTATATTTTTTGTAAATTCATTATATGGACTTTCTGCACTTTTTTGAATTAAACCAATTGTATAGTTTACATCATTTGAAGTAACAGCTTTTCCATCATGCCATTTTGCATCGTTTAGCTTTATATCTATACTCATTCCATCTTGAGCTATATTGTACTCCTTCACTAACTGAGGAGTTACATTATAGTTTTCATCTATTGTAAACAAACCATCATAGATTAAGTTCATTATGTAGCCAACAGACTTATCAGTATTTGTTATAGGGTTTATAGTCTTAGGAGTCACCATCGTTAAGTTTATATATTTGGCATCTATAGAGCTTTGACTTTTAATACTTGATTCGCTACTACTTTGTTTTGTTTTTGTATTACTACAACCAACTATCATAAGAGTTATAGCTAAAATTACTGTTAAGACTTTTATTTTCTTCATTAGTTTTTCCCCTTCTCGCCATATATCTTATTATAATTTTTATAATTATTTTTTACTTTTTCTACATACTTTGAAGTTTGTTCAAAAGGTATATCATGTAGATTCTTTCCATCTTTACTATATTCGTTATTTTCTAACCATTTCTTTACATTACCTGAACCACCATTATACGCAGCTATTACTAAATCCAATGAACCAAATTCTTTATATAATTTATTTAAATACCAACAACCAATTCTTATGTTAGTTTCTGGGTCAAAAATATCGATATTTTCTAGATTCAGTTCTTCCGCTCCCCAATCTCTAGTCATGTCTAGTATTTGCATTAACCCTTTGGCCTCTTTTTTTGAAACAGCAGAGCTATTAAACTTACTTTCTGCTTTTATGACACTGTAAACTATATTTTCATCTAAATTAAATTCTTTAGAATATTTTTCTACATACTCTGAGTATTTTTTAGGATACAAAAACTTATGTATTATTTTACTTTCCATTAATAGTGCCCCAAATAAGATTATAAAAATAGATAGAATCAATACTTTCTTATTATTCACGCCAATTCTCCTTCATGTATTCAATAAATTTGTATACTTTATTCTCTAATTCAGTTATTGTTCCCGAATTATCTATTATATAATCACCATATTTGGATTTTTCTTCCTGACTCATTTGTGAATTTATTCTGCTAAGTGCTTCTTGTTTACTACAATTATCTCTCTTTTGTATTCGGCTAATTTGTACTTCTTGTTTACAAGTAACCACTAATAGCTTATCTACTATTTCCAAAAATCCACTTTCTACTAATATTGCTGCATCTAATATTACTATCTTTTCGCCTTTTTTTCTGGCTTCTTCTATATCACTTATTATTTTTTCTCTTATTATTGGATGTGTCAGATTATTTAACTCATTAAGTTTTTCTTCGTCATTAAAAACTATTTTCCCAAGAGCTTTTCTATCTAAAGTCCCATCATCCTTTTTTATATTTCGACCAAAATGTTTAAATACTGCTTCTAATAACAACTTATCATCAAATATTTGTCTAGATATAATATCTGCATCCACTATAGTAATGTTAAATTTTCTAAATATATTTGATAGGCTGCTTTTTCCACAGCCTATTCCTCCTGTAAGTCCTAATATCAACATAAAATCACCTACTTTGTCTCATACCACGAACTACCAACATTTAAATCTACATCTAAGTGAACATCCATATTTACAGCATTTTCCATTTCATCTTTTACAATTTTTTTAACTATATCTATTTCATCGTCAATTGCTTCAACTATCAATTCATCATGAACTTGTAGTATAAGTTTTGATTTCAAATTATTTTCTTCTAACTTTTTGTGAACATTTATCATAGCAATCTTTATTATATCTGCTGCACTTCCTTGTATTGGTGCATTCATTGCAAATCTCTTCCCTCTATTTCGCTCCATAAAATTGCTAGACTTTATTTCTGGTATATATCTCCTTCTGTTTAAGATAGTCACAGCATAACCATCTTCACTAGCCTTTTCTACTGTAGTGTCCATAAACTCTTTTATCTTATGATATTTAGCAAAATAACTTTCTATATACTCTTTTGCTTTTGGAACAGGTATATTTAAATCATCCGCCAATCCAAAATCACTTTTACCATATATAATACCAAAGTTTACTGCCTTAGCTGCACCTCTTAGCTCACTAGTTACATCTTCCATAGAAACATTAAAAACTTGTGAAGCTGTTTTAGTATGAATATCTTCATTATGTTTGAATGCTTCTATCATATTTTCATCTTGACTCATATGTGCAAGAACTCTAAGTTCTACTTGTGAGTAATCGGCGTCAACTAGCTTACAATTTTCATCTGCAATAAACACCTTTCTTATTTTTCTACCCATTTCCATTTTTATAGGTATATTTTGAAGATTTGGTTCTGTAGATGAAATTCTTCCAGTAGTTGTTATAGTTTGATTAAATGATGAATGAATTCTATTACTTTCTGGATTTATTATGTTTAGAAGACCTTCAACATAAGTAGAATTCAGCTTTACTATTTGTCTATACTCAGTTATTTTATCGATTATTGGATGTTTATCCCTTAATTTTTCTAAAACATCTGCATTAGTTGAGTATCCAGTCTTAGTTTTTTTGATTATTGGAAGTTCTAATTTTTCAAACAATATAACACCTAATTGTTTTGGTGAATTTATATTAAATGGCTCTCCTGATAATTCATAGATTTCCTTTTCTAGTGTAGAAATTATTTCTTTAAACTCAATGCTTAGGTCATCTAATATACTCTTATCTACTTTTATACCTTCATACTCCATATGTCCTAAAACTTCCACTAAAGGCATTTCTACATGATAAAAAAGACCATCCATACTCATATCGATTAAACTTCTTTCCATCATAGGAATTGTTTCTTTAACTGTGCATATTATTTGCCCCATATACTCAGCCAACTCTTCAAATTCTAAATCTTCGTAGTTCTTAGATTTAACACCTTTACCTAGTAATTCTTCTTTTGATTTAACTTTTTTTGATAAGTATTTCATAGCTATAGCACTACAGTCATATGAGGTAGATGAAGTAGAATCTATTAAATACTCAGCTATTGTTATATCAAAATTTATATTTTCCAAGTTTATATTATATGGCTTTAAAGATATATAATCATCCTTTAAATTATATCCAAATTTCTTGATTTCTTTATTTGAAAGTATACCATCTAATTTTGTCATCTCATCTGAATCTATATAATATATTTTTTCTCCATCTACACTTATAAAGATATATATTATATTTTTTTCAAGTATATTACCTTGTCCTCTAACAGTTTTTAAAATAACTTGTCCTTTTTTATTTACTTCGTCTATAAATTTATCTATATCTTTTAATTTTAATATTTCTATTTTTTCTTCTACTTGTTCAGTATCATCTGAGTCAACCAAATCAACTAATCTTGATAAAAGACTTGTAAATCCAAAATATCTAAACTTATCTAAAAGTTCATCTTTATCATAATCGCCAAAAATCATACTATCTAAATTTACTTCTATTGGTACATCCCTTATAATTGTTGCAAGTCTTTTACTTTGAATGGCTATTTCTTTATTTTCTTCTATCTTCTTTTTTACACTTCCTTTAAGTTTATCTGTATTTTCTATTAAATTCTCTATGCTAGAAAACTCTTTTATAAGTTTTATTCCTGTTTTTTCTCCTATTCCAGGTACTCCTGGTATGTTATCTGACTTATCTCCCATAAGCCCTTTTAAGTCAATAAACTGAGTTGGAGTCATTTCATATTTTTCAATTACAGAGTTAAAGTCATATTCTTCAACTTCTCCTACACCCTTTTTTGTTATAAGAGTAGTAGTCTTATCTGAAGCAAGTTGAATGGCATCTTTATCTCCAGTTACTATGTATACCTTATATCCATTATCCTCTGCTTTTTTAGAAACAGTTCCTATAATATCATCAGCTTCATAACCATCTATTTCTAATCTATTTATTTTAAATTTATCTAAAAGGTCTTTTAGTGGCTGTAATTGCTCCGCTAATTCATCTGGCATTCCCTTTCTTCCTGCTTTATACTCTTTATACTCTAAGTGTCTAAATGTAGGTGCTTTTCTATCAAAAGCTACACTTATATGTGTTGGTTTATATATATCTATTATTTTAAACAACATTGTCGTAAATCCGTATATAGCATTAGTTTTTAAGCCTTCTTTATTATTCATTTCTGGCAAAGCATAAAATGCTCTATTTATTATTGAATTTCCATCTATTATAATTAATTTTTTTTCCAAATTATATCACTCCTAAAGATTCTCTATTTTTGTAACATATATATTATATACCAATATGCTATTATTTAATATTCCCATAATAATAATAGTATATTAAAATTAAATATGTTGCAAACAATATATTTTTTTGCTATAATAATAAACATGACATGACCGAGTGATGGAATTGGTAGATGCAATTAACTCAAAATCAACTGTGTTGATTCATAAGTTTGCGTAAGAAAATGCTAGTATTTATGATATTTTGACAGTTTAATGAGTGTTTTGTATTCAATATTCCTCTTGCATGTTCTCAGAAAATCTGGTAGGATATACAAGTAGTTTGGATTTAAAATATAAGCCGCTGTGGCGGAACTGGCAGACGCATACGACTCAAAATCGTACGGGAAACCATATGGGTTCGAGTCCCATCAGCGGCACCAATAAATTAAAACTCTTTGGTTTAGACTAAAGAGCTTTTTTATTGCCATATTCCCTAAATATTCATTAAAACTTATTCTTTTACTTTCAATATTATGTATGGAAATAAATGATTTTTGATTTGTTTCTAGCTTTTATTCAGTAAACTTCAACTTATCCAAAATATGCAATTATGACTGCTTTAAAGTAGTCTATATTTTCAATTCGTGTAACATAACCAATTTAAAAATACTCTAGTACATCTGTTTAACAATAGAAATAAAATCACAAAGATTCTTAGACATCCACTTATCTTTATGATAAATGAGTTGAGAAACAATGTTATAGTTTGTAGAATATGGAACCTTAATTAATTCATGCCTTTTTAATTCTTTCTCTACTGCAAGCTCTGGGAGAAGACACAATCCAAGACCACTAAGCACTGTTTGCTTAATTACCTGAATACTCCCTGTTTCAAGAACTATTTTAGGAACTACAGCTGATTCAGATAATTCTTTTTCAAATAGACTTCGATAACAACAGCCCTCCCCTGTTAAAATAAAAGGAATATCTTGAAAGTCTTGAATAGACACATTTTCTTTTAACACTAGTTTACTATCTGGAGCAGATAAAATACATATTGGCTCATCATTTTTCAATACAGAAACAACAGACTTATCAGTAACAGGAGAATCAAGGATAAACGCAACATCAATTGTATTGTCTGCAAGTAATGGAATAAAATCAGATGAATCCAAAGTCTTCAAAAACAAATCAACATCAGGATATTTCTCTTTATATATTTTAATAATTTCAGGTAGTTTAAAAATACAAATAGATTCTGAAGCCCCAATAACAATACGCCCTGAATCAGTGTGGTTTTCATACATATTTTTAATATCAGATGAAAGTAGAATCATTTTTTTTGCATAGGGAATTAACATTTCTCCTTCTCTAGTTAGTGTTACACTTTTTCCTATACGCTCAAAAAGACGTACATCTAATTCTTTTTCTAGTTGCTGTATCTGAGTCGTAATATTTGATTGTGCATAATTAAGATATTCAGCAGTTTTAGTAAAATTTTTGATTTTACTAAGTGTTAAAAAGGTCTTCAGATGTTTTAACTCCATATTTATGACACCTCCAGTATTATCTAAATTTAAGATTGATATAATCTAATCAATCTATTTAACAAATAGTCAAATAAATGTTAGCATATACATATACTAAAAGTCAAATAAAACCAATAATTACAGGAGGCTTATAATGTTAACAAAATCTAATATAATTAAAGAAGTAAATAATATCGAACAACTATACATCTATAAAAAAATAGGAATTATCAATAATAATGTACTAAGTGTTGTTCAAGTGGCAAATAGAAGCTTAGATTTTCATATTCATGAAAAATCAGATGAACTATTTTATGTAATCGAAGGAGAGTTTGAGTTAGAAACTCAAGAAGGATTAACAAAAGTTGAGGAAGGAGAATTTATTATTGTACCCAAAAATACACTACATAGACCTGTAGTTAAAAAACTTACAAAATTTCTAATGGTTGAATTGGATGGAACTCTTAATAAAGAAAACAGTGGCGATTTATATGAAGATTAATCCCTTTAAAAGCATATAGAAATTACTCTGAAATAAAGTACTACAATATTTTTCTTTAAAGCCTATATAATCTTTATCTATAAAAAAGCCACAAAATATAATATATACTTGTGGCTTTTTATAAATTTGTATATATAATTATTAAAGATATCATCTGAAATTATCTTAAAAATCTAAAACTTAAAACGTTAATATTTTTATTGTGATTTTTAATTTTTTATTACAACTTTTTATCCAATTTATTATATACAACTACGCTACAAATAAATTGAAATAAAAGAAGTAACCCAAGCCCAATTAAAACCCATTTACTTATTACCATTACTGAGAATACACTAATATAGATACTATAAATATAATAATCACTAAAACATAAGACATAATTTGGTTGGTAATACGTCCAGATTTATCATGTAACATAACTCTTCTCTCATCATTCATCTCTATTATTTGATTCTCTACCTTTTTCTCATACTCTTTAGCCCTTTCAGGTTTACTCCAATATATATACTGGAGTATCATACATATTCCAGGACCTAAAGATGCTCCAGCAAGTCCCCATATAAAAGCTTCAAATGAAAATTCTGTCAATGTAGCTAATAAAATAAATAAAACTCCAAAAACAAGATAAACAATACCTATATATAATCTGTTCTTTTTCATTTTTACTCCTCCTCATAAATAAATATTTCTTCAATACTCATATCAAAATATCTTGCTATTTTAAATGCTAAAATAATTGATGGGTTATATCTGCCATTTTCTAATGAACCAATAGTTTGTCTTGAGACTTGTAAGGCAATGGCAAGCTCTTCTTGCTTTATCCCTTTCTTTTTTCTTATTTCTTCTAATCTATTTTTCACATTTATCACCTTAAATCATTTCATTTTATGTAAAGTTTACTTTCCATAATTATACACCTATATACGTTTTATGTAAAGTTTACTTTCCATATTTCACAAAAAATAACAGACTATTTTTAGTCTGCTATTTTAAAATTTCATCTTATTTCTCTAGTTTTGAATTTGTTTCTTAATTGGAATCCAAACTTCTACTGTATAATCAGGAGCATTAATATCACCTTTAGGATAAAGTTCTATATCTGGTAAACTAGCATACTCATACCCAGAACTTGGTAGCCATTCAGTAATAATTCTTTTTTGCAATTCCTGTATAGCAGTAGCATTTGGCATTGGAGAAACACATTCAAATACTGCCCATGTACCTGATGGTATAAAATATTCATAAGTATTTTCTAAAGTATGTCTATCTGTTGGTGCAGCAATATAATAGTCTAAGTCCTTTCCATTCATACATGTACTGACTCCAAGTAATCCATAAGGTTCATGATTTATTAATTTCAAAAGTTTTTCAACCATTCCATTTTGTATAGATTTAGCCCATAACTTGGGAACCTTATCGAAACATTCCTCTACAATCATATTCATATGTTCTTTTACTCCAACAATACGAAATCCCTTTTTTTCCACAATACGATATTGCATTTCTACATTTCCCTTTACATAAATAGTTAAGGTTATCCTAGGATATGCTTTTAAAACAACGCCTTTCGCTCTAGCAGCAGATGGAGAAATATTATGTATGTTTTGAAAAGCCCTATTAAAAGATGTAGGCGAATCATAACCATATTTCTCAGACAGCTCTAAAATTTTGATATTACTGTTTTGTAGTTCAAGTGCTGCCTTAGTCATACGTCTACGTCTAATATATTCAGACAAAGGTACTTCTGCAATATATGAGAACATTCGTTGAAAATGGAAGGTGGAACAACATGCAATTTTTGCTGCTTCTGCATAATCCACTCCACTTTCAAGATTGTCTTCAATGTAAGTAATAGCTTGATTTAATTTATTTATCCATTCCATTTAACATTCCCTCCAAGCAAATTATACAGTTTAATAAAATAATATACCTCTCAATCTATGCACAAAATTGTAAGCTTTAAAATACTATTTCAAAAATAGATACAGATTCAGTTTAAAGTATAACATTTACTCATTTAGCTATCAATTTTATATTGGCTTTATATCAAATCCAATAATTTACATTAATAGTCCTCTTTTACATAAAATTTGTCAACTAATAATGCTAAAATTAAATTATACAACAAAAGAGTTCAAAGACATTATTCTATATAATGTCTTTGAACTCTTTATAGAAATTAATTTAAGTAAAACTAAATTAAATATTAAACTGTTTTATATATTACAATATCCAACTATTTTATATTCTTCCGGTATTTTATAATCTTTATCTGGAGTACCTAAATTCCATTTTAACTCAAACATAGTTGCACTTATTATTGTTGCAAAATAAAGCATAACTATACCAATATCTATTTTTTCTTCATATAAATTAGTATGACCATCTTTTCTAACTGCTAAAACTACAACTCCTCCATCAACTATAAATCTCCATGGCTGTCTGTTTAATGTAGATGGAGCTAATCTTGCATAATGGAATGCATCAAGAAGTGCTCTCTCTTCTAATATATTTGTATTTGCATTATTTCCCCACTCATCCATATAAACTACTTCTTCTACACCTAAACGAGAAGAACTATTGTCTGAAACAACTTGCATATCAGATTTTGAATAATTCTCACCAGTCTTTGTAGCATTTAGTACTTTAGTATTGCTTGCATTTTCTCCATATCCAATAGCAATAATTCCTGTTACCTCTTTGTCTGAGTCAATACCAAGTTTATCTAATACCTTTTTGCTATCCTCAAAAGTAACCCAACAAGAGCCTATTCCAAGGTCTGTTACCTTAAAAATTATATTTTCTCCTATGTATCCTGAATTTTCGATGTAATTATCTTTTACTTCAGATAATATTATAATATAACTTGGTGCATCTATCATATTTCCTTTATATCCTGCTATTTTATCTAAATTGTCAAAAACTTCACTTCTATTCATTACTCTTATATCAACTTCTATCTCTGGAACTAGTTTCTTACAAGATTCTGAGTATTTCTTAATCTCACTAAGATACTCTTCTTTAATATCTGTCTTTTTATATTCTCTAACAGACTTTCTATTTAATATGATTGTTTTATAATTCATAATTTTATCCTCCCCAAACTAGTATATTATTAATTATATACCCATTAATGTAATATTTTACGCATTTGCTTAATAAATAATAATTACAATTTTGTAATTATTATTTATTAATAATATTCCACTTTTACATTCATAATGACCAGTTGTGCAAAATCCATTGCCAACCTTCAAATAAAAACATATTATAAAGATAATATAAAATAAAATAAACAAACAAATCTTAACAAAAAATTAAACTTTTTTTACACGAAAGAAGGCTTCCCGTTGCCTTCTTTATTTTTTTACAAAAAAATAGACTGCTTCTAAAATGATTTTACATTTTTGAAACAGCCAAAGTATTTTATAATGACAACTATATTTGAGGATGTGAGGGAGAGTTGTCATTATAAATTTAGGGTAATTATATTATGTTTTAAGCTAGTTCTTTCTATATTTCTATAATACATTACATATATGAATTTTATATGATATTTGTATAAACGACATATGAAATTATATATTTTAATTATATTAAATCTTATTATTACATTTACTGCAACAATACTCATATGTCTCTACATTGTTTGGAATATTTACAAATACAAATTCTTTACAGTTGTCACAATACTTTAGTATAGATATAGTTCCACAAGTGTAACATTCAAATGTCACACACTCCTCACTCTCTTCTATTACTTCAAATTTTTTACTATGTTCACCACACTCTGGGCACTTGCGATTATTTACATTCATAAATACTCCTCCTTATTAGTATAGTTAAAAACATGTCAAAAACTTAATCAAATGTATTTTATATTACTTATTATATATTCTATAATAAATCATATTCCTAGATAATAAAACAAATTAAATAAAAAAAAACCATAAATTTTAAATTTATGGATTAATTCTTGTAATGATAACTCTATTTGAGGATGTGAGGGAGGGTTATCATTACAATAGGGTATTATATTATGGTTTTTAAGCTAGTCTTTCTATACTCTATATAATACATCTGTTATATGAATTTTATATGATTTTTACATAAATATTTTATGAAGTTTAAAATTTTTGACTAATTTTGTCTCTGTAAAAAGTTCTCTAAAAATCCATAGCATCATAAAAAGCCAGCATTTAAGTAAAGTATCATAAAAAAATTTGTTCAACAATCTTAACAAGTTATATCACCTCATTAACAATTATTGACACAAAACTAAACAACCAATCTATAAATTATTCCTAAAACTTAATTTTGATAATTATTGATATACAATTTCTAGATTATCAATCTTATTTTGCATCTCTAAGAAAATTTCCTCAACTGAATTGTCAAATATATTGCCTAAATAAACTCTTTTATCTTTTTGAATGGAATAAGATTTTACACTGCCGTCAGAAGAAATGTATACATGGCTCCATTCTGCACCATATTTTGAAAATCTTTCTCTTATATCTTTAAACCTCATATCTTCTATTTTTATTGCTTTTCCTCTAGCTCCTCTTACTACTGTATGTCCTCTTTTTATTAAACTAGTTATTTTTATATCTTCTTTTAATTTAACATGTATGTTGTCATTCTCTGAATATACATTCCATATTACTTTATGACGATAATCATCTAATTCTCTTATCAAACTTCTTTCAATAGTAAAACTATCTTTAGTTACTATAATTAAATCAAAATGGTCTAGCATATATTGAAATACTACTTTCATATCTTTATTTTTTAGAATATCTTCACCAATAACTTCTATAAACCTACATCCTTTTTCATACATACACTTTAATAAGCTTATAACTTCAGAAAAATATTGAACCCTATTGTCATTACCATCTATCTCTATTGTAAAGTATAAAGGTGTAAGATATACTTTATTTCCTGTTATCTCAAAAACACTTGATAATGTTTGTGCCTCATCTTCAAAGGTTAAATACTCATTATCATAAAACATAAAAAATTCCATAACTTTATCTCTCATATCAGGGATATTTCTGTATCTGTTGGATAATATATCTAATACATCTTTAGTAGTATTTTTCCCATCACATTCTGCTAGTACAACAACTTGCTTCCAACTTAAACTATCCACACTCCCTATACTTTTTTCATATCCATTTGCCTCATCATAAATGGGACCAATTATGATATTTTCTTTTGGCCACATATGAACTCTAGTTCCATCTTTTAATTTTGGATATTTGTTTTTTACAGATTCATAAAATCTACTCATATCACCCATGATTTTTGACTACCCCCTATATTTTAAATATTACATGCTAAAAATAGCATTTTATTTGAATTAATCAAATAATTATTAAAAATTTATAATTGTATCTATTTGATATGGTTTTACATCAATTTTATATATATGTCATTGATGTTTATATACACAAAAAACCTTATTAATTAGACCTTAATGTAATCCTTACTACTTCTGGTTTACAATTAAGTCTAATAAGAACTTTTGAGCCTCCTAAGCCTTTATTTAAAACCATAGTGCTACTACCTTTTTCATATTTTCCCCAGTCATACTTAGGAAAAAACTCTCTATTTGGAGATAGTACACCTCCAACAAAAGGTATTCTTATTATACCGCCATGAACATGACCAGCCAGAACTAAATCAGCTCCCCATTTTACATATTTTTCAAAGAAGAACGGCGTATGAGCTAAAAGTATATTATACTCATTTTCGTTTATTTTACCTAACTTATCTTCTACGAAATTGTCACTCAATTCTAACTTTTTATTATTAGCAAAAAAATATGGATAGCATCCCAATGGTATGATTAAACCATATAGATTAATATAACTATCTCCTTTATATATTCTTACAGATTCATTTTCCATATTTATTATTTTTTTTGAATACAATTCCTTAAAATAATCCTTATATAGATGTTTATATTTTTTTATTAAAGATTTTTGTTCATGATTTCCAACTATATGGTATACTTCATATTTTTTTACTAAATTATCAATTAAATCTAATGCAATTTGAAAATTTTTATTTTCTCCATCAACTAAATCTCCTGTTATAAATATAACATCTGGATTTAAGGATTCAATTTTATCTATCAATGTTTTGTTATTGTTTTTGTCAAATACCTTATTATGTAAATCACTTACTTGAACTATTTTAAAGCCGTTAAATTCCTTTGGAATTTTTTCATTAAATATGGTATATTCTGTTGTTTCTATATGTTGAGTTTCATACTTATACAGAATATATAAGATTGCTAATACTAATACTGTCAATAAAACTTTCATAATCATATATTCTTCCTCTTTATTATATTTTATTAATATTATTATAATGCTTTTATGTTTATTTTAAAACAATAATGTTAGTACATGTATACAAATCTTTTCGACATTACAAAAATAAGTTATCCATTTTGGTAATAAATATTTATTCCCAAAATGGATAACTATAAAATTATCTATAAACTTCTATATTATGAAATACAGTTTTTCCATTATTTAAATTTTTATATAAATGTTCTAGCGTCCCATCAAATCTAATTGAATGTCCAGACTCTAAAATATAAGTTTTTCCATCTACATTAAGCTCAAGTTTACCTTCTATTACAAGTACATACTCTTCCAGAACATGACTATGTGTAGATGAAACATGTGTACAATTTGCTTCAAGCTCAATTATAAAAAGTTCAAACCTTCTTTGAGGGCTAAAAGGATATATGGGATATAACTTCATATTGCCTTGCTGTTCAATAATAGGTTCCACATCCTCTTTTTTTATAACCTCATAAGTGTTTGTATTTTCATTTAATAGTGTTGTAAAATTTATTTTGAATCCAGATGAAATTTTCCATAAGGTAGATACAGTGGGGCTCGATTCACCTCTTTCAATCTGTCCCAGCATTGCTTTACTAACTCCTGTCATCTTTGAAGCTTTATCTAAACTTATGCCCATGTCTTGCCTTAATAACCTTAAATTTTCTCCTACATTAGGAAATTTATTATCCATGTTAAAATCCTCCTGATAGTCTATTTGTATTCTATGATTTTTACGCCTGTAAGTTCTACTATCTCTTTTAATTTTAACATATGGCTATTGCAAATTTCATCAAATTCATACATATAATCTTCAAGCCCTAATGCTTTATATTTATCAAGTCCAAATTTATGATATGGAAGTAATTCCATCTTTCCACCTAAAACATTTTGTTTTACAAATAATGCAGTGTTTCTTATATTTTCTTCACTATCATTCACTCCAGAAATAATTGGTACTCTTATAACCATAGATTTGTTTAATTTTGAAAGTCTACATATATTTTCTAATATTATCTCATTACTTACTCCTGTATATGCTCTGTGAACATTATCATCCATAGATTTTATATCTACAAATATATGGTCTATTTTTTCAAAGACATCTTTCACTTTATTCCACTCAAAATATCCACAAGTTTCAATTGCTATGTTTATACCTTTATTATAAAAAACATCAACTAATTCTCTTAAAAAATCAATTTGAAGTGTGGGTTCTCCTCCAGAAAAAGTTACTCCTCCGTTAGACTCAAAGAAAAATATAAAATCTTTTTCAACTTCCTTTACAATCTCTTCAACACTCATTTCTTCAGTCATTATACAGATAGCATCATTGAGACATGTTTTAACACATCTTCCACACAAATCACACTTATTATTTATTTGACTTCTATCAGATAATGAACTTATATTTTGAGGACAAACATCTATACACCTATTACAAGATATACACTTATCCTTCATAACTCCTAGCTTTACTATATTACTCCATGAGTCTGGATTAGAACACCACTTACATTTTAATTTACATCCTTCTAAAAATATAGTAGTTCTTATTCCATCACCATCATTTACTGAAAAATGTTGTACCTTTACAACTTTACCTTTTTTACTCATAATCTACCTCATAATTAAAATTTACTATGTGAGTTTCTAGCTATTATAGCATCTTGCATCTCTCTTGATAAATTAACAAATTGAGTACTATACCCAGCAACTCTCACTAATAAATCTTTATATTCTTCTGGATTTTCTTGAGCTTTTAATAAGACATCATTTGATATTGTATTAAATTGTACATGGAATCCACCTAGTGCAAAATACGATTTGACCATAGAAGCTAGGTTTCTAAGTCCTCTTTCTGTCTCAACCAAATCTTGATTAAATCTTAAATTTAGAAGTGTTCCTCCAGTGTGAACATCATGATTTATTTTTGATGCAGATTTCATAGCTGCTAATGGACTTGTTGTATCAGTTCCGACAAATGGAGAAACTCCTTCTGTCAAAGGTTTTGTGGCTTTTCTTCCACATGGAGTTGCACCTACTATTTTTCCAGTTGGAACATAGTTTGATATACCCATAAATGCACTATTAAATTTAGAGCCAAAAATATCCTTATATTTTCTAGTTTCACTATAATAAAAATCAGAAACTTCAATAGCCAATGAATCTACATAATCATTGTCATTTCCATATTTAGGAACATCTAAAGCAAGCTTTCTTAATTCTTCATAGCCTTCCCAATCATTATTTAATGCCTTTGTTAACTCTTCTAATGTAGTAACCTTATCTTCAAATACTAATTTTTTTATAGCTGCCAATGAGTTTGAAACTACACCTAATCCTATACCTGTTAAAACAGGTCCTATATTGTATTTTGCTCCACCTTTACTCAAATCAACACCTTTATCCAAACAACCATCTACACAAGTAGATAAAAATGGTCTCGGTACTATTTCTTTATGAATTTGTTGAGCAACAGTAGTTCCTATAACAGAATTTTTTATAAGATATGCTAGTTGCTTTAAAAACGCTTCTTTAACTTCTTCAAAAGATGCAAATTCGTTGATATTTTTTACATCTAATCCCATTTTTTCTCCAGTTAATCTACTCTTACCTTCATTCATAGCATATTCCAGTGCTGCTGCAAAATTAATATTTACTGCTGAAGTCCATTGACCTGTCTTTCTAAAGTGAGGAACAACACAACCACAATTGCTCCAATCTCTTGCATCTTCTGCATCATATCCATCTTGAAGTAACATTTGTGCTCCTGCACTATCACTGTGTATAGCAGGAAAACCAGTACCTTGTTTTACCAATTTCGCAACTGCCATAACAAAATCATCTGGTGCTCCCTGACTTATTCTAACACTTAAACCTGGTTGATGAGTTTTTACACTTTCTGTTGCCTTTAAACACATATATGAAATATCATTAGTTCCATCAGTTCCATTTCTCTTTTTGCCACCAACAGTAAGGTTTTGAAATTGGTTGTATCCTGCAAAATAATTTGCTGTATTTGCTGATATTGTCCATACCCACTCTGATAGCTTAATCCATAGAGCCTCTATCAACTCTTGAGCCTCTGATTTAGTTATATTCCCTTCTTTAGTATCTTTTTCATAATATGGATACATATATTGGTCAAATCTACCTAAGTTCAATGCTAATGGATTTTCAGATAAAACACCACCTAATTGCACAAACCATACAAATTGTATCGCTTCATAAAAACTAGTTGGAGGATTTGCTGGTACATTCTCACATACTTCTGATATTTTTATAAGTTCTAACTTTCTTTTTGAATCTTTCTCTGATTCACTCATTTCTTTTGCAAGTTTTGAATATCTATTTGCCAATGTCATAATACCATCTGCAACGATAGAAACAGACTTATAGAAATCTATTTTTTCAATATTTTCTGAAATTGATATGTCTAGTTCTTTTATCTTCTTATCTGCTTCTTCCTTGATACCCTTATATCCTTTTACAAATAATATATCTTGATAATCTGGAGTTACTTCCCCTACTGCCTGTCTCCACTTAGAATCATTATCTATTATTCCTGTATCTACCAATATCTTAGCTGTATCTTCTGGAATTCTTGCTAAAAAAACTTCTTCCAAAGATTTACCCTTCCAATATGGAAATATCTCTTTTCTTATAAATTCTATTTGATCTTTTGATATTACATATGGGTCTTGAGTTCTTTCATCAAAAGTATCCATTTCCTTATCTACCCATTGCCAAGAAAATTCTGGTGTTAATATACCTGTTCTTCTGAATTTACCAGCTGTACCTACAATTAATTCATTCTCAAATATTTTTATAGGAAGTTCTTTACATGCATCTAAAAAAGCTTTTGCTCTTCTTATACATATGGCTTCTCCCTCAGTCTTTTTATGTGATTCTGTAAAAATTCTAGCCCTTTCACAACATATCATAGGTTTAGAATTAACATATTCTTGTCTAAATGCTTCTATTCTATCAGTTTGACTCATTTAAAATCCCCCTTTGGATAATATACATTAATTTTTGTATGTTATAACATACTTTAATTATATTATACTGTCCTTTAACATGAAATGGCAACCATAAATAATGTATTTTTGAATAAAAATACTTGCCTAAATATAAGACATGCACTTTATTTTCTAATTTAAATCACAAATTTCTCTATAATACATTTCTACAGTGCCATAATTTTTTTATTATATTAATGATTTGAAATATCAAACTCATATTCTAAACTTAGTTTTAAAACCTTAGTAGATTTTTTAACTTTGTTAACTTCAACATGTATATCATTCATATAAGGAAGCTCTACAGAGCCTACACCTTCATTAAATGTTTTTATAACTGCATCTGCAAATTCTTTCTCAGTTAAATTGGAACTAGTTAGTGACTTAAATATGTTGTATATAAAGTTAATATACTTATCCCTTTTATCTAACTTATCATTCTCAGGATATTCTTTGGCACATAGAATGTCTACCACTGCCTTTCCTTCTTTCTGATCTTCAGACATAGAGTAAAATAAACTTCTAATATCTTTTTCGGGTGGATTTTCAAATCCATTTATAGATACTACAAAACTACCATCTGAATTTGAATTAGCGATCTTATAACCACTATCTGTTATAACCTTTGAAAACTTTTGAGATAAATCTTTTTTAACTTCTTCCAATCCTTCTACAGTATTAGCTTTTTTTGAATAATCTTCAAACAGTTTAATAGAGTCATCTTTTTTATCTTCAATTGAGTTATTCGATGAATTTTCACTAGCTTGCTCTAATATATATGCCCCAACTAGTAACTTAATCGACCCAACTGTCAGCATCTTGATTCAATGGTATGTATATATTTAGTATAAATTTGTCTTTCTGATTTTCAAATAATAATTCTCCATTGTACTCTTCTAAAGACGATTTAATACTTTGAATTCCTATTCCATGTATAAATTTATCCATTTTGTCTGTTAACAATATATTTTTATTAGAAATAATATTATTTGCTTTACTATTCTCACATTTAAGTACAAAAAATGATTTTGTTATAGTTCCTTTAATTCTAATATATTTATCAATATTTTCATCTGATATTTTCTCACATGATTCTATTGCATTATCTAAAATATTGGCAAATATACTTGATACATCTATAGGTTTTATAAAATCAACTTTTGAAAAGTTTATGTCACAAATAAATTTAATTCCCTTTTTTGTAGATATTGCACTCTTTTCATTTATTATAATGTCTAATATCATGTTTCCTGTATTATAAATAGATTTAAACTCTTTAATTTCATCTTTTAAATTATTTACATACTTATTAATTTCTTTACCATCACTTTTAAGATTATCTATACAACAAATATGATTGTTTATATCATGATAAAGCTTCTTAACTCTCATATGAGATTCTTGGATACTTAAATAATGAGCATATTGCATATCTAACTTATTTTTTATTAATTCATTCTGAGATTTTAACTTATTATCTTTTATTATTTGCCTAAACAATAATATGAGAACAAGGCTACTAGCTCCTATTACCTTTGGATTTACAAAATTCTCAAAATAATATGGTTCTGAATGTAACCATCTAAACCGTTCTAATTTCCTTGATATATAGACTCCAATTATATTCATTGTGTTGGCTATTAAAGCAAATAATAAATATACATAATTTCTTTTATCTTGACTAAGCAATTTTAATCGATTATACAAAAAACTAAGTATCATATATACAAATATAATAAATAGATTCCTGTATATGTAAACTTTCATATTATCAGAATAAGATGCTAAAAGCCACTCTTTAGATGAAACAACATTACCTGTAACTACAAAAAATAAAATTCTATCTGCAACATCTTTAAAACAGTCATAATAAATATTAAATAGCAAAAAGAAAATTATGTATTTAATATATCCTATGTTGTAAAAATAATTATAATATATCCCCCAGACAATAAATACTATAACATCAATCAAATAATATATATTATTAATATAATTTTCTTGTATATTAAATAATATAGTTATTTTAACTACAATATAAATTATTCCCAATAAAGTATAAAATACAATTTGTTTGTCTTCTTTATTATCTTTTTTATAAATTAATATCCTTTTCATAATAATAAATCGTACACATATAGATACAATTAATAATAACTCAGACATAAAATTTAACATATTGTATCACCAAGAAATTTTAAAAATTTCTCCTTAACCTCTTTATACCTATATCTACTAATGGGTACTTCTTCGCCACTTTCTAAAATAGCAATATTTGGCTTTATGTTTTCTACATAACTTAGATTAACTATAAAGCTTTTATGACATCTTACAAATTTATCTAGTTTTAAATCTTTTTCTATTTTTCCTAGACTATACTTCACTCCAAAACCCTTATTTATTGTGTGTATTAACATATCTTTTTTTTGAATCTCTATATATTTTATTTCATTTAAATAAATCTTGTATGTATTAGACTTGTTCTTTATTACAACGTAATTACTTTTATTTGTTTCAATATCTTTAATACAAGTTAATATATGTTTTTTTAATTCCTCTAATTCTATGGGTTTTAGCAAATATCTATAAGCTCTTACTTCATACCCTTCTTGCACATAATCTATTAAAGAGGTTATAAATATTATCTCCATTTTATTATCCACTTCTCTAATCTTTCTTGCAGTATCCATTCCATTCATTTGCTCCATTAGTATATCAAGAAGCAGTATATCTATATCTTTTAAGCTTCCTTTAAGTAAATCTTCTCCAGAACTATATTTTTGTACTTCATATTCTATATTCATAGTTTTTAATAGATTATCAAGATATTCTTCTATTAAACATTGTGTTTCTTTTTCATCTTCACAAATTGCTATCCTAATCATAAGTTCCTCCTAATGCACTTTCTTATTACACACTATTAGAATTTTTTTATTGAGATATTTAAATATGATTTTAAATATCTGATACCTTAGAATAACATTTTTAAATTATTCTTATCAATACTCAAGATTCAAATAAAATCTAAAAGATTATAACTGATATGAATATATATAAAGAATAACAGTTATTGATAAAAAAAGTGTCTCAAAATAATTTTTCAAAATTATTTCGAGACACTTCTCCCTTTATTTATTTAATTTTTTAATCCTTAAGTAATACATTATTCTTCTATATAATTGTACCAAATACAAAGTTAATAACATAATTTGTAATGCGATAGTACAAATATCTACTCCATAACCATTAAATAAATTTCTTATTTCAGTGAACAATAAATATATAAAAATAACTACTAAAATAGTAAATAAAAATAAATTCATGAATAAAATTGATTTTACTTTATCTTTGTTATCTAAACCACTATATAATTTAGGAGGTACATCTTCATATGTTTTAGTCCATACATACCATGAAGATGTACCTATAAAACTACCAATACTTCTAAATATAAGGTTCCACCCTCTAGACTTATATTTATTAAAATAATCTTCCTCAGCATCATAATAATAATCAATAGCGTATTTTATTTTTCTTGGAGTTCCTTTATAAAAATAAAAGATTCCTCCAAGTTTACTTATCTTATATAGGTTATATCCTTGTTCTTCCATATCTTCTAACCATTCTTCTATCCTATCAGGTGAACTATACCAATCAAATTTAAACTTCATTTTCTTTTCCATAAGATTCACCTCCAAAATGATATTTTTGACATATAATAATCTATTTTAATAATTATATCATTTTGATATTAATTTTAGGTTACAATTAGATATCTAAAAATCTATTTAAATAGCAATAAACTAATAGCCATGACAATCATTCCTGCAATTAATCCATAAATTGATAAATGATGTTCACCATATTCTCTAGCTGATGGTAGTAGTTCATCAAGGGATATAAATACCATAATACCTCCAACAATGGCAAACACAATTCCAAGTGTAGTATCATTTAGAAAATTTCTAAGAAGTACATATCCAATAATTGCCCCTAAAGGTTCTGACATTCCAGATAAAAAAGAATAATAGAAAGCTTTCTTTTTATCTCCTGTAGCATAATACACTGGTACAGATACAGAGATTCCTTCTGGTATATTGTGTATAGCAATTGCTATAGCTATTGGTATTGCTATTGTAGCATCATCAAGTGCTGATATAAATGTAGCTAATCCTTCTGGAAAATTATGAATTGCTATAGCCATTGCTGTAAATATCCCAGTTCTTAAGAGAGATTTATTTTTTTGTATATTTTTTTCATCCACATTTTCCATTTTCTTTATCTCATGAGGATTTTCTTCTTGAGGAATTAACTTATCAATAATTGCAATGATAGCCATTCCTGCAAAAAAAGCTATTACAGTTGACCAGCTTCCTAATTTTTCTCCCATAGACTTCGTTAAAGCATCTTGTGCCTTAGGAAATATTTCTATCATAGATACATAAATCATAACACCAGCAGAAAATCCTAAACTTACAGAAAGAAATTTAGTATTGGTCTTTTTAGCAAAAAACGCTATACAACTTCCTATTCCAGTAGACAAACCAGCAAACAAAGTTATTAAAAACGCAAACATTATATTACTCAATTAAATCACCTTCTTTTTTAATTGATATTGATTATCATTTTCTTTTATAATATCATATCTTTTTTTTATAGTCAACATTTATAGTAATTATAGACAATAAAAAAGCAGAGTATAAACTTAGTCTCTGCTTTTTCTTTATAGTATATTAAAATTATTTATTTAAAAAGTCTACTGCATATTGAACATATAAAGCAGTTCCAATCTCTAAGGCATCTTCATCTATATTAAAACACCCATGATGATGAGGATAACAAGCTCCTTTGGCTTCATTTCTAGCGCCTACAAATGCCAATGCACCAGGTGCAATATTCATAAACTCAGCAAAATCCTCTGCTCCTGTTACTTTTTCAAATAGTGCTATACTTTCTTTTCCAAATAGCTTAATTACTGCATCTGTAGCTATCTTTGAACATTCCTTGTCATTTATAACAGCTGGTGTTAAATATCCATACTCTAACTCAGCTTCTGCTCTATATGCTTCTGCTGTAGATTTTGATATACGTTCTAAAATTGTAGGAATTTGTTTTCTAAGTTCTGGATTAAATAATCTTATTGTGCCTTCTAGAACAGCTTCACTTGCTATTACATTAAATCTTGTTCCAGAATTTAAAACTCCAACACTTACAACTAGTGGCTCTAAAGGACTTACTTCTCTACTAACCATGGATTGTAGGTTCATAACTAATGCAGAACTTGCAAGTACTGCATCAACACCTTGATGAGGAAGTGAACCATGGCCACCCTTACCTTTTACAGTAATTTTGAAGAAATCAGCAGAAGCCATTCTTGGACCTTCTTCAACTGATACAGTCCCACACTCCACATCACTCCAAAGATGAATTCCAAATACACCATCTACACCTTCCATAGCACCATCTTTAATCATAGCTCTTGCACCTTTACCTACTTCTTCTCCTGGTTGAAAAAATAATTTCACAGTTCCCTTAATATCATCTTTAATATCATTCAAAACCTTAGCTGCTCCTAAAAGCATTGATGTGTGACCATCATGTGCACAAGCATGCATAAGCCCCTCATTTTTTGATTTGTATTCTACACCTGTACATTCAACAACTTGAAGTGCATCCATATCTCCTCTAAGTGCTACAGTTTTTCCTGGATTAGCTCCTTTTATAGTTGCAATTACACCTGTGCCTCCAGCTGATACATATGGTACTCCTATCTTATCAAGTTCTTCTTTAATTCTCTTTGATGTTCTAAATTCTTCCATACTTTTTTCAGGATTTTCATGAAATTCTCTTCTAAGTTTGATTACATAATCTTTATATCCATTTGTTATTTCTTTAATATTCATTCCAGACCTCCAAGTGTAACATATTCTTCTTATTATTTAAATGCCTTATTTATTAGTTAAAATTTATATAAGATTTACAAAAATACCTGCTATTACTACAGAAGCTATTGTTACTGTAGTAAATCCACCAACAAGCATCTTTGGAAGCATTTTATCCATCAAAAATTCTTTTTCTTCTGGAGTTTCAGCCAAGGCCTTTACTGCTTCTTCAGTTAATATATAATTTGGTGGGAAACCATAAAGTGCTGTAAGTGAAACTGAAAATGCCATTTCCTTACTTTCACCTAAAAGCTTACCTACTATAATAGAGAATATCCCCATACCTATTACACCAAAAATTATAATTCCTACAAGAGGAACAGCCATTTCAGCAAGCATTGCTGGTGTAGCTTTTGCTAATCCTGCAAATATGAAAGCCATCAATGATGTCATTAACCACCCAAATGAACCTGATTTATTAAGTGGTTTTCTGTCAACTATTCCAAGTTCTGATGCTATTACACCAAATATTAAACAGATAACATATCTTGATACAACTTCATGTGTAAGATTTGTAAATTGCACTGCTAACCATGCTACAAGTCCTAATCTAAGTATTATCATATATGTAGTATCATACTTTTCAGGTAAATCTGGAATTATCTTAAACTTACTCTTTTGCTCAGGTACTTTTTTAGTTTCTTCTTCAACTTTAGTTACAGTCACTTTTCCACTTCTAAAATCTGATAAAAGTCTTTTTCCTTCTTTTTTAAGCATTAATGCTGTGATAGGATAACCTGCAAACCCTTGTGCCACATACATTAAAATTGCTAGAACTGCTAAGCTTGCAAGACCTTTTGCTGTAGCAGCATCTGCCATCATTATAGATGCAACTAATCCTCCAGTAAGAGGAGGTGTAGCTATTACTGCCGTATCCCATCCAAACACTAGAGTTCCTAATGCTAAAGCTCCTACACATACTCCTACTATCCCTGCTAGTGCTATTACTATTGTCTTCCATTGACCTGCTAGCTCTTTAATACTCATCATAGTTCCCATATGAGTTATTAATAAAAGCATACCTAACTGTGCCAATGGTGTTCCTAGAGCTGCTAGGTCCACGATATTTTCTGGGAAAAAAGTCCAAAATCCTACTATAAATATAATTGCTGATACAAAAACTGATGGAACAAAAGCTTTAGTTTTTGCTGAAACTACATCTCCTATCGTCAGTGATACTAAAACTAGACAAAAAGCTGTTATTGCTTCCATACAAAATCCCCCCTCATAAATAAATATATTTGTATACAATGTATGTATAGTTATCCATTATTTTACTACTTTTGAAAAACATTTCAAGTCAAAATTCGATTTTTTTCATAAAATTCTATAAATTCTATTAATTAAAGTTAGTTTTCTAAATTATTCTTTTTGTAAAAACGTTATCCTATACATTGGCTATTTTACAGTACTCTTATAAAGATAATTGAGCATAATTTGCAAAAAATAAAACATAGAATACATTTTTCATAAAACATCTCATTAATATAAAATGAATTTGCTTTATGAATCTTAATATATTCTATGTTTATAAATTTAATTTATATGTTAGTTATTGTGTAATCTACTATATACGCCATTTTTGTTTACTAACTCTTCATGAGTACCTCTTTCTTCAATTCCTTTATCTGTCAGTACTATGATTTCATCAGCATTTTTTATAGTAGTCAATCTATGTGCAACAACTAAATTTGTTCTATCTTTGCTTAATTCTTCTAAAGACTCTTGAATTTCTCTTTCTGTTACATTATCTAAAGCGGAAGTAGCTTCATCCAATATTATTATTGGAGGATTCTTTAAAAAGATTCTCGAAATTGAAATTCTTTGTTTTTGCCCACCAGATAATTTTACTCCTCTTTCTCCTATATAAGTGTCATATCCATCTGGCAGAGTTTTTACAAAATCGTGTATTCTAGCTTTTTTTGCAGCATCAATCATCTCTTCATCTGTAGCACTAGGATTTCCACAAAGAATATTATCTCTTATAGTCCCTGTAAATAAAAATACATCCTGTTGTACTATACCTATATTTTTTCTCAATGATTTTAAGCTTACATCCCTTATACTCTTTCCATCAATTTTTATATCACCTTTATCAAATTCATAAAATCTTGGCAATAAATTGCATAATGTAGTCTTTCCTCCACCAGAAGGTCCAACTAGAGCTATAGTTTTACCAGCTTCTATAGACAGACTCAGATTATCTAATACTTGAGTATCATCTTCATATGTAAAAGATATATTTTCTATCTCGATATTACCTTTTACATGTTCAAGCTCAACAGGGTTTTTAGCTTCTTTTTGATGGTCTTGTTCCATTATCTCTATGAATCTTTTAAAACCTGTCATACCATTTTGATATTGTTCTGTAAAGTTTATCAATTTCTTCATAGGTTGTATAAACATTTTTACATATAATATATATGCAGCAAAATCACCTAAAGTAATTTTTCCAAGATAAGTAAAGTATCCACCAGCTATGACAACTACCCATTCCAAAATATCCATATATAAGTTCATACCAGAATAGTATTCTGCCATTACTTTATAAGAATCTTGTCGTGCTCTCCTAAATAATTTATTGCTTCTTACAAACTTGTTTAATTCTTCCTTTTCAGTACAAAAAGACTTAGTTACTTTCATTCCAGCTATGCTATTTTCTAAAGTTGCATTTACATCACCTATAGTAACTCTACTTTTCATAAAAGCTATATTCATCTTATCTTTTTTTGTTATCGCAAACCAAATTATAAATGGCAATATAGCAAATATTATAAGAGTAAGAGGAATATTTATATCTATAAGTATAAAGAATGAACCAACTAACATTACTATAGAAATGAATAAATCTTCAGGACCATGATGTGCAAGTTCTGTTATATCCATTAAGTCATTTACTATTCTAGACATAGTTACACCAGATTTATTATTATCAAAATAAGTATTTGGAAGCCTCTGTAAGTGTGTAAATACCTCATTTCTCATATCAGCTTGCATATCTACACCAATGACATGTCCCCAATATTGCATAAAATAATTAAGTCCTGCTTTTGCTATAAATATAAGTATAAGTACAACTGCAAAAACTACTAGCATTCTTAAATTTTTATTTGGAACAATGTCATCCATTATATTTCTAGTTATCATAGGATAAACTAAATCACATAAAGAAAATAAGAATGCTGCTATAAGGTCTAATGTAAAGATTTTCTTATATGGTTTATAATATTTGACAAATTGTTTTATCATAAGTTTTAAATCCTCCTTTATCAATACGTCTAAAAAATACCCTTAAATTAGTATAACATAACACTAATTTTAAATCTTTTATAAAATTGAATATTTATTTTATATAATTACATATTTAAAATACACCTAAAAAGAGCCATATCTATGTAAATAAAATTTTACGAAGATACAACTCTATATTTAGTACTAAATATTTTTTATAACTGTAAACTTAAAAACTTATTTTAAAGCATCCAATATTTTCTTATCTAATGCAGCAGTATTTATACCTGTTATGTATGCTGTTGCTTTTATTGCAGGTATATCATAAGTTGTTGGTAATATAGTAGTAGATACTATTAAATCAGCACCTTCTTGTTTTGTTGCACATTCAGCAATTTTACATTGTATAACTTCTGCTTGTATGTTATTTTCTTTAACCAATCTTTCTACTTTGTCACAAACTACTGTTGATGTTGCAATTCCTGCTCCACATGCTACTAATATTTTTTTCATATTATCCTCCTACGATTTTTATAATTAAATAAATTTCTCATATCTTTATTTATATATAAATAATTATACCATTTTATATCAAAATAATATCTTAAAATTATTCTTTTAATATGTTTTTTATTTCACTATCATTTAATTTTAAAGTATTATTTTTTATACAAGATTCTATGTACTTTGATATAGTTTTGTAGTCATTCAAACCAAACTGCTTAACATTTAAATCATATTCTATATCACTTATAATACCTATCAAATCAGATTTATTTGATAAAATATCCTTATACTTATCTTTTCTAGTTACCTCTAATCTTTTAAATCTGTAATTTTTATACCCCTCTATAATAATCAAATCCATGTCTTCATAAAACCTAATCATTTTATATAGTGGATTTTTATCTTTTAATTCTTCAATATATGCTAACCTCTTATTTGATATTATACAAACTTTTCTCGCACCTGATTTTCTATGTTTATAAGTATCTTTACCTTCCTCATCCATCTCAAAATCATGGCATGTGTGTTTGATAACTCCAACATTATAACCTTCTTTACTTAATTCTTTTACTATACCTTCAATTAATGTAGTTTTACCCACTCCTGAATAGGAAACAATTGATAATACATTATACATAAAACCATATCCCCTTCATAAAACTATATAACAACAACATCTACTAATTGGTTTTCTTTTATTATTTCTCTCTTTTTTATCTTAATCATGCAATTACTTCTTAATGTTGCAGATAATCTAGCCTTGGCATCTTTTTTATCATTTAACTTAACATATAATTTACCTTCATCTGTATATAATTTTCCACTTACAAACCTATCGTTATTTGAGAATTTGTTAAATTCTCCTTTAAATATAGCTTTTATATAATGGCTGCTTTCTTTATATGTTAAATACTCAATCACAGGAACAACTACATTATCAAATACCACAATTGCTGCATGTGGATTACCAGAAAGCCCAAACAATATTTTTTCTCCCAATGTAGCTACATAGCAAGCACCTCCAGGTTTAATATTTATCTTCCAAAACAATTCTTTTGCTCCTATGTTTCTAAATACATCTGGTATTAAATCTTTATCTCCAACAGATACACCACCTGTAGTAATTAAAAAATCTACATTTTCTAGCATATCCTTTACTTTTTTTTCTAACTCTTGTATATCATCAGAACAAGTACATATTGTATCTGCTTGTATTCCAAGCTTTAGAAGCTTTGAATATAATGTATATCTATTACTATCATATATTTTACCATCCTCTAAAGTTTCATTTATATCTTGTAATTCTGTTCCTGTATTTAAAACGCCTACTTTTAAATCATCATATACATCTAATTTAGATATTCCAAGACTCGCTAATACTCCTATACCATCATACCCTATATGTTGATTTTTACTAATAATTAATTGACCTTTTTTTATATCCTCACCTTTAAATATATAATTGTCATATTCCTTTAGTTTTACATTTAAAGTTATCATGTCTTCTCTAATTGTCACATCTTCTTTTTTTACCACACAGTTTGCTCCATTTGGAATTTTTCCACCAGTCATTATCTTCACTGCTTCATTTTTATTTAATATACCATCAAACACTTCTCCTGCATATAATATTCCTATGACCTTTAAACTTTTATTTTCAGAATTTGCATCATATGCATAACCATCATATGGTGACCTGTCAAATGGAGGACTATCAATTGTTGAATATATATCTTCTGCAACTACTTTATTTACTGCTTCTATAAGATTAACTCTCTTAATCCTACTTATTGGTATAACATTTTCTTCAATAATTTTTATGGCATCTGCTAATCCTATCATTTTAAATACACCCCAATATATTTTTTATTTAAAAACATTCTTAATGTAGTATAATTATAAATTACAATAAATCATTTTAGCTTATATTTAATTATAACTAATTGTTATCTATAAGTGCAGTTTAAATTTAATAAATCTTATAAAATTATCATTAATTGTATTAACTTCAATTTTATACATTTTATAAAAAAACTGTTTCAAGTTAGAAATTTACTTCTACCTTGAAACAGGCTTATATGCTTTAAAATTCATTATTCTAATAAAGCTCCTTTTATTATTTTTACAAATTTATCGCTCTCAATAGTTTTTATAGACTTTATTTTATTGTCTACTATACTTATTGTAAGTATTTCTTTTTCTAATACTTTATTATCTTTCTTTAATCTATAACTCTTCACTACCCTATTTCCTTCATAGTTATATGCTGTTAAATCATAATTGGCATTACCCACGATTTCATTTATCCTAGATTCTTCAACTCCAATATACTCTCCTAAATCAATGTTTTTATATTCTTCTAAAGATACAGCTGACTTTTCATTATCATTTTTTTCAATCATAATATCATAATTTTCATCTACAGTTATTATACTTTGTGATGAAAAAGAATTTGTTTCAACATTAACAACTTTATTTTTATTAATATTAATGTATAAAGCACTTCCATCTAATTCATTGTTTCCAGTATATTTAGGGTAAACTAATGTCATATAACTTGATGTATTTATATCTTGCATTGCATTTGATTCTTTTAAATTCTTATTTTTTATATAATAAATTGTGTTATAAGGTATTCCCATATTCTTTATAACATATTTATAATCTTTATCTATCATTTCATTAACATCATTTTGAACTTTTGTCATAGTTTTTTGCTGTGTTGCTTTACTTGCTACTTGATTTTTCTCTTTAGTAGTTTCCTTATGACATCCAACAAGTACAATCCCTAAAATAGTTACACAAACTAATGACCTTTTTAACTTCATAAATCAATCCTCCTTTCTTAAATTCTATAATATTTATCTATATCTCATTGTGTGATTATCTCTTTTTTCAATAATTACGTTCATTATTTTATAAAATAATTATATAATATTTATTTAAATTTAATAAGATTAATAAGCTATTTGTAATTTTTTTGTAACAAAACACGTTTTAAGGTTGAATTTTGAAAATTCAATTTACAAGATACTTGTGGTAAATATCCTTATAACATTATACCAAATTATTCCTAAACAATCAAAAACTCCATAAACATTTTAAGGTTTTCTATTTCAAAAATCCCCTTCAACCATTAATTTATCAAATATGTTATAATAGTTTTAGATAATTTAAGGAGGATTAAATAATGGATTTTAAACAACTCGAAGTATTTGTTGCTGTTGCAAAACATCAAAGTTTTTCAAAGGCTGCAAGAGAACTTTTTTTAACTCAACCTACTGTAAGTGCACATATACAAAATTTAGAAAGAGAGTTAGAGACTGTACTTATAAACAGAAGCAACAAAGTTATTACACTCACAAAATCTGGTGAAATTCTTTACGAGCACGCTATATATATATTAAACAACTGCAAACGTGCAATTTATGATATAAAAGAATATTCAGGTAAAATAGAAGGTATTATAGATATAGCATGTAGTTCTATACCTGAAACTTATATTCTCCCTGATTTTATGAAGAATTTTTCTATGAGTTATCCAGATGTAAAATTTTCCATAAGCCATTATGATTCTCAATACGCTATATCAGAAATTTTAAATGAACGGATAAGCTTTGGATTAGTTGGTTCTAAAATTAACAATCCTCAAATCGAATATCTAGACTTATTAGATGATGAACTTGTACTTATTACTCCTTCAGATTTTAAAATTGATAACAAGAACAATTACATTGATATAGAAGAATTGGCTTCTTTCAATTTTATTATGAGAAAAGAAGGCTCTGGTACTAGAAACTTAATACTAAACACACTCAGCAAAAATAACTTTCCGGTAAACAAATTAAATGTAATAGCTCATGTAGAATCAAATGAAGCCATTAAAGAAATGGTTAGATTAGGCCTTGGTGTATCTTTTATATCATATATTTCAGCTATTGATTATCTAAATGCAGGCAAAATAAAATGCTACAAAATAAAAGATATTGATTTTACAAGAAAATTTTTCTTTATTTATTCTAAAAAGAAAACTTTTTCTCCATTAGAAGATAAATTTCTAAACAGACTATGTGAGTACTTTGAAATCATAATATAATAATTTTAATACATGGAACTCAAATTTAAATTATAAACTACTAAATTAATAAAATAAATAGAGTAGTATTATACTATGTTCATTTAATTAATGAGCATAGTATAATACTACTCTATTTACTTATTACTTATTACTTATTACTTATTACTTATTACTTATATTATTGTATATTAAATTTATAAGTTTATATTAAAAAACGCCTTATATCCTTTGTACATTTCATATATATCTACTTTAGAAACAATCTCATGTGGCGCATGCATATTTAAAACACCAACACCACAGTCTATAACCTCTGCGCCTTGATTTGCTAGGATGTAGGCTATTGTGCCTCCTCCACCTTGGTCCACTTTCCCAAGTTCAGCAGTTTGCCATACTACATTACCCTCATTAAAAATTCTTTTTACTTCTGATATAAACTCAGCATTGGCATCATTACATCCACTCTTACCTCTCGAACCAGTATACTTATTTAAAACTATTCCATTTCCCATATATGCAGAATTTCTTTTTTCATATGCCTCACCAAAATTTGGGTCATATCCAGCTGCAACATCAGCTGATAATACTTTACTATTTGCTAAAGCTCTTCTTACTTTAATATCACAGTAATCGCCTTCTAAAGCTATTAACTCAGCTACAGTATTTTCAAAAAACTTTGAATGCATACCTGTATTTCCTTGGGAGCCAACTTCTTCTTTGTCCACACATAATGTAACTGAAGTAAATTCTGGTTGTCTAGTCTCTAATATAGCTTTTACAGCAGCATATGAACATACTCTATCATCATGGCCATATCCTAATACCATTGACCTATCAAATCCCAAATCTCTTGCCTTCCCAGCTGGAACTACTTCAATCTCAGCACTTAATAAATCTTCTTCAACTATACTATATTTTTCATTTAAAATTTTTAATATATTTGCTGTTATAGGTTCTTTTTCTTCGCCATCCAAAGGCATATTTCCAATCAATACATTTAAGGCTTCACCACTGATTCCTTCTGACAATTTCTTTTGCATTTGGTCTCCAGCTAAATGAACCAATAGGTCAGTTACACAAAATACTGGGTCACTGTCTTCTTCACCAATAGATACATCCACTTTTGTACCATCATTTAATATAACTACTCCATGTAAAGCAAGAGGAATAGCTGTCCATTGATATTTTTTAATTCCTCCATAGTAGTGAGTCTTAAAAAAACCTAGATTAGCTTCTTGATACAATGGGTTTGGTTTTAAATCTAATCTTGGCGAATCTATATGACTACCTATAATCTTCATACCTTTTTCTATATAATTTTTACCTATCACAAAAAGTGCTACTGCTTTTTCTTTATTTATAGCATAAATCTTGTCCCCATGACTTACACTTCCCTTTTCCATAGCTTCATCTATTGAAATATAACCATTTTCTTTAGCCAATTTTATAATTTCTTTTACTGAAAGTCTTTCAGTTTTTGATTTACTTAAAAAATCCATATAATTGCGAGCATATTCCATAACCTGTTCAATAGCATTTTCTTTTTTTTCAATTTCCCATGCATTCTTAAATTCATGCTTTAAGTCCATGTTTTCCTCCTATTAAGTTTTAATTTTTATTATTTTTCATATATTGTTCATATTCCTCTGGTGAGACTACTTTAACACTGTCAAGTCTTGATTTAAAATGAGCTCTAAAATTTTCTAAATATTCCTTTCTTAAAGTCTCTCTTTCTTTGATTTCATCATCAGAAAGAGCTCCCTCTTTATTTTTCTTTGCTAATTCATTAATCCTATCTAATTTCTTCTTGTCAAACATTTTTTCCTCCTAAAAAACTTCTATTTATTAATAAAATAATTTATTACTTTTTATATCTAATTTATTTTTATATTCACAGAAAAACTCATCTATATTATCGCTTATTATAGATATTCCCTTTTCTAATTCTTCCATACTTGGACGAGCTATATTTATTCTAAAAAATCTATCATCCACTAGATTATCAAAAAAATAAGTCCCTGGAAGCATAGATACTCCTTTATTTAACATAAAACTTGTAAAACTTTGAGATGTATATCCTCTTGGCAATTCTAAAAAAAAGTTTATCCCTCCACAAGATTTTCTAACTTTTAATTTACCACTCAATTTATCATTAATCAAGCTTTTTGCTAACTTGTATTTATCAGTATATATTTTCTCTATATGACTCAAATAATTCTTCCAATTAAAATTCTCCATGTAGTAGTACATTGATTTTTGAATAAGACCTGGGGTTGATATGTCTGATGAATATTTAGCCCATAAAACTTTTTTTAATAATTCGTTTGGCATTTCTACAATCCCTATTCTTAAACCTGGCATAAGTATTTTTGAAAAACTCTTTATATATACTACTCTATTTTTATCATCATAACTTCTGACTGTTCTATTGTCTTTTGAGTCAAATATAAAATCACTTATAAAATCATCTTCAATTATATAAAAATCATGTTCTTCTGCCAATTCTATTAGCTTCTTTTTTTTATATGTTGAATAAGATATACCTGTTGGGTTTTGAAAATTAGGCATAATATATATAAGCCTTGGTTTTATTTTTTCCAATTTTAATTTTAAAATACCTATATCAATTCCATCATCTAACATAGGTATAGATATTATTTTTGCACCTCTACCTTTAAATACTTCAATTGCCCCATTATAAGATGGCTCTTCCATAAAAACAACATCAGAATAACTTATAAGACCTTTACAAACTATATCTATACCTTGCTGTGCTCCTGAGATTATTTGAATATTTTCTTTAGTAGTATTTATATTTTCATCACTTAAATACTCTACCATCTTTTCTCTTAATTCCTCAGAGCCTAGACCTTCATCATAATCAAATATTGAACTTCCATCTTTAGATAGTGCCATATTTACAGCATTTTTAAATGAATCTATAGGAAACATATCATTAGATGGATTTCCATTATCGAAATGAATTAAATCATCTCTTTGTCTAATATTCTTGTTTTTCCCTTTATCTATACCATTTTTATAAGAATTTGAATTTGATACAAAAGTTCCACTTCCTATAATTTTATATACATATCCTTCATTTTCCAAAAGCTCATATACTTTGACTATAGTAGTATTATTTACATGTAAATAATCTGATAACTTTCTTATTGGTGGAAGTTTTTCATGCTCAACTAGTTCTTTGTTTATTATTAACTGCTTTATATGATTAAATATTTGTATATATTTAGTTGACTTCCTTTCACTTAAATCTATTTTGTATTTTTCCACATTTATCACCGCTTATTGTTTTTATATTTTGTTGATGCTTTGGTATATATTTGATATTATTTAGTATGTATATATAATACCAAAATTTTTATAAAAAGGGGAAATATTTATGTTTTACGACTATCACATGCACTCAAGTTTCTCTACTGATGGAAAATCTACAATGGAAGAAATGATAAAAAAATCTATAGACCTTGGTATAAATGAAATTTGCTTCACAGACCATGTCGATTATGATGTTTATGCTGATGATTCTTTTTCAATTGTCTACGAAGATTATTTTAAAAGTCTAGAAACTCTTAAAAATAGATATAAAGATAAAATATCAATAAAAAAAGGGATTGAATTTGGAGTTCAAACTCAATTAATAGATACATATAGAAAAGAAGCTCATCAATATCCATTAGATTTTATAATATGTTCTATTCATGCTATAGATACAATGGATTTATACCTTGGTAGCTATTTTGAAGGTAAGACTCAACATGAGGTCTATGAGAATTACTACCTTTATTTGTATAATATTGTTAAAAACTATAAGGATTACTCTGTTTTAGGGCATTTAGATTTAATTAAAAGATATGCACCTTATGATACTATCTTAGATGACAGACTATTTTCAGATATAATTGAAGAAACTCTTAAACAAGCCATCTATGATGGTAAAGGTATTGAAATAAACACATCTTGCTATAGATACAATCTGCCAGATTTAACTCCATCTAGATATATACTTCAGATGTATAAAGATTTAGGAGGAGAAATCATAACTACAGGCTCAGATTCACATCATGTAAGTCAAATTGCATACGAGTTTGATTACATATATTCATTGCTAAAAAAGATGGGATTTAAGTATGTATCTAAATTTAATAAAATGAAACCAGAATTTATAAAATTATAAATTTTTACACCTCCTTATGAATATATTTAAAAGATAAGGAGGTGATTTTTTTGAAAGTACCTTATTTAGTACTATCAACAGTTATTTTATTTATGTCTAACTTTGTCGTAAGAATATTTGGATTTTTATATAAAATATTCTTATCAAGAGCTTTGGGCGAAACAGGTTTAGGTATTTATCATATGATTTTTAACTTTTTAATGATTTGCTTAGCTGTTACAACAACTGGAATACCTACTGCACTTAGTTGCCTAGTTGCAAAAAGAAAAGCTTTAAACGATAAACACAATACTAATGCTTTATTTATATCAACTTTATACATATCATTTTTTGTAGCATTAATTATATCTATAATTGCATCTTTCAATAGTTCTTTTTTATCACTTAAGTTTCTAAAAGACCCTAAATTGAATTTATTTATACTCGCAGTTTGTCCTGCTATAGTTATAATAACACTTTCAAATGTACTTAGGGGGTATTACTATGGCATAAAGAACGTAAAAGTCCCTGCTATTGGACAAATTATTGAACAGATGGGTAAAATTCTATTTGTTTTTTTACTCGTTATGTATGTAAATGATAAGTCTATGAACTGTTATATTGCTCTTTTAGGTATATCTATTGGTGAATTGAGTAATATCATATTTATGCTCATATGTCTATGTCGAGATTCTTCATTTGACAATAAATATATTATAAGTATAAAGGATTTTTATAATTCTTCTATGGAAACATTAAAAATGTCTATACCCATAACTTGCAATAGAATGTCAAACATACTTTTACAATCTATTAGTTCTATGATGATACCATCAAGATTAGCATTATCAGGAATGACTTATCAACAGTCATTAAGTATGTACGGTGTCGTCAGTGGAATGGTAATGCCATTTATATTTTTACCATTTACTGTTGGCTCAGCACTTATTGTAAATTTGATACCTACTATATCACAAGAAATTGCTTTAAGAAAACGTAAAAGTGTCCTAAAAAAAATAAAGTATTCTATACTCCTAACTTTATTTGTAGGTATACTATCATCAGTGTTTTTTTATTTCTTTGGAAAAGATTTATGTATATTAGTATTTAAAAATAAACTTGCTGGAGAATATTTAAAAGCTATGTTTTTAGTACCACTATTTATGTCACTAAATCAAACGCTATCTGGTATTTTACATTCAATAAGAAAAGAATTAGCTTCAAGTATAAATACTATCACTGGTATGTTAATTCAGCTAGTAGCTCTATATGTATTTCTTCCTATTCCAGGACTTAATATTTATGCATACATATACACAATGACAATAGTATCAATATTTACTTGTTTATTACATACTATAGTACTTTTTAAATCTATAAAATCTATACATTAGTTATAAATAACGTGAAGGCTACCAATGTAAATCGTCTACTATTGGTAGCCTTCCTTAAATGATTTTTATTTATAATTTAAACTGTCTATATATCTACCTATCTATCTGTGGCAACCTGAATTTTCATTTCCTTGATTAGGTCCACATTGCGAAAAATCACATACTTTAGAGAAAGTATCAACAAGTCTTGGTTGGATTGGGTTTGGTGATGCTAAAACTACTATTTGTTCACTTATTAATGTGCTAACTGTTTCTTGTAAGCAAAGTACTAAATCTATATCATTTGGTATGATTAATTCAAAGAAAGGATCACAACCTTCTCTACATTCTAATTTTAATATAGATTTTCCTATACAATCAACTGTTAAATTAGTTTGGAATTCTTGTCTTAAAGTGACAGCTCTTCCATCAGCTGGCAAGCATATTGGTGCTGAAAGTGTGTTAAAAGTAAATTCTACAAAATCAACTCTTCTCTTACATCCACCTCCTGCTCTGACTGCTGGGAAAGCTAATGCAACGAATTCTGTACATCCACATCTACCTCTTAGTTCTAATACTAGATTACGAACTGCTACAGTTAATCCTCTTTGTTTATAAGCTACTGATTTGCCTTTTCCTTGTCTACAACATTCAGCGTTTCTTTCTCCACATACTGCATATTCAAAAGTTGTTTCACAGTTTCTTCCTATTATATCTCCTAATGGTTCCAATTCAAAATCTTCTAAAGTTGTCATTCCTGTGTCAATAACTATTCCATCATTACTTAAGCATATTTTGTCTATAGTTACACTTGCTCTACCTGCACTTGGAACTGAACCAAATACTTCTACTACTTCTGTTTCAAAAGTTAATGGTTCTCCATTTGGTCCAGTTGCATCTGTAAATGTTTGGAATTGCATAGTATCAAAAATTCTATTAGCTTCTATTGCAAATGGAACTGCATTTGCTATAGAAAAGTTTCTTGGAGATATAGGATTACAGCAATTTGGTCCACATTTGTTTTCAAAACATTCATCTGAATCCATTTGGCATGGTTCACAATCACATTTGCAATTATCATGGCATCCACAATTGTCATCACATGGATTAGGTTTGCATGGATTGCATGGATTAGGTTTGCATGGATTAGGTTTACAATCATCATGACAATCACAATTATTATCATTGTTACATCCATTATGATGATGTGATTTTTTGAATCCTCTCATATCATCTGAGTTTATCTCATCTGTATACACTTCTTCTTCATTCATTGTAGACATTGGCTGATTTAGCATTCTTTTTTTATTTTTTTTGTAATCTTGCATTTTTCATTGCCCTCCCTGTAAGCGATTCTTATTAAGTCTTCGGCTTTTTTATAGCCTAATTAATACTATGCACTTATAATATCATTTGTTACTTATGCTTTTTAAGTTTATATATAATTAAGTATATTTGGTAGAAAAATGCATTTTAATAAAAAAAAGTACTACTATTTAAAATAGTAGCACTTTTTTTGTCCCGAAACACCGGTGGCTAAGTAAATTCACACCCTAGGCACTCCCAGGTGGGTGACTTGCCAGTAACCTTTAACGTCCAAACTAAACAGGCATGTTATAATTTACTAGACACGGTCTCCCGTATTTCATTTGTAGGTTGAATTTAAAAAAGCCTTATCGTATGTTTCAGGATTTCATATTATTATTATATAATAAATTTCGAATTTTTTAAAGTGGTTTTATATAGTAATTGAGATAATCTTATTCTAATATTACTTTTTCTTCCTTTTCTCTTTATGTATTTAGTTAATTATCACTTTCTCTTAGCTTTACTTCTAGTATTTTTTTCATTATGATTATGTTCATGCTTGTGTTCATTAACATCATACAATTCTTCATCATACACTATATTTTCATCATTATCTTCATCTTCATAGTCTGTTTCTTCATCTTCCATTAATTCTTCTTCATTATCATCTATCTCATCTTCATAATCTAATTCATTATCTTCATATGTTGACTCTTCATCTTCAAATTCTTCATTATTATCTTCATTATCTTCATATTCATCCTCATCATCATTATTGCTATCATCACCTCTTAAAAGATTTCCTAGCAATTTAAGATTATTCATACTACCTAGATTATTTATATTTGCCAAAGAACTTAAACTAAATCCACCTTCTCCAAAATCATCAGGTAAAAACAATTCTGCAAATAAATCTATCTTTTTTTTCATTCCTATAGCCTTTTCAACAGAATTTTTTCTCTTTTCTGGAAATACATCTATAATTTCTTTTATCATCATATTTTTTTTGTCTTCACTATCCATTTTTCTAAAAAAATCTGTTTCCTCTTCAACATCTACCATATCTATATTGTTGAGTTTCTTTATGCCTCTAACTAGGTCCAAAACACTTTCTATTTTTACTAGTATTTTCCTTTCATCTCTTGACATGTATTTTTTAGTTCTTGTTATTATTTCCATTCCCATTTCTAGGTCTTCTTCACTCAAATCCATAAGTCTTAGACCTCTTTTTATATCATTTGCATCAAACCTTAAAGTGTCATGTATAGCTTTTGATAATTTCTCATTTGAATTTTTTTTGTTTTTTCTAACTCTATTATTTTTCTTTGATTTATCTTTATCATCAAATATAGAGATATTACCATTACTCAATGCAATCACTCCAATCAAAAATAGTAAATTATTCAAGACAATCCCCCCTTATATTATATAATTGCCCTATATTAAAGTATGTTTTTCATATTTTAATGTTCCATTTTTAAAGCTCAGTGCATATATATTATCTATAAGAATTTTTATTTATATTATATATCACTCACAATTCACCACTTCAATATTATTTCTATATATAAATAGTATGAATATAATTCAATATATATTTATAGAAAGGGGTTTTTTTATGAAAAAAATAGATACAGATTCATTAGAAAAGATGGCTAAGCAAAAAAATATTGACAAGGATAAGATAGAAAAGATTGCTGATAATTACAAAGGAAAATCAGAAAGTGAACTTATGGAGGAACTTATAAAAATAGGTAAAAACCTAGATGGAAGAGAAGAAGTAGTATCAAAATTCAAAGCATTTTTAGATGACAATCAACGTAAAAAATTAGATACTATAATGGATAAAATATCAGATGCAGAGACTCAAAGAGATACTAAACCTGCTAAAACTACCAAAACTAAAAAGACTAAACAACCTACTAAAGGTAAATCAAATACACCTGCACCAAAAAATACACCAAATAATCAACAGAAAAAATCTAAGAGTATATTTAAGAAGACTAAAAAATCCAATCCTCACGAATAAACAAAGATAAACTACTTTTAAGACTTAAAACTATTATTTTTAATTAAAATATTTTAAATTGCATATTATTTAAATTAAAAATCAGGTAGTGTTTTAAACACTACCTGATTAACTTTAATAACTTTATTTCTTTCTCTCTATAACACTTTCTCTATCAATAATTTGATAAGGTAATTCTATTTTCTTATTTTCAATTAATTCTTTATTTATTAATTTAATAACCATTCTTATCGCCACTGCTCCCATATCATATAAAGGCTGATAAACTGTAGTAAGTTTAGGCCTATACATTTTAGCTATCTTAACATCATTAAATCCTGCAACTGATATGTCTTCTGGAACCTTATATCCAGCATCACAGATAGCGTTTATAGCTCCTATAGCAGCCTCATCACCCGTAACAAAAGCTGCATGAGGTATTATTCCCTCATCCAATAATTCTTTCATACTATTGTATCCACTTTCATAATCAGTTCCACCATATTTGATTAAACTCTTGTCCAACTCTATATTATTACTTGAAAGTGCTTTTTCGTAGCCTGAAAGTCTTTCCATCTCTAAAACAGTATCATCTTTACTTGTCATTATAAAAGCTATCTTTTCATGACCTTTCTTTATAAGATGTTCTGTCATATCAAAAGTAGCTTCTTTGTTACTAGTGCTTACTGTGTATATATCATAATTTCTAGCAGTTTTACTTATATACGTTGCTGGTATACCACAATTTTGCATATAGTTGATATGTTCTTGTTCAACTACCCATGAAATCATAACTATACCTTCAACTTGTTTTGCTCTTAATAGATTTATACTCTTTAATTCTTGTTCTTTATCAGAGTATGTATTAGCTAAAAGGATATCATAATCATACATTTTAGCAACTTCTTCTATTCCATTTAATACCTCATTAACAAAAGAATCTGAAACTTCTGGAACTATTACCCCTATTAATTGACTCTTCTTAGTTACTAAGCTTCTTGCAAGTGGATTTGGTATATATCCAGTTTCTTTTATAACATCTAAAACTTTTTGTTTGACTTCATCAGTCACAGGTTTTGAATCATTTATAACTCTAGATACTGTAGATATTGACACGCCTGCTTGTTTAGCAACATCTTTTATCGTTATATTACTTTTCATTTTCATCCTCCTAATTTTGCTAAATTTATCTAAATCTGAACCAAATTTATACAGGTTCTTATTTTAACTATATTTATATAAGTTCTTATTTTACCATAAAAGCAAGTACATTTAAATACATTATATTTTATATTATACCCTATATTCAACAATTTTAATAATATTCATTCTTAATTTAAATTATATTAAAAAATAAAATAAAAAAAATGCTGGTATAAAATATACCAGCATTTTTTCACTTTAACGGTTTAATTTTAGCAGCCACAACCCTCATCACCATCAAAGAATCCACCACATGAACAAGTTATTAATAATAGTATTAAGAATGGTATCCATGACATTATATCGATATCTCTCCAACAATCTTCAAAAGCTAAGAATAGGAAGAATAATACGATTATCCACCATCCTCCCCCACCAAAACATCCATCGTTTCCAAAAAATCTATCTAACATAATAAAACCCTCCTTTTTTAATAACTGCTACCCTTAATCTAAGCATCCACTACAGCAGCAAAGTATTAATAAAACTATTAAGAATGGAATCCATGCCATTATGTCAAATTCTGCCCAGCTATCTCCAAAAGCTAAGAATAGGAAGAATAGTACGATTATCCACCATCCTCCTCCACCAAAACATCCATCTTCTCCAAAGAATCTATCTAACATTTCACGTTACCTCCTGTTGATATTTTGTTGAGCTTTTCGCTCCTAACATATACTATGCATTTGGTTTCCATTTTGCTAATGTATTTTTATTTTTTTTTTAATTTTTTTATCTTAACTAAAAAAGGCAAAACCATAACTTGTATAAGTTACTGGTTCTGCCTATTTAATAATCAATATTTTTTAGCAACAACAACCATCATCGAAGTTAAATAACAACAATACTATTAATATAACCCATATCCATATATTGTCATCGCATAATAAGTCTTCTAAAATGTCTGTACATAATAATAAGAATACTATAACTATTATTATCAACATTTTATTACCAAAAAATCCTTCGCATCCTCCAAAGAAACGTTCCATATTGTCTTCTAATTTTGTCATAACTAATCCTCCTTGAATCATTAAGAGACTAACTTTTGTCTCTTTAATTAAATATATGTAGTAATAGACAGATAAGTTACTTCTAAAAAGTTTTTATTAATTAATTTATTTATTTCTTTTTCTCCCAATTTATTGTATCTATCAACTTCATCTAAATAATCCTTTTTTTCTTCTGATATAGTGTAAATTAAACTTTCTATTGATTTTACTTTGTATTCTTTATATCTTTCTATCAAGAAGGATGTTTTTGAATTTTCTATCCCTTTCTTTACATGCATTAATCTTGATATATAATCGTCCTTTTCATTAGATACATAGCTTTCCTTCTCTGCTACATCTTCAAGAATTAAATTTGTTTCCATTACATAGTCCTCTATTCGTTGCATATCCAAAGTTATTGAATTATAATAAAAATTTACTGCTATAAGTAAAAATATTCCTACAGATGTTAGTAATAAGCCTACATATTTCATAGCATTTCCTCCTAAGTTATATTTGTTATCAATAAAGTTTATTCATCAAACAAGACTTTATTACTACCTTTATAAAATTTTATTACTTTTTACTAATTCCATATTGAAAAATTTTTGATATTATATTAAACTAACATTAAAATTAATTAAAACTGCTGTAGGAGGCTTAAAATGTTTGAAAAAATAAAAGAAATAATAGCAGAACAATTAGGGTTAGATAATTTAGATGAAATAACTATGGAAGCATCTTTAATGGAAGATTTAGAAGCTGATTCATTAGATGCTGTTGAGATTATAATGGCTCTTGAAGATGAATTTGGTATAGAAATACCAGATGAGGAAGCTGAAAACTTTAAATGTATTGGTGATATATGTAAATATATCGAAGAAAACAAATAATATCATCTTTTCTACAAATATAAATAGTCTGTGTCTACTTCTATTTAATATTTCTATTAGAAGTTTACACAGACTAGTCTACATTTATTTATAATTATATTAACTATACATTTATTCTAATTTAATTTATATCTAATTATATAAATTACTCAAATTAAGATTACTTTTCTTCATAAAATGTTACATTCTTTATTACTATATCTATAGTTCCATCTTGATTTTGCTTTACAGTATATTTCATTGGGTCCTCAAAATCAGTTAGGTTACCTTTTATATCAAAGCCATTATCAGTTTTTATACTTCTCTTTTTGAGCTTTTTCTCAACCCATTTTTTATCTATGCTAAAACCTTCATCAAGACCTTTTTCTTCCATGTGCTCTTTAAAACTACCTTTTAATTCTTCATCCTTAATTGAATTATCAACAAAATCATTTATATCAATTTCATGTTTTTCTTTTAATGTATAATTTAATATACTTCTTACATCTTCTGCTTGCTTTATATCATTGCTAAGAGCATTAGTTATCCAATTTTCGGCTGTATTTTTAAATACTTTTGTCTTATACTTATCATCGTCTATTTTTTTAGCATTCAAAAATTCTGTTACAAACTTTGATTCTGAACCCTCTTTTTCTGCATCTTTGTCTAAGAGTCTTAGATGAAACTCATCATTCATTCCACTTAATCCAATTAAAGCCCCTTGCTTTTGTCTTATAGTTTCTGGAATTCCAATTTCATTTGATACCATTTGAATATTAAATTTATCATCTACAAACTCAATTGAATGAGTATACAGTTTTTTATAATCTAATTTCAATATAGCAACACTCTTCTCATCTTTTACAGTATACAGGCAAACTGCCAAATCACAAGATTCTAATGCTGCATTAATCTTCATGACCTCAAACAGATAAGATGCTATTTCTTTAGAATTTTTTAAAAATGAACTTTCATCGTATATTATTTGTTCACAACAATTTTTGATTAAATTGTCATTATAATCTTTAAAGATACCTTTTCTTAAATCTTCATCCTTTGAAATTCTCTTTATTGCTTTTTGAAAAAATCCATCTACTTCTTGATTAACTTTACCTTCAAAATCATTTAATATTGGAACATCACTATTTTTATCCAAAACATGTATTATAAATTTATGTATTATCATATACATCACCCCATCTATCTTAATTTCGATATTAACTCTTGCATATCCTTCGGTATATCTGTTTTAAATTTTAAAATTTCTTTTGTTCTTGGTTGTTCAAACTCTAAGCTATATGCATGAAGAGCTTGCCTATTTATAAGATTTTCATCTATATAACCATATAACTCATCACCTATTATTCTATGACCTATATGAGCCATATGCACCCTTATTTGGTGTGTTCTACCAGTTTCTAGCTTTACTTCTAGTACGGTTGCATTTTTTAATCTTTCTACTACTTTATAATGGGTAACAGATGCTTGTCCTCTTTCATCTATTACTCTCTTTATTGAATCCTCTTCAGGTCTATAAATTGGTTCATTTATAGTTCCCTCATCTTCATCTATAATCCCATTCACTACTGTTATATATGTTTTTTCAACTTTATTTTCACTCATTGATGTAGACAAAGTATGATGTGCATAAGCATTTTTTGCTACTATAACAAGCCCTGAAGTGTTCATATCAAGTCTATTCACAAATCGTATTTTTACATTTTCTTTATGCTTCTCTATATAATAACTAATACCATTTGCTATTGTATTATCATAGTGACTTTTAGTTGGATGAACTACCATAAATGGTGGCTTATTTACCATAATTATATCAAAATCATCATATATTATTTGTAAATTTAAATCTTGTGGCTCAAAATTTGCTTTTTCTTCTTCTATTTTTACCTCTATTAAATCACCACAAGACACTTTTAAACTTGGTTTTTTATATACACCATTTACTAATACACTTTTTTCTCTTTTCATCTTTGACAATGACCTCACCGAAAAATTTAGCTTATCCAGCAAAACTTCTTTTAGAGTCATTTCTTCTTCATTTGTATATGATATAAGATTATATTTTTGATTTTCTTTTTTAAACAAACTTTTACCTACTTTCTTTTATATCTTCAAAATCATGATATTATATATTTTACACTATTTTTGTTTAATAGATAATAGTTATTTTTTAACCATAAAAACCTGTAAGAATAACAAATAGTTACTCTTACAGGTTAAATTCCTGGTTAAATGTTTAATTTTTAAAAATTATAATCTAAAACTATCTTTTAACTATTAAAGTAGTTCCCATTCCACCACCTATACAAAGTGTAGCTAAACCAGTTTTAGCATCTCTTCTCTTCATTTCATATAAAAGTGTAGTAAGTATTCTTGCTCCTGAGCATCCTATTGGATGTCCTATAGCTATTGCTCCACCATTGACATTAACTTTAGCCATATCTATGTTTAAATCTTTTACTACCGCTATAGATTGAGCAGCAAATGCTTCATTAGCCTCAACTAAATCTATATCTTCAATAGTCATATTAGCAGCTGCTAAAGCTTTTTTAGTTGCTGGAACTGGTCCATATCCCATTATTGTAGGGTCAACACCAGCTGTTCCATAAGAAACTATAGTTGCAAGAGGTTCTATTCCTAGTTCTTCAGCTTTTTCTTTAGCCATTACTACTAACATAGCAGCACCATCATTAATTCCTGATGCATTACCAGCAGTAACTGTTCCATCTTTTTTAAATGCAGGTCTTAATTTAGCAAGTTTTTCTATTGTAGTACCAGCTTTAATATATTCATCTTTGTCTACTACAGTGTCACCTTTTCTTCCTTTTATAACCACTGGAACTATTTCTTCGTCAAATTTTCCTTCAGCTTGAGCTTTTTCAGCTTTATTTTGACTTGCAAGAGCTAATGCATCTTGTTCTTCTCTAGTTATATTCCATTGTTCTGCTATATTTTCAGCAGTTATACCCATGTGATAGTTATTAAATATATCTGATAATCCATCTTTTATCATTGAATCAACGAAAGCAGTATCACCCATTCTTGCACCATATCTAGCACTTGGTACTAAATAAGGAGACATACTCATGTTTTCAGCTCCACCAACTAGCATTATATCAGCGTCCCCTAATGCTATAAGTTGAGATGCCATTGAAACAGATCTTAATCCAGAACCACAAACTATATTTATAGTCATAGCTGGTTTCTCTACTGGTATTCCTGCACCTAATGCTATTTGTCTTGCTACATTTTGACCAAGACCTGCTGTAAGTACTCCTCCTAAAAGTGATTCATCTATCATATCTGGAGTTATATTAGCTCTTTTTATAGCTTCTTTAGCTGCTGTTATCCCTAATTCTACTGCTGAAACTGATTTAAATGCTCCTCCAAAACTTCCTACTGCTGTTCTAGCTGCACTGGCAATTACTACTTCTCTCATATTCATTACCCCCATTAAATTAGATTTTTATCAGATTTTTGAGATTGTTTTTTTTTAGACAATATCAGTTAAATTTTTTAGATTTAAGTTCTTATTTATTATAATCATAGAATCCTATTTTAGTTTTTCTTCCTAATTGATTAGCTCTAACCATTTTAGCTAAAAGTGGATGAGGTCTATATTTAGTATCTCCAAATTCAGTATATAGAACGTTCATTATAGCTAAAACAACATCTAATCCTATTAAATCCCCTAATGCTAAAGGTCCCATTGGATGGTTTGCACCTAGTTTCATAGCTTCATCTATTTCTTCTTTACTTGCAACACCATCTGCATATATACCAACAGCTTCATTTATCATAGGTATAAGTATTCTATTTACTACAAATCCAGGAGATTCAGATACATCTACTGGTACTTTATTGATACTCTTAGATAATTCAAATACTGTATCAAAAGTAACTTTTGATGTTAATTGACCGCTTATAACTTCAACTAATTTCATCATAGGAACTGGATTGAAGAAATGCATTCCTATAACTTTATCTGCTCTATTAGTAGAAGAAGCTATTTCTGTTATAGATAATGATGAAGTATTTGTTGCTAAAATAGTATCGTCTTTACATAACTCATCTAATAATTTAAAAACATCTTTCTTTATGTTCATATCTTCTACAGATGCTTCTATTATTAAGTCCATGTCTTTTAAATCTTCATAGTTAGTAGTTGAACTAACATGACTTAATATTTCTGATTTTGTAGCTTCATCCATTTTTCCCTTAGTAACTAATTTAGTTAAATTTTTATCTAATAATCCTAAGCATTTATCTATAGCACCTTGAGTTCTACTCTTTAAACATACATCATGACCACAACTTGCAAAAGTTTGTACAATACCACTTCCCATAGTTCCACTACCTATTACAGCTAATTTCATAGTTATAACCTCCTGTTATTTTAGTATTTATATTCTGTTAACTAGATTAAAGTATTTATTCAATCTAGTTAACAGAAAATATATTTTTAATTAGATTTGTTTACCCTTTTATAAAGTTAGCTTCTCTTTTTTCAACAAAAGCTGACATTCCTTCTTTCTGGTCTTTAGTTGAAAAACAAAGTCCAAAGAAATTAGATTCTATATCTATTCCAGTATCTATATCAGTTTGAGCACCAAGTTGTATAGCTTCTTTAGAGTATCTAACTGCAAGTTGAGCATTTTTAGCTATTGTTTTAGCTAGTTTTTCAACTTCTTCCATTAAAACTTCTGGCTCGACAACTCTATTTACTAGCCCTATTTTTTCAGCTTCATCAGCTTTTATAACTTGACCTGTAAAGATTAATTCTTTTGCTTTTGCCAGTCCAACCAGTCTTGTAAGTCTTTGAGTTCCTCCATATCCTGGAGTTATTCCAAGAGTTACTTCTGGTTGCCCAAATTTAGCTTTAGCAGATGCAATTCTTATATCACAAGCCATTGCTAGTTCGCATCCTCCACCTAAAGCAAATCCATTTACAGCTGCTATTATTACTTTTTTACTATCTTCTATTTCTCTAAAAGCTTTAGCTCCTAGAAGGCTAAAGTCTTTAGCAGCTACAGCATCTAAATCTTTCATATATGCAATATCTGCTCCAGCTACAAATGCTTTTCCTTCCCCTGTCAATATTACTACATCGATAGTTTCATCATTGTTAATATCTGCAAATACTTCATAAAGTTCTTCTAAAGTTTTTGAATTGATTGCATTAAGGGCTTTAGGTCTATTCATTTTCACTGTACATATATTTTCATTTACTTCAACAGCTATATTCTCATAAACTTTAACATCGCTTGTACTCATAATACCCTCCCCAAGAAATTAGTTAGCTAAAACTTCACCTTTTTCTTTTGCAACACTTAATTGACTTATAAGTTCTGGAAGTACTTTGTGAACATCTCCAACTATACCAACATCAGCATATTTAAATATTGGAGCTTCTGGGTTTTTGTTTATAGCAACTATAAACTCAGCATCTTCCATACCAGCTATATGTTGTATTGCTCCAGATATACCACATGCTATATAAAGGTCTGGTCTTACAGTTTTACCAGTTTGACCTACTTGTCTTGCTTTATCTAACCATCCTGCATCTATAGTTGCACGAGAACCAGAAACTTCTCCACCTATAATTTCAGCTAATTCATAAAGTATGTCTAAATTTTCTTTTCCGCCCATTCCACGTCCAGCAGAAACTAATATTTTAGCATCTTCTATTTTAACTTGTTTTTTAGCTTCTTTTATTATTTCTACAACTTGAACTAATTTATCAGCTTCAGTAAATTCTACTTTAAAACGATTAATTACAGCTTCTCTAGTTTCATCAACTTCATTTTTCTTCATAACTCCTGGTCTAACTGTAGACATTTGAGGTCTGAAATCTTTACAAACTATTGTTGCCATTATATTTCCACCAAAAGCAGGTCTTGTCATTAATAATAATTTTGTATCTTCAGCTACTGCAAGTCCTGTACAGTCAGCAGTAAGTCCTGTATGTACTCTAGCAGATACTCTAGGTGCTAAGTCTCTACCTATTGAAGTTGCACCAAATAATACAACTATTGGGTCAGCTGCTTTTATTGCTTCATATGCAGCTTTTGTATATGGTTCAGTTGTATACACTGCTAAAGCTTCATCATCTACTACTATTACTTCATCAGCTCCATAATGTGCTAATGTATCTATTAAATCTTCTACCTTACTACCTAAAAGTAATGCAGAAACTTTTGTATCATAATCTTTGGCTATTTCTGTTGCCTTTCCTAATAATTCTAAAGAAACAGTTTGAATTACATTTTCTCTTTGTTCTATTACTACTAAAACGTTACCCATTCTTTATCCCCCCTTAAATTATATGATATACTTCTCTTTTAATTTATCTATTACAATTCCAGCTGATGTTTTTGCATCTTCATTGTATATTGTTCCAGCTGGTTTAACTGATTTTGTAAATGATTTAAATACACTAGTTGGAGAACCTTTAAGACCTAAGTTAGAAGGGTCAACTTCTATATCTTTTACAGTCCATGTTTCTACTACATCATTTTCGAAAGCATCATATATTCTTCCAACTTTCATGTATCTTGGTGTGTTCATATCTTTAAGAGTTGTTATAAGGCATGGCATTTTAACTTTTAAGTCATGACAACAATCTTCAAATTGTCTTTTTACTAACACATATTCGCCTTCAGTTTTTATTTCTTCAGCATATGTTATTGATGGAAGCTTTAAATGTTCAGCTATTTGAGGTCCAACTTGTGCAGTATCACCATCTATAGCCTGTCTTCCAGCTATTATAATATCAAAATCTATATTTTTTAATGCTCCTGCTAATGCTGATGAAGTTGCCCAAGTATCAGCACCTGCAAAAGCTCTGTCTGTTAATAATATTCCTCTATCTGCACCCATTGCTAAAGCTTCTTTTAAAGCCATATCTGCTTGAGGAGGTCCCATTGTTATTACAGTTACATGAGCTCCCATTTCTTCTTTTAATCTTATAGCTTCTTCTAAACCTGCTTTATCATCAGGGTTTATTATACTTGGTACTCCATCTCTAATTAAAGTACCTGTATTAGGATCTAGTTTAACTTCTGTTGTATCTGGAACTTGTTTTATACAAACGACTATCTTCATAAATCCTTCCTCCATATCTATTTTAATATCGACCTATTGTGTATATTTTAATATCTCTATTTTAATAATTTTCCTGAAATAACCATTCTTTGAACTTCACTAGTTCCTTCATATATTTCAGTTATCTTAGCATCTCTCATCATTCTTTCTACTGGATAATCACGAGTGTATCCATATCCACCATGAAGTTGTACAGCTTTTGTAGTAACTTCCATAGCTGTTTCTGCTGCAAATAATTTTGCCATTGCTGCTTCTACTCCATAAGGTTTTCCTAAGTCTTTATTTATAGCTGCTTGATATACAAGATGTCTAGCCGCTTGTATTCTAACTTCCATATCAGCTAATTGGAATTGTGTATTTTGGAATTTTGATAATGGTCTACCAAATTGTACTCTTTCTTTTACATATTTAACTGTTTCATCAAGAGCACCTTGTGCTAAACCTAAAGCTTGTGCTGCGATACCAATTCTACCACCATCAAGAGTAGACATTGCTATCTTAAATCCTTGGCCTTCTTTTCCAAGTAAATTTTCTTTAGGTATTCTACAATCTTCAAATATTAATTCACTAGTAGCTGAACCTCTTATACCCATTTTCTTTTCTTTAACACCAAAGCTAAATCCAGGAGTTCCTTTTTCAACTATAAATGCTGAAATTCCTCTATTACCTTTAGCTTTATCAGTCATTGCCATTACTACGTATATATCTCCAGCGATTGCATTTGTTATAAATATTTTTGAGCCATTAAGTATGTATTCATCTCCATCTAAAACAGCAGTAGTTTGTTGTCCAGACGCATCTGTACCAGCATTAGGTTCAGTAAGACCAAATGCTCCTAATTTTTCTCCACTTGCTAATGGTCTTAAGAATTTTTGTTTTTGTTCTTCATTACCATATTGATATATAGGCCATGAACCAAGAGATGTATGAGCTGATAATATAACTCCTGTAGTACCACAAACTCTAGACAATTCTTCAACTGCCATTATATAACCTACAGTGTCTCCACCTTCTCCACCATATTCTTTTGGATATGGTATACCCATCATTCCTGCTTTTGCCATTTTTTCCACTGTTTCATAAGGAAATCTTTCTTCTTCATCAAGTTCTGTTGCTAAAGGTTTAACTTCATTTTCAGCGAAGCTTACATATAACTCTTTAAGCATCTGATATTTTTTAGAATTTAAATCCATAATAGCCTCCTCAGTATTTTATAAATATTTTATTTTCATTTATTAATTAAAATCTCGGCAACATCTATAATAAAGTATTTGAGTATACGTCGAGAAATTTATAACCTTAATTAAAGTCCGCCCTATATTTATATGCAATTATATTAACCGATTATGACATTAATTTAATTATAAATTGTTAATTTAAAGTCAACTTCACTTAAAAAAAATCTCGCTTTTTGGAATTTTGTGAAATTTCAAGCTATAATAAAACTTCTCTCACAATGGTTATAGATAAAATAATTTGTTTATGATATTAATTCTAGGGTATATCAATAGTAAATGTTCTATATATTAGTATTTCAACCCATATATAAATTTTTTCTATCATATCAAAATTATTTTAATAGAGCTAAATAATCATATTTTTTGTGATTATTTTTGTTTTTTAAATATCTTACATCTATAATAGTATCACTCAAAGGATAATTTTTCAATAATTTCTAATTATTTTTTTAACAATATTTACTACATTTTTTCCATATTTTTGTCATTTTTTTATTATTTCGAAGAAAAATCAGAATTTTTTAACTTTATTTTGGATTATTAGTTTAAATTAGATTTTCCTCTTAGATTTATAAATATTTTCCACATAAAAATATCCCCAAACAGATTGTATACAGGGATATTTTTTTACTAATTTTCACTATATTTTTTACCAATTTTTACAAACATCTACCCATTTCTCACACTTAGAAAACTTCTCCATTTCATCACATGTAAGTTCTATTGCTGAATTACTGCTCCCACATGCAGGAAATACTGTATCAAATCTCTTCATTGAATCATCTAAATATACTTTTAAAGGCTTTTTTAAACCAAATGGACAAACACCACCAATAGCATGTCCAGTAAAGTCTAGGACTTCTTCTGGTGCTAACATTTTAGCTTTACAACTAAACTCATCCTTGTATTTTTTATTATCAATCTTAGCATCTCCAGCTGTAACAATTAAAATTGCATCCTCTCCTATTTTAAATGAAAGAGTCTTAGCGATTCTAGCTGGAATAACTCCCGCCGCTTCTGCCGCAAGTTCTACAGTAGCACTGGATTGTTCAAACTCTAGTATGCTATCTTCCCTTCCAAATTCTTTAAAGTACTCTCTTACATTGCTTATTGACATTGAACACCCTCCCAATCTGAATATTTATAAATTTCATACTATTTTAATTATATATGTAATAACTTTATTTTTCAATTTTTTCAAATTACTCCATAACATTAGAATTCCATACATCATTATTTTTTCCAACTACTAGATATAAACCTTTTGCAATAGGTATTTCCACAGTAAATTCGCCCTTATATTCTACACTCATACCAGAGTCGTTAAAATACCTATAATCAAAGTTTAACCCCTTTGGAATCACAAAATCGACATAACCTTGATTATTCGACTTTATCCCATAGTTTAAGGTTTTTTCAGTTATAGAATTTTTTTCATTAAACAAATCTATATTTACATAATAAGAGCATTTATTCTCTCCTTTTTTACTCTCTATACAATTCTCAAATCTCATTTTTGCACTGTTTAACCTATAACTGTATTTACTGTTATTACTTATTTTGAATCTTATAACAGTACCAATTTCTTCACTTCTTCTGCTATCAAAATCAAAAACAATTTCCTCTAAATGATTTATTTCATAATCTTTGACACTTACCATATCTCTATATGCTAATTTATTTATAGCTATGAATAGTGTAAAAACTCCCAAAATAAAAATTGAAACTTTTATGAACTTATTCATTTCTAATCTCCTTATATTTTACGCTATAATATTAATTAAAAACTTTTATAATTAAACTTATTTTTTTTTGAAATCTTAATAGAGAAATACATAGATATTATAAAAATTATTATAGTCAAAAACGTCACACTGTATAGATTTATATATCTAGTATTAGTCATATCAGTAATATAATTTGAAAGGTATACGCCTCCTACATTACTATAATTAACATGCTTTACTTGATATACTATCATACTAACCATTCTTAAAAGACTCCCATATACAAAATAAATTAAAATACTTATTATTAATCCACAAATTTTCATTTTTCCATATCCAAATTTAAAAAATAAAGGAAGCACTATTGATAAAATTGCTAAAAATATATTTATAGAAAAGAATACATCATTTAAAACCATGCTTCTAAAAAACACTAATGATGTCAATTTACTTATTAAAGATACAATTGTTGTTATAAAAATTATTAATCCCACACCTAATAAGTACTTCGAATACACTATATCTTCGATACTAACTGGCATACTTCTTATAAATATTCTTGAATCACTTTCATAATCACATTCAAATGTATTTACAAAAATTAAATAACCTATGACAACACTTACTGTATAATACGAAATTGAGTTAAGGAAAAAATAAAAAACAAAAAACAGCAATATGTACTTTAAATTACGAACACCATCTGAACTAATTCCTATTATTAAATCTTTTTTTATCAAATTGAACATCATTTCACCTCATTTATATAATAATACATTAGTTCTTCTATAGTAGGATTTTTAACTTTATGCTTATCAATTTCTATCAATAAGCTTTTTACTTTTAAGTTATCTCCAACTTTCAGTAGTGCTTCACTATAATATTTATACTCTTTTACACCAACTATATTTTCTTTAATTTCTTCTAATTCTGCTTTATTTGCCCTAATTATTTTATACTCCTGCTCTAACATATCTTTCTTTATTGTAAAAATCTGATTTCCTTTATTTATAAAAATAAGATAATCCGCAATCCTAATTAAATTATCAGTATTGTGAGTTGAAATTATTACACTACTATTTCCATTTTTCACAAAATCTTTTAGATACTGCATTATTTCTTTTCTTACAATTGGGTCTATTCCAGCAGTTGGTTCATCCAGAATAAGTAGTTTTGCATTATGGCTAAGTGCATTTGCTAGCATAAGCTTCTCAGATTGTCCTTTGGATAAATTCTTAATATGTATATTTTCTTCTATCTCAAATTTTTCAAGATATTCATCAAATCTTTCTCTATCAAAATTACTATAAAATAAGGATACTATTCTTCTAAACTCTTTCACCTTTAAATGCGGATAAAATTGTAAAGAATCATATACAAAACCAATATTGTTTTTAAAACTTACTGGAGAATTGTCAATTGTTTCATTACAAAGTTCAATTTCACCCTCATCAGCATCAATAATGCCCATTATAATTTTTATTAAAGTTGTCTTTCCAGAACCATTTGGTCCTATAACTCCAATAATATCTCCTTCTTTTAATTCCAAGTTTATATTATTTAATTTAAATTTACCTAATTTTTTTGTGATATTCTTTACCTTAAACACGTCTTCACCTCTTATGTAATTTTTTATACCCCCCTATACATATTTTAACACATTCACAACAAGCTAGGTCATTTATAAATTTATAAATTAAGAATTATAAAACTATGTTATAATACAAAGTATGAAGAGGTGAATATATGAAAAGAATTATAACTATAAATGCAAACCAATTAAATAAGTCCCTTGAGACTAAAGAACTCTTAACTAGAAAACTTGTCAACGCTGGCTTTGAGGTGTATTCAGATATTTATCCAGATACAGAACTTATTATATCAATTGGCGGTGATGGCTCTTTTTTAAGAACAGTTAGAGATTTCGATTTTCCTGAAATTCCCATAATGGGTATAAATACAGGACATCTGGGATTTTTTCCTGATATTTTACCAGATAAGATTGATAGCTTTATTGAAGCTTATATAAAAAAGGATTATATTATTCAAGAAATGTCACTTCTTAATGCTGAAGTATATACAACTACTAGCGGTTCTAACATGCTTGCTGTAAATGAAGTTGTTATAAGAGGAGACAAGTCTAGAACTATACATCTTAATCTAAGCCTTGATGATAAACATATACAAAATTTTAGTGGAGATGGTATGATTATTTCTACTTCCACAGGTTCAACCGCCTACAACTATTCTGCTGGCGGTAGTATTGTTGATATAAAACTTGAACTTATGCAGATTACACCGTTACATCCAATAAACACTAATGCATATAGATGTTTTACATCAAGCATAATATGTTCAAATGAATCTGTTATAAAGATTGCACCAGAATACAGATTTGAAGATTCATTATTGATTGTTGTTGATGGTGTTGAGCACAGATTTAGACAAATCGAAAATATAAAAGTTAGCATGTCTGATGCAAAAATAAAATTACTTAGGATGTCAAATTACGAGTTTTGGCATAGAGTATCTGAAAAATTTTTATAGACTGCACTTAGGAGGATTTTAATATGAAAATAGGAATAATGAGTGATACTCATGGTAGTTTACTTTACTTTGAAAAAGCATTAAATGTATTATCTGACTGTGATATTCTCTTACATGGAGGAGATGTCTTATATCATGGTCCTAGAAATGATATTCCAGAAGGATATAATCCTAAAAAATTTATAGAAGTGTTAAACAAATTAGAAAATATTATAATTGTTAAAGGTAACTGTGATGCAGATGTCGACCAGATGGTAATAGAACATCCTATTCAAAGTCCTTATGTCATGAGCCAATTTGGAGAAATTAGGATTATATTAAATCATGGTTATACAGAAACAGAAGAAGAAATTATTGATAAATCAAAGAAAATGGGTGCTGACATATTAGTTTTAGGACATACTCATGTAAAGAAACTATATATGGATGATAATTTAATAGTTATAAATCCAGGAAGTACTTCTATCCCCAAAGATGGAAGCCATTCTGTAGCAATTATAGATATTATAAAAACTGATGATGAAGATGAGCTTGAACTTGATATCAATTTAATCGATATTAATACTGGAAATGTAATCAATATTAACTAAATGTAGTATTCCATAAGAATGTATGAAAAACATTAAAGGTTAATACTTAAAACATATATAGTAAATTTAATTGAAAAAGAAAAATATATTATAGATAGACACTTCACATTGAGGTGTCTTTTCTATATCATTAGAAAACTGTATAACCTACTGTATTGTAAAGTATCTATTAGCACAAAAATAAGTAAACTAAGCTATTTGCAACTTAATTAGAATTTCATATACATCAATTCAAACTTCTAATTAAACATAACTTAGTTTACTTGTCTTTATTATATAATATTACTAATTGATAAAACTACTGTAATCCTAATGCTTCTGTATAAGGATTACTATTTTTTCCTCCACCAACTTGTATAAATTTATCTGCTTTTACTTTCTTTATAAAACTTTGTTGTCCATTACTTAGACTTCCACTTGCAAGAATGACAGGTGACTTTGTTTTTGCCGCCAATACTCCAGCAGCAAGCCCATCAACTAAATCAGCTTCTCTACCACTTCCATCCTTTGCAAAATACATATTACTAACCTTACTTAATTTTCCATAAAATTTTTCTAAAACTTTAGCATTTGTATCTTTTCTATCTGTTCCAGCTAATCTTTCTGAATTTACTAGTTGTCCCTCAAGTTTTTTGCTTATATTATATTCTCCACCTATTATGTATGTCTCATTTGAATTTTGTGTTATAAAACTTTTAGCCTCACTTCTTATACTATCTTTACTTGCATATATTATAGCCATATTATCACTTGCAGCTGGACTTGATATAGAAGTTGCATCTGCTAGGCCATTATACCCATTAACTACTGCTATTTTTGAAACGCCTAAATCTCCTGTATCATCCAATTGTTTAGTAAGAAGCAAAGAAGTTTCTTCTCTGTCTGCTCCTCCAATTCTACTTACTAAAACACCTGTATCTTCAAGATATTTTTTTACACTTGATGAAATTGCTCCTTCACTTCCAATTAAAATAATTTCTTCAGGATTAAGTCTTGTTATCTCATCTGCTACATTTTCTGGTACATTATTTTTATTAGTAAGTAGTATTGGAGCATCCAATTTACTTGCTAAAGGAGTTGAAGCTAGTGCATCTGGTAATGAATTTGAATTTACTAGAAAAATCCTTTCTGAACCATTATTCCATCCACTTTGAGATATTTTTATAGCTGTATCAAATCTATCTTCCCCAATTAACTTTTCTCCCTTTGGAGATTTTCTATTTTGAATATAGCTATTCATATTTTCCTGCGAATTTTGATTCTTGCTAGTTGTATCTGCATATACACAGCTAGGCATTACAAGCCCTAATACAAGTGCAAATACCATTATTTTTTTAGATTTAATTTTCAATATAATTCCCCCTTATTTAAAATATTAATACTTATTGTTACTCTGCAATACTTATTTATACTCCAAAGTGAATATAATTACCTTTTATCAAAATAATTATAAAAATAGCTACATCATCTTAAATACAAAACAAACTTACAATCAGTTTGTTTTATAAAGAATGATATAGCTATTATAACTTTAAACTCTTAATTTTTGAATACTTTTTAACTAAACTCTTTCAGCATATTTTTCAGCTATTCTTATAACTAATTTAGTAGCTTTCTCCATAGAACTAACTGGAATACATTCATTTTTACCATGGAAGTTTAATCCTCCAGTAAATATATTTGGACAAGGTAATCCTTCAAATGATAGTCTTGCACCATCAGTACCACCTCTTACAGGAACTAAACGTGGCTTTATACCTACTTCTTCCATTGCCTCTTTGGCTATATCAACGATGAACATAACTGGCTCAATCTTTTCTTTCATATTATAATAAGAATCTTTTAAGTCTAATTCCACTCTATTATCATATTTCTTATTTATTTTTTCTATATTTTCTATCATTATAGATTTTCTTTGTTCAAATTTTTCTCTACAATGGTCTCTAATAATATAAGCCATGCTTACAGTTTCAACATTTCCATTTATAGTATTTAGATGCCAAAAGCCTTCATAACCTTCTGTTGTTTCTGGTCTTTCATCTGCTGGGAACATTTCTGAGATTTCAGATGCTATATGTATAGCATTGACCATTTTATTCTTAGCTGAACCTGGATGAACGTTTCTACCATGTATAGTAATAGTTGCATTTGCTGCATTAAAGTTTTCACATTCAAGTTCTCCAACTACTCCTCCATCTAAAGTATATGCATATTTTGCTCCAAATTTTTCAACATCAAATAGATTTGCACCTCTTCCAATTTCCTCATCAGGTGTAAATCCTATTTTTATATCTCCATGTTTAATTTCGGGGTGATTGATTAAATATTCTATTGCAGTTACTATCTCAGCTATTCCAGCTTTATCATCAGAACCAAGTAAAGTTGTTCCATCAGTAACTATTAAATCATCTCCTTTAAATTCTACTAATTCTGGAGAATCTTTTACACATGTAACAACATTTAATTCTTCATTTAAAACTATATCTTTTCCATCATAATTTTTTATTATTCTTGGTTTAATATCTTTTCCACTTATATCTTCAATTGTATCCAAGTGTGATATGAATCCTATAGTATCTACACCTTCAACATTTCCTTTTAAAGTAGCCATTACGTAACTGTTTTCATCTAAACTTACTTCATCAATACCAATTGATTTTAACTCTTCAACTATATACTCAGCTAAAACTCTTTGACCTTCTGAAGATGGACAATTTTCACATTGAGAATTCGATGTTGTATCAAATGATACATATTTTAAAAATCTTTCTACTACTTTTTGTTTCATGCATATACCTTCTTTCTTACAATATTAATGGAATTTTTATTTATTAGTGAATAAAATTTTACTACAAAAATATCTTCATTATTTATAGCTAAAAGATATCCACCTTCTTAAGTATATCATGCATACATACCAAACCCAAACAAAAAATTACTCCTATTATTCCCTTTACCTGAATTCCAATAAAAATTGCAGCCAGTGTTGCTAATGGATTTAACCCAACATTTACTGATACTAATTTGGGTTCAAGTATTTCTCTTATTAGAGATAAAACAAAAAATATTATAGTCATGCTTACAGCTATAAAATAATTTTTTATAAGAAAATAGTACACGATTACTGGAAGATATATTGTTATTATTCCTAAAAATGGAATTAAGTCCATTAAAGCTCCTACAAAAGCTATTATCAGACCATATTTTAATCCAAATATAGCGAAACTTCCCCATATCGCAAAAAAAGTTATAGCCATAAGTATTGTATAAGCTCTTATATATCCTACAAGAGAAAGACCTGCTTCCTTCTTTACATTCTTTACCTTTTTTCTGACATCAACAGTAAACATATTATAGAAATTATTTTCAATTTTATCTAAATCTTTTGCTATAAAATATGTAGCAATAAACAAAGTAATTATAAATATTATAATATATGGAATAGAAGTAGCCAGTCCAAGTATACTTGTAAGGAGATTTTTTGTAATATGCATTACTTCATTACTAAACTTACTTACTAATTGTTCTATATCAAAATTAGCTATTTCTTGAAATGATTTCATATATGTATTTACTTTATTTAAAAAATACATAATTGTATTGCTTATATCTTCAGGGTTGGTAGATATATTATTTAGAAATCCCATTAATTCTTTCACTGAATTTATTACGATTATTGTAGTAACTGTACTTACTACTGCTACTGCAAGAAAACTCAAAACTAATGTGGACACACCCTTATTGATGTTAAACTTATTTTCTAATTTTTGTGATATAGGATTAATCATAAGAGCTATTATTCCACCTAAAAAAAATGGAGCTATGTATGGAAATGCTTTATAAATAAAAATAAACAACAATGTGTATATACAAAAAAAGATAGTGTTATTTTTTAATTTGTATAAAAAATCATTTTCTAATATGTTCATCTTAAAAATCTCCTTCCTTCTAATTTATATTTCTATTTTGTCCATTTCATACTAGTTTTATTTGAATATAAAATAAAAATAAGTGCATTAAATATAGAATTTAAATTCTACATTCAATGCACTTATAATAAATTTAAGAACATTATTACATTATGTATATATTCTTATTTTTTTGATTCTATTTTTTTCTATACTTTCTATACAAAATCTTATATTATCAACTTCAATTACTTCATTTTCTTCTGGCAATCTGCTTAAATGTCCAATTATAAACCCACCTATAGAATCAAATTCTTCAGATTCTAAGTTTACACCTATAAGTTCATTAACATCACCAATTTTAGTACTTCCATCTACAATATACTCATCTTCTTTTATAACTTGTATTTCATCTTCTTCTTCATCATATTCATCTTCTATATCACCAACAATTACTTCTACTAAATCTTCTATAGTCAAAAGCCCAGATGTCCCACCATACTCATCTACAACTATAGCCATTTGACTTTTTTCAAGTTTCATCTCTTCAAGAAGCTGTGTTATCTTTTTAAACTCATATGTGAAAAATGGATCTCTCATATAATTTTTAATATCAAATGACTCTATTTCCTCATCTGATAAAAATATAATATCTTTTATATTAAGTATTCCTACAATATCATCTATAGTTTCTTCATATACAGGCATTCTACTTAGTTTTTCTTCTTTAAATACTTGTATGATTTCATCGTAACTATCTTCCATATCTATAGCTACCATATCTATTCTCTGTATCATTGCGTTTTTGGCTTGCATATCTCCAAATTCAAATACATTATTTATGATTTCTCTTTCTTCCATTTCAAGGACGCCTTCTTCATGGCTTACATTTACCATAGTTTTTAATTCTTCTTCAGTTATAAATGACTTGGCTCCTTTATGTGTTATACCAAACAATTTAAATATAACGTTCGTAATTATATTAAATACCCATACTACTGGTCTTAATACAAATATAATTACTCTTATAGGCTTAGATACCAAAAGAGAAACCTTTTCTGAGTTACTTGCTGCTATTGTCTTTGGAGTAATTTCACCAAATATTAACACTAGTACTGTCATAACAGCTGTAGCAAGTGCTACTCCTTTTTCTCCCATCAACCCTATAAACAGTGACGTTGATATGGATGTTGCTGCTATATTTACAACGTTATTTCCAACTAATATAGAACTTAAAAGTTTATTTGGGCTTTCTATTAATGAACTTACTAACTTAGCTCCTTTGACTCCTTCATCTTGCATATATCTAATTCTGATTTTACTTAAAGACATTAAAGCTGTCTCTGATGCTGAGAAAAATGCAGACCCCATAAGTAATACTACTAAAATTATAATCTGGACCAAACTATTGGGCGATTCCAACACTTACCACACTCCTACTTACTTGTTTTTTTATATTGATATTAATTATAAATAAATTTAATATTAGTTTTAATTATATCACAATTATATATTTTTTGGAAATGTTAGATAATATATTCAATTAACATATTGTTTCTAACTGTATTCAATTTTTACTTTTGAACCTACTCCAGCTTCACTCGATGAAACCAATAGCTTAACAGGAACTCTATTTTTAAGCTCTTCGACATGACTTATTATACCCACACTTAGATTATTACTATGCAATCTTTCCAATGATTCTATAACAATCTCCAAAAGCTCACTATCCAATGAACCAAATCCTTCATCTAAGAAGAAGAATTCAAGTGGTGCACTCCCTTTTAATTGTATTTGAGATGAAAGAGCAAGTGCTAATGATAGTGAAGTTAAAAATGTCTCTCCTCCAGATAGAGTATCAATACTTCTTCTTTCTCCTCCATTAAAATTATCTCTCATTACAAAATTGAGTGTTGAGTCAATTTCAAGTGCATATCTTCCTTTAGTTATTCCTTCTAATCTTTTTGATGCTTCTAAAGCTATATATTTTAGTTGATTTGTAGAGACGTATTCTACAAATTTATTTCCTTGTATACATTTATCTAATTCTTCTAACAAATCTACTTTATGTTCAACCAATCTAAGTTCCTTATTAAAATCATTTATCTTATCTAAAGAATCTTTTAATGTTATCAACTTATTTTGATTAGCTCCAATGTCTTTGGATATATTTCCTATTTCTACTTTCATATTATAAATATTATCTTTTAATTGTTCAAAGTATTCTTTTTTAATAATTCTTCCATTTAATTTTTCTTTTGATGATTTTATTTTAAACGATAATAACTTTTGTTCTTCTTCATATTCTAATATTTCTTCAATCAGTTTTTTTACTTCTTCACCTTCTAATAAAGCTCTTTTTACCGCATATATACTTTCAAATTTATTTTCTGCTAGCAGTTTATTTAATATTATTTTTTGTTCTTTATATTGTTCTTTAGCAGTTTTAAGTCTTCCATCTATATTGTGCTTCTCAGCAAGATTTTTTTCATATTCTAACCTCTGTTCTTCTAGCTTTACTTTACTAGACTCTTCTTGTTCTAGTATCTTGCATATACGTTCTTCAACATTATGTAAAAGATTTTTAGCTAAATCACCTTTTGTTATGTTAATTACTTCTTTATATTTACTTTCTCTATGCACTTTTTTTTCTACATATAACTCTCTAGCCTTTATTAACTCTAACTCTATTTCATGTAATTTACTTTCTTGTTCTCTTATTTTAATATCTAATAAATCTCTGTTTTTTAATAAGTTTGAATATCCAGTATTTAATAATTCTAATTTTTTTTCATTTTCTCTTAATTCTTCTACTTTTGACGATAGATTTGAAACTTTAGTAATTGTTTTTAATCCTAAATACTCTTGTTTTAATTTCTTACATTTATGTTCCAGACTTTCAATTTCGATATTTAAATCTTTTATTAATTTCTTATAGTTATTCAAACTTTCGTTTATCTTTAATTCTTCTTTTTCAATTCTATTTTTTTCTTCTTTTGCCAATGTTATTTTATTTTCGGTACTCTCTTTCTCTTTTTCCCACTCTTGAATATTAGATTTAAGTACAGCTAATTTTCTTTGTTCATCATCAAGTCTTTTAAATAATTGACTGGATGGAATTTCCCCAAGTTTTCCTTTTACATCTTCCAATTCTTTAGTTTTCATTTTTTCTACAGACACATAACCACTTACTTTAGCATTTAATTCTTCAATATTATGTCTTATGCTTACTTTTTCTTTTTCCAATTTATCTAATTTATCTTTAACAAAAACTATATTTTCATCATAATTAGTTATATTATGATTTTCATGGTGCTTTGAACCACAAACTGGACATGGCACATTTTCTTTTAATTCACGTCTAAGCTCAGAAGCCAAATTCAAGTATTTTAGTTCTTCTAACTCTTTTTCAAGGTCTTCTCTATTTTTTCTATTGTTCTCAAGCTTTTCATTTACTAGATTTAGCTCTCTCTCAATATTAAATTTATTTTCTAAAACTACTTTTAATTCATCTTGTATATTATTTTTCTTAATTTCATTTTCTTTGGTATTATTTGCCTTATTCCTTAATTCAGTTACATATTCAGATTTTAAAAGCAAATCTTCACTTTTGCCAGGACATTTTTTAAGAAGAACATCTAAATGAAGAGACAAACTTTCTAGGTTACGGTTGATGTCATTTTTGTCTCTATCAATATATCTGACTTTTAAATTTATATCTTCTGTATCCTTAGATATTTCTTCTAGTTTATTTATTTTTTGAGTTTTCTCTTCTAATACTTTATTATAATCTTTCTCATATTCATATGCTAAAAATATTTTTTGTTTTAATTCTGCACTTATATTTACTTTATCTATTTTCCCTTCAATTTCTTTTACAGACTTAATAACTGCTTCTTTTCTAGATTCAGAATCTTTTTTTAGTTTTTCTAACTCCATTTTGTTCTTACTTAAATCAAGACCATTTTCTTTTAATTCTTTTAATTCCTTATCTAGTAAAACTAATTCTTCTTCTAATTTTATTGCTTGTTGTAACTTTATTTTTTCCTCACTTAACTTAGGAACTTCTTCATTTTTAATTTTACTTATTCTTTCATATCTATGTTTTGTAATTTCAAGTTCTTGATTTAAAATTACTAATTTTTTATCTAATCTATCTACTGTAAAACTATCTTCTTCTATTCTTTTTTCTAAATTTTGAACTGTTCCTATGTATGGGTCCACTTTTCTTGCATTATTATCATTTTCTACAAGATTAGTCTTTTCCTTTATCTCATTGCTTTTTAGGTTGAGTTCATTTTTTCTAAGCTCATTTTTCTCTAGTTTCAATTGTTCCTCATATATTACCTTACTCTCTTCATAAGATTTTTGAACTAAATCCAAAGTTTTATTTTTCTCTTTTTCTAGTTTTTTTAACTCCATTAGTTCTTGATTGATATCATTATACACTTCTTCTGTAATTCCATCGTATTGACTTAATTTTGATTTCAAGTCTTTTAACTTTTGCGAATGTAAATTTTTTCTCTTTTTTACTTTATCTCCAAGACTTCTTCCATACTTTTCAAGATTGAAAATTCTCTCTAACATATCTCTTCTATCTGCACGTGATAATCTCAAAAACTCATTAAATTTATCTTGTGGTAAAACTACTGACCTCGTAAAATCGTTTGATGTTAGTCCTACAACTTGAGCCACCTTTTCATTTACTTCAACAACTTTATCAGCCAAAACATTTTTTGTATTATCATTTAACACCTCTACTAATCTAGCACCAGAAGTCTTTGTTCCTGTTTTACTTCTTACAATAGTTCTATCTACAATGTATCTTCTTCTTGTATTTTTGCTTCCTATCTCAAATTCATACGATATAATTGCTTTATCACATACACTGTTTATATATTCTTTTGTATTTCTAGATATATTTCCATACATAGCAATAGTTATAGCATCTAAAATTGTAGATTTCCCACTTCCAGTAGTCCCAAATATTCCAAACAAACCTCTTTCAATTAGTTTTTCAAAGTCTATAACTTGTTTATCAATATAACTATTAAGTCCAGTCAGTTCTAATCTAATTGGTCTCATCTGTTGATTCACCTTCTTCACTTATTATATCTAGAAATAAATCCATAAGTTCTCCTTTTGGTTCTACACCTCTACTAAAGGAATAAAATTCTTTGAATAATTCTGCCATAGACTTTTCTTTTATATCTACACTTTCTTGTTCATAACAAGATGTTATTATTGGTTTTATCTCTATTATGTCTTTTAATAATTCTTTCATTTTTTTAATTTCACCCTGAGATATTATCTCATCAGTATCTATTTCAAAGTATGACCAGATATCTCTATCTTGATTTTGCTCACATATATCTAAAGCTTCATCTATACCATTACATTTAAATACTTCTATTGGTTTGTAATTGTTAAAATAAATTTCCTCAATATTTGGTTTTTCTCCTGCTTTTATATCCACTATATACGCACCTTTAGTATATGCTCTTTCGTCTTTGCTATATTGAAGTGGAGAACCAGAATAATATGCATTTAATCGTTCAGAAGCTTTTTGTTGTTTGTGCAAATGTCCTAGTGCAGTATATTGAGCTTTTTCTGGTAAGTCTTTTTTTTCAACCAAAAAGCTTCCTCCTAGTTGTATAGGTCTTTCTGATTCAGTACTCTCTCCACCTATTACAAATATATGTGATACTGCTATATTTATAGTATCACTTCTAAAATTTTCTCCTAAACTTCTAAATATGTCGCCTACTTTTTCAGAGTAAGTCTTTTGCTTTTCCAAATCATCTTCACTTGAAAAAACCTCATTTAATCTTTTTTCACTTGGATAAGGCAATGTAGCAATTACAACACTTTCTCCATTTATATTTAATGTTGTACATCCTTGTATAGTCTCTGTTATCTCAAATTTTTCATACTTAGCTTTTTCTGTAGAACTTGATGGATAACCAAATATAAGTATACCCTGTTCATGTGCTAAAGGTGTTATTGCAGAAAGTCTCTCTGGATTGTCATGATTCCCAGAAATTATTATTACACATCTTTGTCCATTATTAGCAAGTCTTGAAACTGTTTTATAAAACAGTTTTTCAGCTTGTGCTGGTGGATTAGAATTATCATATATATCCCCAGCAATTATTACCATATCAACTTCACTTGATTCTACTATTTTTATGAAGTCCTCACAAAATTTTGCCTGCTCTTCAATTCTAGAATGACCTTCTAGGGATTTCCCTAGATGCCAATCTGATGTATGAATGAATCTCATTTTTCCCCTCCCCTTTATCTTTATGTCTAATTTATATCAAAATAATTAATAACAAACAGCCTCATCAACTCCAAATAAATATATACATTTTTCTTTTACTGATTTTCCAGTTAAAGTTTCAATAACATCTGCATATAAGTCTAATTGTTTTTTATATTTCTCTATTATCTGATTTATATTTTCCTCATTTACAAAATCTGTTTTATAATCTACTAAAACTATCTGATTATCTTCTTCAAAATAAGCATCAACTATACCTCTTAACATGACACTTTCTTTGTCATAAATTTTCTTATCATCATTTTTTATCAATTCTTCATAAATATATATATCTTTCATATTTACTTGTGCATAAATTGCTTTTTCTCTATTTATAAGTTCAGCATTTAACATCCTTTTTCCTATGTTAGATGTAAAAAATTTATATATTTTATAAGGATTTACTATACTAGCTTGCTTTTCTGTTATTATACCCTTTGAAATAAAACTTTTTATTTGCATCTTTATATCATTTATGTTGTTTACCTTCTTTAAATCTAAAACTTCCATAACTAAGTGAATTATTGTACCTCTTTCTGCTCCATTTATTTTTTCTTTTTCTTCATCATTTTGAATAAATAGAGGTTTTTTTAAGTTTATTTTTTGTTCAAATATAGTATTTATCAACTCTTCTTCATAATTATTTTGTATCTTTTTTATTTCTGTAACCGATATACTAGCAGGTTTTTTTGTACTAAATTCATATGGGTATATATAGTTTAACTTTTCTTCTATTTCAGTATAATAATCGCTATCAGGTTCCTCTACATCTATTTTTTCAAGAACTTCTTCAATACTTTCTTTTTCTTCATCATTTTTCTTTTGTATTAAAATATCATCCTTATTCCATAACTTTCCATACCATTTTGAATTATGTTCAACATTAAATGGTACATCTAATCCCATATCTTCCAATAAATTAGATAAATCTTTATGTTTTAATACACAAGGCATTATCCAATCTAAGAAATTCTTACTTTTTAGTATTTCATATTGTGATATTGTATCTAAATTTTCAATTCCACTACACCATTTTTTCATGCTATCTTGTACATTTCTAGTAGAGCCTGTTATAATCAGTTTCTCTTTTGCTCTTGTAAATGCAACATATAATACTCTCATCTCTTCTGATAAATTTTCTATATTTATTTTACTTTTTAGTGCTTCTTTAGCTATACTTGGAAAAGAAATTCGTCTCTCATAGTCCACAAACTGAGGTCCATATCCTAAGTTATGATGATATAAAATACTCTTTTTAAAATCTTGAGTATTGAAATTTTTTCCCATAGCAGAACATATAACTATTGGAAATTCTAGACCTTTACTCTTATGGATACTCATTATTCTAACAACATTTGCATTTTCTCCAAGTGTTTTTGCACTCCCCATATCAGAGCTAGATTTTTTTAATTTTTCTATAAAGTTTACAAAATTGAATATTCCCTTAAAGCTAGTCTCTTCAAATTGTTTTGCTCTCTCAAAAAGTACTTTCAAGTTAGCTTGTCTTTGACTTCCACCTGGTAATGCTCCAACATAAGCATAATATCCAGTTTTTGTATATAAATACCATATAAATTCATCTGTACTCATGTACATTGATTTCTCTTTAAATTCCTTTAGTTTAATCAGAAAGTCTTTACTTTTATTTATACATTCTTCACTTGGTACAAAATCCGACTTACTTTCATTCTGTGAATCTGTAAATTCATCATACTCTGATGTACTCTCTAAAACTTCATAAAAAGTTTTATCTTTATTTTGAATTCTAATGTCAATTAAATCCTCTGGTGTAAATCCAAATATAGGTGACTTTAACACAGCTATAAGAGGTATATCTTGCATTGGATTATCTATTATCTGAAGTAATGATAGTATTGTTTTTATTTCAATTGTATCAAAATATCCCACTCCAACATCAGCATAAGTAGGTATATCCATATTCATCAACTCATCTGCAAACACAGGTGCCCATGCAGATGTAGCTCTTAAAAGAATCACTACATCCTTAAATTCCACAGGTCTATAGGCATCAATTCCTTTATCATAAACTTTTTGAATCTTTCCATCTTCATTGACTTTCATTAAATCCTTAATAATCTTTCCAACCATTCTAGCTTCAAGTTGTATGTTGTCTAGTTCTTCATCTTCTTCTGCTTCATTTTCTTCATTATTAGCATTATTATCTTTATTGTTTATAATATCATTACTAGGTTTAGTATTTTTTTGTATAAGGTGTATTTCTGTTGCTCCACCGACAATAGAGTTCTCCTCTAAATCTGATTTAAAATCTGCACCCAAATTAAGTCTTTCTTTTTCTGTATATTCAATCTCTCCTATATTCTCATTCATTATATTTTCAAATATATAATTTACAGAGTCTACAACTTCTTCCCTACTTCTAAAGTTTTTATAAAGCATTATCTTTCTGTGAGAACTTCCTTTTTCATCTTTATAGTTATTGTACTTTTGTAAAAACAACTCTGGTTTTGCTTGTCTAAATCTATATATACTTTGCTTTACATCGCCAACCATAAATCTATTTGGAGTCTCTATGTTTGCCACAGTTTTAAGAAGTACTTCTTGTACAAGATTGCTATCTTGATATTCATCTATAAATATTTCATAGAAATTATCTCTATACCCCATAGCTATATCAGAAGGTATGATATTTCCGTTCTCATCTATATTCGTAAGTATATTTAAGGCAAAATGCTCTATATCATTAAAATCTATTATTCCTTTTTCATTTTTCTTATTGCTGTATTCTTCTTCAAATCTCAGAACAATATTAGAGATTGGTTTAACTATATTATAAAGATATTTAATTTCATCTTTAATAGATTCATTATCTTTATTAAACGTAGAATTTATTATACTTTCTAAAGATTTTTTAATTTTGTCTCTTATTGCTTTTGCTTTTTCTTTTGACTCTTTTATATATGAAGGAGCATCTTTTGGTATCCTTTTTATACCTTTGACATAGTTTTCAAAAGACATACTTGACATCTTCTTATATGCCTCATTCCATGATTTATTACATGCTTCTGAAATATCGACCATTCTCTTATATTCAATCGACAGCTTCTCTGTAAAAGTTTCTAGTTCATCTATTGACTTAACTTCTTTTAAGGCCTTTTCCATATTTGAGCAAATTCCATCAATTTCTATTTTTACAGTATCTAATATAGCTCTAGCCCAAATAGATTCTGAAAAATCAAAATCCTCATCAATGTTAAATCTCTCTGCTGAATCAATAAGCCATTTTTTAGGCTCAGGAGAAGCCATTGCAAATGAATATATTCCTAGAATAATATCCTGAACTTCTTTGTCTCCTCCTCTTTCTGCATAACTTTCAACTAAATTTAAGAAACCCTCATCTCTTTCTTCATATAATTTTTCAAATACTTCTTCGATTGCCTCTTGTTTCAAAATAGCACATTCAGTTTGGTCTCCTATTCTAAAATTAGGGTCTAAGTTTATTCTATGAAAGTTCGATTTTATAACATCTAAACAAAATGAGTGTATTGTTGTAATACTCGATTTATTTAATAAAACAAGTTGATTTTGTAAATGCTTATTTTCTGGATTTTCATCTAATGCTTTTCCTATAGCATCACCTATTCTCTCTCTCATTTCTGATGCAGCTGCATTAGTAAATGTAACTACTAATAATTTATCTATATCAATTGGATTTTCTCTACTTGTTATCATTTGAATTATACGTTCAACCAGTACTGCTGTTTTTCCCGACCCAGCAGCTGCTGCAACAAGTAAATTACAGTCTCTACTTTCTATAACTTCTGTTTGCTCTTTTGTCCATTTAGGAGAACTCATCAATCAACATCTCCTTCCATCATTTTTATTATCTCTTCATTGCTCTTATTATTTAAAATTTTATATTTATTATCTTTCATAGTTGAATCAAATTGACATATAGCTGAATAATCACAAAAATCACATGATGTTCCCTCTTTATGTTTATATGGAGATATCTTTATTTCACCACTTAACATTTCTTCACATAAATCCTTTATCGCATGTTTTACATATTTTCTAAGTAACCTAAAATCTTCATAACTTACTGTAGATGTACTTTTACCTACATTTCCATCCTTTGTAAGACCTACTGGTATTACTAAGGAATTTTTTCTTTCTCCATCTATTAATGATTTATCCATCTCTTTTATTATATGAGAATCCTTTACCACAAGCCCCTTCATTCTAAGTTCTTTTAGTATAGCTTCTTGAATTTCAGTATCATCTTTATCTTCATTAAACTTTGCTATTGGATTATTTATTCTACAATATAATATTGCCGCTGGATTTAAATTTATATCTTCTTCTTTTACACTTTCAAGGATTGCATCAAGATACACAAGTAATTGTAATTGTAGACCATAGTATATCTCTGTTAAATTTATAGTTTTATTACCTGATTTATAATCTACTATTCTTATATATTTGTTTTCACCTTCTTCAAATTCATCTACTCTATCTATTTGACCAATTAAATTTACTTCTTCTCCATTATTCAAAACTATTTTTATAGGAGGGTATTTACCGTCTTTACCAAATTTAACTTCATAATCTACAGGTTCAAATGAACCTTGTTTTATCTGTTGGCTAATTATATTTATAGCTGTTGTAAGCATATTCTTTAATCTATATGCAAGATATTTATATCTTTCAGAACTATTTAATATATACCCTGGTATCTTTGAGATTATTTCATCAACTATAATACCTACCTTTAGTTCTATATATTCCTCATCAATATCTTTCCACAATAAATTATCTTGTGATAGCTCTTTTGAAAATCTATCTAAAATATTATGAACAAAGGTTCCTAAATCTGGTGGTGTAAATGAATATTCTTTACGCTTCCTAGCTTTAAGACCGTATTGTATAAAATAAGCAAATGGACACTCTGCATATTTTTCAAGCCTAGACACACTAAGAGAATTACTTTTATATAATGACCTTATTTTTTTCTCTTCAATTCTATGAACTTGATTAGTATAACTAAGACCTTTTATAACTTTTTTTGTTATAGAACTATACAGTTCATCCTTTAGATAGTATCTATATATATCTAACCAGATACTATTAATTTCTTCTTTGCTGTACTCATCATTATCGTAGTTTTTTATTACACTTATAAGCTCATTAAATGTAGGTGATTTTACAGTTATTTTTTTAAGTATATCTTCATTAGTTCTTTTATCTTCTTCTATTAAATAACTTTTATTTTCTATATTTGGGAATATCTTCTTTAATCTTGATATAATTATTGAAGGTCTAAGTGTCTTACCTTCATGGTCAGATATAGGATATGTTATAATTAAATTTTCAGATGTTGAAGTAAGAGCTTTATATACTAAAAATTGTTCTTCAAAACTTCTAGTTTTACTATCTATATCAACTTCAATACCTTTATTTCCAAGACTTTCCCTATCATTATCACTTAATATTCCACTATCTTTTGTAATTAAAGGAAATACACCATCAGTAGTTCCTATTAAGTATAAGTATTTTGTATTTGGATTTTTCATCCTATCCACACTACTTACAAGTACTTGATCTATACTAGGAGGAACTAGCCCTAACTCATACTCATCAAATCCAAGAGTTATTAATTTTATAAATTTTTCTAAGGATATTATTTCTTCACCCATAAGTTCCACCATTTGGTCTAAAACATCCACTACTATATCCCAAACTTGTGAATACTGATTAGCAACATCAAGTTCTCCTTTATCCTTAAAATTTACTATTAAACTCTCTATCGTTTCTGGCATACTTATATCTAGTAAAAACTCATATATATACTTACAAATTTCTTTTACTCTATTTTTTCCTTTTAGTTTTTCTTGTAAATTTATTATTGGCTCTAATACTCTATTTTTTATCTCATTTATTTTATCTTTTAATTCTAACTCGAACTCACTTTCTTCATTAGAAAGACTTTGCGTTATTCTATAATCCCATTTTTCATCAAACCATTTCTTACCTTTAATTCCATTGGCTAGTACATAATTTTCCAGCAAATTTATATCATCATTATCAATTCCTATAAGACCACTCTTTAAATACCTAAACATAGTTTCATATCCATATCGTCTGTTTTTCATTTCTAAAGCTGAAATAATTAATATGACTATTGGATTACTTTTTGCCTCTCTCTTTTTATCTATAAAGTTAGGTATATTATACTCATTAAATATAGAATGTACCAAAAAATCATATCTATTTAAGTCTCTTGTAGCAAGAGTTATATCTCTATACCTAACATTCTTGTCTCTAACCAAATGTACAATTTCTTTAGCTATTTCTTCTACCTCTGAATATAGATTATTAAATTCTTTTATTTTTATATTTTTAGTTGGATTTATATATGTTTTATATGGATAAGCATTATAAAATTTTTCTAAATGTTGTAACTCTTGAATTTCTTCAAACCTTTTTATAACGCCTGTATTCAAATTTACTTGTGGTAATATTTTTATTCCTTCTTCATTACATAATTGAGTTAATTTTGAATAAGTAAACTTAGTTCTAGAAAATACATCTGTTTTACTATATCCAATATAATTAACATTATCTACAGTCAAAGATATGCTAACATCTTTAGCTTTATTTAATATACTTTTTATAACATTGTATTGATTTGGTGTAAAACCTGTAAACTCATCTATATAAACATAAGCTCCTTCTAAATAGTTACTCAATTCTATTTTGCCTGATAATGAAGTCAACATATCTTGAGCATCTATATAATTTTCATGTAATTTTCCTTCAAAAGAATTATATATCTTACTTATGTCTTTTAATTTTAAACTTAATGTCTCATTTTCTAATTCTCCAGATATGTTTTCTAACATTTCAGGGCTTATATTGTACTGTTTCATTTCTGATATCATATCTGTAATTGAACTTACAAAACCAGATTGTGACTTTGATTTTGAAAATACATTTAACTCTTCACTTACATCTTCTATCGCTCGATACACCATCATTGCTTTTCCACTAGAATTTATATTTACATCTGTTAATCCTCCTGTTTGAGAAAAAACTATGTTGCTCAGTGTTTTAAAACTAAGCACTCTAACTCTTAAATACTTGTCCTTTTCTCCTCCTAAAAATAGTTTGCTTACTCTATTTTCAGCTTCAAATGTATACTGTTCTGGAACTAAAAGTATAACAGATGTCATTTCATTTTTTTGAGATTCTTTTTTAATTTCATCTAATATATATGTAGATTTTCCACTTCCACATCTACCTAATATAAACCTAAGTCCCATAAATTTCCGCCTCCAAAATACTATAATCTATTTCTTTGCCATTGCATAATTTATTAAATTCACAATACTTACAATGACTTTTATTTCTATAGCACATACGTTCTTCTTTATTATATACCTTTTCTATATTATTGTATAGATTGTGTTCGTATGTATGTTCTTCATAATTAGTACTTTTTATCATGTTTATATAGCTTTGAATTTTATTTCTATTTGTCTCATGTTTTTCTTCATTATATGAGATATTAATTGGCAAATCATCAAATTCAGGTTGGTAATATTTCATACTTATATCTTTAACATTTACTTCTATTTTTAAAACTTTCGGAATAACTTCTTTTGCCAAAAACATATAAACTATTGTTTGAATCCTACTTTCTACATTTTTATGGTTAATCTTTTTAGATTCAGTTTTCCAGTCCCATACCTCTATATTTCCTTTTCCAATTACAATTAAATCATACTTTGCTTGTAATATGTCCCCATTTAAATTCATCCTTACTTCATATTCTGGTAAATATATTTTTTCTTTTTCGATGGGAACAATTTTTTTTATATTCTCAATCCATTTTAAAAATCTTTTACTATTTTTGTCATCTTCATTAAAATAGATTCCAAGTGGTATATTACTAAAGTATCTTTCACAAATTAAATGAAAGTCTCTTCCAGTTTTTAAACTATCATAATACACTCTACTACCTATATCATCATTTTTCCAATTTATTTTATCAATATACTTATACTTAAATTTTAGTGGGCATGACTTATATGTGTTAATTGAATTTTGACTATAGGAAAAATATTTTAATTTATCATTCAATCATATCACTTCTCTCTTAACTTTATTTTTTAATAACTATTTATTATATATTAATTTGGCATTCTTTAAACAACATAGTAACTGAACTCATTATATGTTAACTTAACTTTCTTTCAACAATATATCAACTTAACTCATCTATATGTTAATTTGACCTTTTCTCAATAATATGTCGATTCAGCCTTCTTAAATAGACACATGGTTTCTGTTCTTTTCTTTTATTTCCTATATCATTTTCATCTCTATAAGCACTCCCTGAAAGTACTAACATCTCCTTTGCCCTAGTGATTCCTACATATAAAAGTCTAATCTTCTCATTTATAGAATCAATTTTAGTTTGATAAGCGTAATCAGTTGAAATACTCCCTTTTAGTATAGCTTCAATTTCTGACTTAATAATAGCCATTGGGTTTTTGTATTTTTCTTTTAAGTACCATTTATCACTCTGAAATTTCTGAGTAATATTGTCAGGGAAATTATATTCAACAAGACCTAATAAAAACACACAATCCCATTCCATCCCCTTTGATTTATGATAATTACATAGTGTTATGCTACCAGGTTCTGGCTCATATCCATTTATCTCATAAACTACATCTATTATGTGATTAAACACCTTATTTTTAACATCAAATAGAACATTGTAAACATCCTCTAAGTCCATATATATATTTTCCGAAACTAAATACTTTATATAAAAAGATATATAATCTAATACTGCCTTATCCTCTTTTTCTAAGTTAAGCTTTTTACCAATAAATAGTATCAGCAGGTCTAACCTTATTATTGGGTATTCTAATATCTGTTTTATAATATCTATACCATCTTTAAAACTTGTATATATATTGCTTTCCTCATTAATTTCTAGTGGTTCAAATTTATCTTTATTAAATTTAAAATCATATATAATTTCTTCTGTTGTATAGTTTTTTAATCCGTCTAAAAAATTCTTTTCTTCTATTTCATTATCTGTATTTATAAAAACCTTATCAAGTACGGTTATTAATTTTTCTATATCATCACAGTTTAGCATAAAATCTATAATAGAAGCTATGTTATTTATAACCTTCCTTTTACTTAAAGAGTTTGGACCCAATTCTTCAAATGTTAGATTATACTCTCTAAGTTCCTTAGCAACTTGTGTAACTTGTTCATTAAATGGAACTAGTATCCCTATACTCTTATCTGGATATTTCTTTTTTATACCTTTAACATATTTAGCAGTTTGTTCTATTTCATTTTTCCAACTATCATACCATTTTACATTTATATTATAATGCTCTGGATTAGGGTTTTCTTTATATCCCACTCCAGTTGGAACAGTTTTTATTTGCATATCCTCAAGAGCATATCTACATTCTTCTTGTTTAAATTCTTTTGTGACATACTCTACAAGTGTATTTGCTAAATCTAGTATATCTTTTGAACTTCTATTTGACATATCCATCCTATAACAACACTTTGCATTTTTTACAAATTCTTTAAAAAACTTAGGGTCTGATGATGAAAATGTACCTGTTATACTCTGATTTATATCTCCCACTCTAACTAAATTATTGTTTTCACTCGATATAATTTTTATTATATTCCCTTGTATTTCATTTGAATCTTGACATTCATCTTCAAAAATATATTTATATCTAGTTTGGAATTTTTTTCTAAGTCCTTCATCTAAGCTTAAAGTTTTTTCTGCTAAAATTAATATATCATCATAATCTAGCAAGCCATTTTGCTTTAATTTTCTATCATATAATTTGTATATTGGCAAAATCACTTTAAGCATGCCTTTGTGTCCTCTTGATAGTATCTCTTCAAGCTTATCTGGAGAAATTCCCTTGTATTTAAGTTCACTTATAGCATTTCCTGCAAATTCAAAAAAACCTCTCTCCCAAGCTTCAAGAGTTATCTCTTTCCATCTCTCATCTTTTTGCTCTTTTAGAAACCATCTAAATGCTCTTTCTCCTCCATCAAATCTAAATTTATTTATACATTCATTTAATATAATACTTTTTTGTAAATCATCAGCTATATTAAAATCCTCACTCAACATTACTATTTCGGGTTTTTCTTTTATTATTTTTACAGCTAGACTATGTATAGTCATTACTTCATATGAGTTAATATCGTCTATTTCGTTTTCTTCAAGTATTTTTTTTATTCTACCTTTAAAATTATTTACAGCACTATTCATATATGTAAGAACTAATATTTTACCACCTTTATGTTTCTGTTCAAGTAGTAGTTTAGCTACTAAATTTGTTATTATAAATGTCTTTCCAGCCCCAGGAACTGCTGGAACTGCCATAGTTCCATCCTCATAATTTATTATTGGTATTTGGTCTTCTCTATAATTTATATTAATCATAAATTTTATCCCCTTTATGTGAGAGTTTCAAAAGTATACTATATAGCATACTTTCTTGAATATAACCATTAATTGTGTATTCACTCTTATATGCATAAACTTTATTTGCACTTAACAATAAATTATATATTGTATTATATAGATAGTATTTCTTGTAGTACTCTTCCATTTCATTTGTATAAATTTTTTTCTCTTCAAAAGATTTTCTAAGTACAATTAAATTACTTATATCTTTTTCTATTTTCATATTCCAAGAATTACTTCCTATATCTACCCATATTTGAATACTTCTATCTATATTTGATGATATATATGAATAAGGAGTCGTTATTACTATTTTATCTTTGCTTTTTAACTCTTCTATATCAATAACAGAATAATAATCATTTATTGTCGTCTTTAAAGCTTCTATAAAAATCTTTTCCTCTTTCAATCCAAGTAGGTCTGCACTTTCACTAAATGATTCACTTTCAGCTATTATTTGTTTACATAGGCCAACATTCTTTTTACCATCTTTTAAATTTAACATTTTATCTATATAAAACTGAATTAAAAATTCATGTATTTTTATGTCACTTTTCTTCTTTTCTTCAATATACTGTAAAATATCACGATATTGATTATATCCTTCTATTTTATCAACTTCTAAATGCCTTGTTTCTTTAAAAATCTTAAATGCTTTTATTCTGTTTATGTCTAAAATGGTCTCTAAAAAACTTATATATTCTTCATCTTTTATAAAGTCTAAATATCCATAAAATATGCAAGTAGCAACCACTAGAGCATTTCCATATAGATAATCTATAGCTTTTTTATCTTTTTTAGTGTTGAAAACATCTATATTTCTTTCTCTCAAAGAATCCTTAATTTGATACTCCAATATTGTATTGTTTATAGGTGATATAATTGCTATATCTTTTGGAGATATACCACTTTCTATAAGAGTTATAACCTTTTCACTCACTAAATCTAACATTTCATTATACAGTTGACTTGATTGATTTAATTCTATACTTGAAGGTAATAAATATAAATCTTCTATTTTTATATTACTTTTTTTAAAGTTAATTTCTTCTTTAAATTTAATTTTAGATATTATCTTTTCATTTATATAATCCATGTCAGTATTGTTAAACACAGAATAATCTTTACTAAAATCAAAGAATATATAGCTTTCTAATACATTACTTGATACCTTTTCAATAAAATCTACTTCTGCATTACTTGAATTTTCAAGACTATCAACTACTATATATCTCAATTCTTTAAGTAAAATTTTTAAATAAAATTCATCATTAAGAAGGTAATTATTATATAGATACACACTCAATGCATTATCTAACATTGAATTTGAAATTAATGTATTTATGTAATATGATATAATTTCATCCATCTGAGTATATGAAAATCTATAGATACTATTTCTATTTTTCTTTGATGAATATATTTTTTCTCCAATAAAATCAAAGTCAATTAAATTAAATGCTGACTTATTTATATTTGTAATTATACTTTTTGCGATTGATTTATTTGTTCCTGTGATATCTTCAAAATATCCTTCTTTCACTCTTTTTTCCTTAACTTTTTTAATTATTAAATATTCACTTAAACTATTTGATATAAATGTTGGAGATATAGATTTTTTATTTATTCCTTCACATTTTTCTATTATAAGTGCCCAGTATTTTAATAATTCTTTTTTTACAAATCCTATATATGTTGTTATTTTTAATTCTTCACTATAATCTAATTCTAATGACCTCTCATATCTTATTCTAGTATTGTTATTTGGTACTAATAAAATAATACTTCTTGAGTTATTTTCAGTTCTATCTAACAATTCCTTATATTTACCTAAGGATTCATTTTCATCTTTTTTTAGACTGCTTTTTTTAAATAAATATTCCACATAATCACCTTCCTTAATTAAATTAAGTGTATATTATCTAATTATATCATATTGTGCATTTCTCAAAATACAATCAAATTATTGCATTTAACTACAAAAAAGACCATATATACACTGTTATGCATTAGTATATGCAACAATGTATATATAGTCTTTATATATTTACACACCCATATTTCAAATTATAGCTTTAATATAAACTCACAATCATAAATTTATATTAAATTTTAAGCATCCTATTTGTAATTACTTTAATGATTCTTCTATTCCTTTAGCTATTTGTATGCCCATTTCTTTTACTTTTGCAGGTGAATTTATTAACTTCATATCACTCTCATTATCCAAAAATGCACATTCTACAAGTACAGCTGGCATATTATTAGTTCTTAAAACGTATAAATAATCTTTTGTAGGGTCATTTTTAAGTACTTTTGTTTTTATACCTCTATTTGTAAGTTTAAATTTCTCTAAAATTCTATTTAATATATTGGTAGCTACAGTCTTAGTAGTTCCTCCATTTTTATCTTTAAGCTTATAAAATACTTCTACTCCATGACCTTTTTTATTAGTAGAGCCATTGTAATGTATACTTGTAAATAAATCTGGTTTTAAAGAGTTAGATAAGGCAGTTCTACTTCCAAGAGATAAAGTTTTATCTGTATCTCTAGTCATAATTACATTTATTCCTTTTGAACGTAAATATTCAGTAGTTGCAAGTGAAGTATTTAAAGTATAATCTTTTTCAAAAATTCCTCCAAATGATGTTCCATCTACTCCAGGTGCTGAACCACCATGTCCTGGGTCAATCATAACTGTCTTTGCTCCATTATTAGTTTCTGGGTCTATTGGTGTTGTATTATGCTTAGATAATGATGATGCTATAGAATTCATCACCTTAGAAGTCAATCCGCCTCCTATCTTATACACTTTATTAGCAGACTTAGCTTCTAAATTATCCTTATGATATGCAGATACATATGTCTTTGGTGTTATAAGTATTGGAGATTTTAAACTAGCAGCTAATGGACCTGCTGCTAAAGCATCAACAAGTACATCTGATTTAGCTACTAAAACAGCTTCTAATTCCTCTTCTGTATAGAATTTTTTTATTACATTTGCATTTGTTTCATGTCTATCTGCTCCAGATACTCTATTATTAGCAACATTATCCTTAGTTATATCATTTACCTTATTGATAATATTTGTTGATATCATTTGAGAACCACCTATAAAATAAGCACTTTGTAAGTCCTCACTCTCCAGCCATTTATATGTAATATTTGTAATGCTATCTTTATCAGTCACTATAATCGGTTGCTTATCCTGACCTGCTTTTGCTGCTATAGTAAGTGCATCTAGTTCTCCTCCATCCTTACCATTTGTTATATACACTTTATCTACATCGTGATTTTTATCTATTTCTTTTGCTATCAATAGAGATGTCTCATATCTATTTGAGCCATTTATACGTGTTTGATTAGAATCTACAGCTGATTTTATCTGATTAGCACTAGTTTTAGAAATAGAATTCTCATCTCCAATTATAATTATATCTTTAGGATTTAGACGTTTTAATTCTGATTTTACACTATCAGGCACATTATTTTTTTCAACCAAAAGTATTGGTGCATTATATGTAGTTGCTAGTGGAGTTGATATAATACCGTCGATACTTACATCTCCATTTATTATAACTACCTTATCTGAACCATTTTTCCAGCCCTCTTTACTTATTTTAACTGCTGTTTCATATCTATCACTTCCTGTAAGTTCTGTAATAGGTGCAGAAGTCTTTCTCAAATATTTATTTACATCTTTTCTTGAAGTTATGTCTTCAATTATACATTCCTGTGTTACATTGTAGTCTTTTAAATTTAATCCCATCTTTTCTAAATCTTGTTTGTTTAGGGTTTTAGGATTATTTGCACTGTTTATTGTTATCCCTTGTAACTCCCACACATTTTGATATTCTGGATCTTGATTATAATTGATAGTTCCTTCATATGACCCAGTTGATTGATTGTAATTTAGAGTTGTATCTAGTGGCATGTCATAGCATTTATATTTTAATGTAATGCTATCAGCATCTGGCTTTTCTTTAAATTTCACACTTACTTTTGATGTACTTCCTAAAACTATACTTTTTTTCTCCAAATTTATATTTAAGTTATCATTATTTTCCATAGCATTAGACTCAGTAGCAAATGCCATTGTAGGTGCAACAATTGCCATTGAAAGAATTCCTGTTGTTAATAATCTCGTATTTTTTTTCATATTAATCTCCTTACTTAACATAGATTTCTACCTTGCTTTTTTAGTCTTTTTAATTTTTTAAAACACAGCAAAGTGTGTATGCCCCAAATTTGCAAAAATTTATTAAAAATTAAATTACAAAAAATAAACACAATTAAATATATTTAATCATTTCTACTATATCATTTATTACCAAAAAAATCTATAAAAGACAAATAAAAACATATAATGATTATATTTTGTAGAATTTTATACCAATTTTTTGTAAGTCAATAAATATTGTTCAAGTCCTTGACCTATTAATATCGAGAAGTTAAATACATTGCTATACTCGTACCTTAATCCTATCAATCAGAACTTAACTACAAAACAGACTATGTATATGCTATTTGCACTTATATATGCAAAAATCTATACATAGTCTTTATTAATAACAGAATTATATTTTTATTTTATGAATTTAAACTAAATCTAAAGTCATAAATTAATTTATGCTGAGTTTTTAAGTATTTTCATTATATACTATTTTAATGACTCTTCTATACCTTTACCTATTTGTGTACCCATGTCTTTTACTTTTGATGATGTATTTAATAAACTCATGTCCTTCTCATTATCTAAAAATGCACATTCTACAAGTACAGCTGGCATATCATTAGTTCTTAAAACATATAAATAATCTTTTGTAGGGTCAGTTGATAGTGTTCTTGTTTTTATTCCTCTATTTTTAAGATTGAATTTCTCTAAAATTCTATTTAATATGTTTGTGGCTACAGTTTTAGTAGTTCCACCATTTTTATCTGCAAGTTTATAAAATACTTCTACTCCATTTCCAGTTGTATCAGATGCATTATAGTGTATACTTGTAAATAAATCTGGTCTTAAAGAGTTGGATAAGGCAGTTCTATTTCCAAGTGATAAAGTCTTATCTGTATCTCTAGTCATAATTACATTTATTCCTTTTGAGCGTAAATACTCAGTTGTTGCAAGTGAAGTATTTAAAGTATAATCTTTTTCTTTAATTCCACCTAATGGTTTACCTGTAGTTCCAGTATCTGAACCACCATGACCTGGGTCAATCATAACTGTCTTTGCTCCATTATTAGTTCCTGGGTCTGTTGGTGTTGTATTGTGCTTAGACAATGACGCTGCTATAGAATTCATTACCTTAGAAGTCAAGCCGCCTCCTATCTTATACACCTTATTAGCAGATTTTGCTTCTAAATTATCCTTGTGATATGCAGATACATATGTCTTTGGTGTTATAAGTATTGGAGATTTTAAACTAGCAGCCAATGGTCCCGCTGCTAAAGCATCAACAAGTACATCTGACTTAGCTACTAAAACAGCTTCTAATTCATCCTCTGTATAGAATGTTTTTATTACATTTGCATTTGTTTCGTGTCTGTCTGCTCCATATACTCTATTTTTAGTAACACTATCTTTAGTTATATCATTTATTTTATTGATAACATTTGTTGATAACATTTGAGGACCACCTATAAAGTAGGCACTTTGTAAATCCTCACTTTGTAGCCACTTGTATGTATCATTTGTAAGACTGTCTTTATCACTTAATATAATTGGCTGCTTATCTTGACCTGCTTTTGCTGCTATAGTAAGTGCATCTACTTCTCCACCATTTGCATTTGTTATATATACTTTATCTACATCATGATTTTTATCTATTTCTTTTGCTATCAATAAAGATGTCTCATATCTATTAGAACCATTCAAACGTGTTTGACTAGCACTTACAGTTGATTTTATTTGATTAGCAGTAGTTTTAGAAATAGAATTCTCATCTCCTATTATTATTACATCTTTAGGATTTAGACGCTTTAATTCTGCTTTTACACTGGTTGGTACATTGTTTTTTTCAACTAAAAGTATTGGTGCATTATATGTAGTTGCTAGTGGAGTTGATATAATACCATCAATACTTACATCTCCACTTATTATAATTACTTTATCTGAACCATTTTTCCAGCCTTCTTTACTTATCTTTACTGCTGTTTCATATCTATCACTTCCTGTAAGTTCTGTAATAGGTGCAGAAGTTTTTCTCATATATTTGCTTACATCTTTTCTTGAAGTTATGTCTTCAATTATACATTCCTGTGTTACATCATAATCTTTTAAATTTAATCCCATAGCTTCTAATTCTTGTCTGTCTAAAGTCTTAGGATTAGTTGCACTATTTATTGTTATACCCTGTAATTCCCACACATTTAAATATTCTGGGTCTTTATTATAGTTTATTGTTCCTTCATATAATCCAGTTGATTGATTGTAGTTCAGAGTTGTATCTAGTGGCATGTCATAGCATTTATATTTTAATGTAATGCTATCAGCATCTGGCTTTTCTTTAAATTTCACACTTACTTTTGATGTACTTCCTAAAACTATACTTTTTTTCTCCAAATTTATATTTAAATTATCATTATTTTCCATAGCATTAGACTCAGTAGCAAATGCCATTGTAGGTGCAACAATTGCCATTGAAAGAATTCCTGTTGTTATTAATCTTGCATTTTTTTTCATATTAATCTCCTTATTTAACACAAATTTCTATTTTATTTATTTTTTGTCCTACTTACTGTTAGAATTACTTTTAAAACGTATGTCAAAGTGTATCTCCCAAAAATTTTAAAGAAATTTATAAAAATAAACTTACAAAAAAACAAAAAAAATTAAATATTTAAATATTTAATTATATTCACTATATCATTTATTGCCAAAAAAATCTATAAAAGACAAATAAAAACATATAATAATTACATTTTTATAAAATTTTATACAAAAAAAGATTACGTGGCTACGTCCTACTCTCCCAGGCAGTTTCCCACCAAGTACCATCAGCGCTAGAGAGCTTAACTTCTGTGTTCGGAATGGGAACAGGTGTATCCTCTCTGCTATTGTAACCACATAATCTTTTGGAGCGGGTGAAGGGGATCGAACCCTCACAGCTGGCTTGGAAGGCCAGAACTCTACCATTGAGCTACACCCGCATTAAATTTTTATAACTAGTAAAACTAGTTTCTTTAGAGTTAACACTCTAAAAACTACATATATATTTTAATCAATGAACATCAAATAAATATTGGTCAAGTCCTCGACCTATTAGTATCGATAAGCTAAATACATTGCTGCACTTACACCTTCGACCTATCA